>NZ_JBIAZA010000007.1:0-353586 GCF_042898655.1 Streptosporangium sp. NPDC000396
TCCAGCGCCGCGTTGTACAGGACCCGGTGGTCCTCCAGACAGGCGGCCAGCGCGATCTGCTGGTGGCGGGTGGGGCGCAGCAGGAACTTATAGGATCTACGCACGGCCGCTCACCGGGACGCCGATCAACTCCTCACCGTTGGCCCGGAGCACCTCCGCACGGCGCACCGTGACGCGCTCCCCCAGGACCGGGCGGCGGCACCTGGGGCGGTACGCGCCGCGGCATTCGAGGGCAGACGCCGTGCTGGAAAAGGGACGCACCCGAGGAGCCACCCGGTCAATGTAACGGCATTGCCCGCCTCAGGTCCGGGGAAAGACCGGAAAGACATCCCGGCGGGGACGGCATTCCCCCGCCGCCTGAAGGCGACGGCCCCCTGCCGAGGCTTTGATAGAGATCTTTGATCTGATCCGGACCTGATCATTGCCCGGCGGGGGAATCACCCCTCACATGAGAACCGTCAAGATCGTGTCCGCGGTCGCGGCATTCGCCTTCGGGACCGCGCTGCCCACGACCGGAGCCCCGGCCTCGAAAAGCTCCCCCGTCCCCGGCGGCGGGTCTTCTCTGACGCTCACCCTCTCGGTCGGCGGCGGCCCGGCCAGGAGCGTCTCCCTCCAGTGCGACCAGGAAGGCGGCAGCCACCCGGACCTGTCCACGGCCTGCGGCCTGGTCCGCAAGGTCGACGGCGACCTGTCGAAGCTCACCTATGACATCGACATGATCTGTCCCGACGAGCACGTCCCCCACACGGTGGGCGCCCGGGGCACCTGGCAGGGCAGGCCCGTCTGGTTCGACAAGACCTACGACAACCGCTGCGAGATGACCGCCCTCACCGGCTCCCTGTTCTATTTCTGAGGCCCCTCCAGGTTCTGCTCTTCCAAGGTCCGAGGCCTTTCCGGGCCGTGACGGCCGGTGCGCCGTCTTCCCGCACTCCGGCCCCGCTCACGCGGGCTACACGCCCCGGGCCGATCCGGCCTCCCACCCGCCGTCCATGGCCGGATGCGTCAGCCGGCTGTGGCTGTAGCCGTACGTGGCGTAGACCACGACACCGATGATCATCCATATGACGAACCTGAGCCAGGTCTCCACCGGGAGGTTGAGCATCAGGTAGAGGCAGGCCAGCACCGACAGGATCGGGATCAGCGGCACCAGCGGGGTGCGGAAGGAACGCGGGAGATCGGGACGGGTGCGGCGTAGGATGACGACCGCGATCGAGACGATCACGAACGCGAAGAGCGTGCCGATGTTGACCAGCTCGGCGATCGTCGACAGCGGCACCAGCCCGGCCAGGAGTGCCACCACGAGGCCCATCAGGATGGTGATCCGGTACGGCGTGCCGAACTTCGGGTGGACTATCGACAGCCAGCGCGGCAGCAGGCTGTCCCGGGACATCGCGAACACCACCCTCGACATGCCCAGCATGAGGATCATCACGACGGTGGTGAGACCCGCCAGCGCGCCGATGCTGATGAGCGTCGCCGCCCAGTTCTGGCCGACCGCCTTGAAGGCGTCCGCCAGCGGCGCGGCCTCGCTGAGCTGTGAGTAGGGCTGCATGCCGACGACGACCAGGGAGACCGCGACGTACAGCACGGTGCAGATGGCGAGCGAGGCGATGATGCCGATCGGCAGGTCACGCTGCGGGTTGCGGGTCTCCTCGGCGGCGGTGGCGACCACGTCGAAACCGATGTAGGCGAAGAACACGATCGCCGCGGCGCTGAAGATGCCCAGCACGCCGTACGCGACGGGGGAGACCCCGAACAGCACCTGGATCAGCGGCGCTGACAGGCCCGCCACGGCGGGGGTCTGCTTCGCGGGCGGGATGAACGGGGTGTAGTTGTCGGGGCTGATGAAGAACAACCCCGCCGCGATGACCAGGAGGACCACCGCGACCTTGATGGTGACGATGATCAGGTTGAATCGGGAGGAGAGCTTGATCCCGGCGACCAGGACCGCGGTGAGGGCCAGCACGACCAGCGCCGCGGGCAGGTTGAAGACCGAGCCCTCCCCGGCGATCGCGGCAGGCAGTTTGATCCCCATGGTCGACAGCAACGAGTTCAGGTAGCCCGACCAGCCGACCGCGACGACCGCGGCGCCGAGCATCATCTCCAGCATCAGGTCCCAGCCGATGATCCAGGCGGGGAACTCACCGAGCGTGGCGAAGGCGAAGGTATAGGCCGACCCCGCCACCGGCACGGTGGAGGCGAACTCCGCGTAGCAGAGCGCGGCCAGCGCGCAGACGATTCCGGCGGCCACGAACGACAGGGCCACCGCCGGTCCCGCCAGGTCCCTGGCGACCCTGCCGGTGAGCACGAAGATGCCGGTGCCCACGATGACGCCGATGCCGAAGACGGTCAGGTCGAGCGCGGAGAGTTCCCTGCGCAGCCGATGCTCGGGCTCTTCGGTGTCCCGGACCGATTGTTCTACCGACTTGACCCGGAAAACGCTCATGGGATCCCCCTTGACCAGCCGGAGTCGCTATCCCCCATGGCTCAGGTCATGCCCACCCGATCTACTGCTGAACGGCGAAGTAGGGGTTCTTTCGGGGAAAGTCCCGATGTCCTTGCCACCGCCGGGCGACAGCATGGAGCAATGCTCTTGGACATGCTGGGCCAGCTGGACCCATATCTGGTCGGCGCGGTGCTGCTGACGGTGCTCGCGCTGGACGGTTCCCTGCTGATCGGGGTCGTGCTCCCCGGGGACGCGACGATCGCCGTGGCGGGAGCCGCGTTGACGGGACCCGCCGAGATCGCGGTGACGGCGGTGGGCGGGGTGATCGGGTGCTGGCTGGGCGCCACCGGCGGGTGGCTGATCGGCCGCCGGTACGGCTCACGCGTGCGCCACAGCAAGGTCGGCCGGTGGATCGGCGAACACCGCTGGGCCCGGGCCGAGCGGATCGCCACGGGCACGGGCAGCGGCCCCGCCCTCGCCGCCGCCTACTTCCTGCCTGTGATCAACTCGCTGACCCCGGTCATCGCCGGGACCTTCGGCATGCCCTACAGCCGGTTCATCCGCTGGGCGCTGGCCGGCAGCGCGGCCTGGGTGACCACCTATCTGACGCTCGGCTCCTACGCGGGCGAGTTTCTCCGGCGCAACGAGCACCTGATCGTGCCGATCGCCGGTTGCGTCGCCCTTCTGGCCGCGGGGCTCATCATGATCAATATGCGGGCCCGCGCGGCCAGGAGGGCGGCGATCAGCGAGCCGGGTGGTTCTCGAGCACCGGAGACCGCTTCGCCACCGCTTCGGTGATCTCTCGGGCGATGTCCTGCGCGGTCAGGCCGATCTCGCTGAGGATCTTCGCCCGCTTGGCGTGGTCCAGGAACCGCTGCGGGATGCCGTAGGTGCGGATCGGAACGTCCACGTCGGCGTCGCGCAGCATCCGGGCGACCGCGTCACCGACGCCGCCCACCCGGCCGTTGTCCTCGACCACAACGACGAGCTTGTGCGCGCCGGCGGCCAGTACCAGCGCCTCGTCCAGCGGCTTGACCCAGCGCGGGTCCACCACGGTCGTCGAGATCCCCTGGGCGTCCAGCAGCCCGGCGGCCTCCAGGCACAGCTCGGCCATCGGGCCGACGGACACGAGCAGCACGTCGGCGTCGCCCGCGCGCAGCACGTCCATCCCGCCGAGCTGCCCGACCGCCTCGATCTCCGCGGCCACCGGCCCCTTGGGGTAGCGGACGACGGTGGGGCCGTCGTCGACCTCCACGGCCTCGGCCAGCAGCTCGCGCAGGCGCGGCTCGTCACGCGGGACCGCGACGGACAGGCCCGGGATGACCTGCAGGATCGAAAGGTCCCACATGCCGTTGTGGCTGGCGCCGTCGTCACCGGTGACGCCCGCGCGGTCGAGCACGACCGTGACCGGCAGCCTGTGCAGGGCGACGTCCATCAGGAGCTGGTCGAAGGCGCGGTTGAGGAAGGTCGCGTAGACCGCCACCACGGGGTGGAGCCCGCCAAGCGCCAGACCGGCGGCGCTGGTCAGGGCGTGCTGCTCGGCGATGCCGACGTCATAGAGGCGGTCGGGATAGGCCTCGGAGAACGGGATCAGGCCGGTCGGGCCGAGCATCGCGGCGGTGATCGCCACGATGTCCTGCCGCTCGGCGCCCAGCCGTACGATCTCCTCGCTGAACACGTTGGTCCAGCCGTGCGGCTTGGGCTTCTCCTCGCCGGTCAGCGGGTCGAAGACGCCGGGCGAGTGGAAGCAGTCCTCGTTGTGGTTCTCGGCGAAGGAGTAGCCGAAGCCCTTCTTGGTGAGCACGTGCACGATGACCGGGCGGCGGAACGCGCGGGCCTTGCGCAGCGCCGTCTCCACGGCCTGCTCGTCGTGCCCGTCGACCAGCCCGATGTATTTCAGGCCGAGGTCCTCGAACATGACCTGCGGGGCCAGGATGTCCTTGAGACCCTTCTTCACGCCGTGCAGCGCGTCGTAGACCGGCGGGCCGATCACCGGCACCTTCGCCAGGTTGTCCTTGACGAACTCCAGCACGTCCTCGTAGCGCTGGGTGGCGCGCAGCGAGGACAGGTGTGAGGCGAGCCCGCCGATGGTCGGCGAGTAGGAGCGGCCGTTGTCGTTGACCACGATGATGAGCGGCAGGTCCTTGTGGGCCGCGATGTTGTTGAGCGCCTCCCAGGCCATGCCCCCGGTGAGCGCTCCGTCGCCGATCACCGCGACGACCGTGCGGTCGCTCTCGCGGCGCAGCTTGTAGGCCTTGGCCAGGCCGTCGGCGTACGACAGCGCGGTGGAGGCGTGGGAGTTCTCGATGATGTCGTGCTCGGACTCGGCCTGGCTGGGATAACCCGAGAGGCCGCCCTCCTGGCGGAGCATGTCGAACTGCCCGGCGCGCCCGGTGAGCATCTTGTGGACGTAGGCCTGGTGGCCGGTGTCCCACAGGATCCGGTCGCGCGGCGAGTCGAAGACCCGGTGCAGGGCGATCGTCAGCTCGACCACACCGAGGTTGGGCCCCAGGTGGCCACCGTTGCGTGCCGTGGAGCTGACCAGCAGGTCCCGGATCTCGGCGGCGAGCCGTGGCAGCTCGTCCACCCCCAGCAGCTTGAGGTCCCGTGGTCCCTTGACCGACTCCAGAAGACTCTCAGGCCGCCCGGTCCGCTCGCTCACGGATTCATCCCCTCTGTCCAGTCAGCATCAGCCCGAGTCTAGTTCGCGGGACGGGCGCCCCTTTCAAGGAAGGAGATTCCGCACGTTTTATTAACACTTGCACTAACCTTTGCCACACCATGAGCACTCTCCCCTTTAGACAACTTTCGTCACTCGCTGTTGCTTCTCTGGCGTTCTCCCTGATGACGGGCGTCGGCGCCGCCGACGCCGCCACTCCGTCGACCGCCGGGGTCGCCGCCTCGGCGTCCACGGCCTCTGTGACGGCCTCCGCCACGAACTCCGTCTCGAACTCCGTCTCGAAGCAGGCGCCACCGCGCGGCCGCCTCGCCGCGACGGCCAGCCCCCTCTACCGGACCGGGACGCTCAACGCGTCGTGCGCGGCCGGACAGATCCGCGCGGGGAGCGCGGCCTCCTACCGGAACTTCATGACCCAGGTCAACCGCTGCCTCAACCTGGCGTGGAAGACCCAGTTCAGGAAGGCCAAGCTGCCCTTCGCCCAGCCCGTTCTCCGCTTCACCACCACCAAGGTGGGCAGCCCCTGCGGCCGCTGGCCCAGCGGCGCGGGCGGTTACTACTGCTCCACCAACCGCACCATCTACATCGGCGTCTTCCGCGACGTCCTGAAGAACCCGTTCGGCCCCAACCACGTCCAGTTCATGGCCCACGAGTACGCACACCACGTGCAGCAGCTCGGCGGCATCATGAGCTACTACGGCCAGAGCACGTGGCGCGCCAGGACCTCCACCAAGCTCGCCTTCTCCCGCCGCATCGAGTTGCAGGCCGACTGCCTGGGCTCCGCCTTCCTGCGCCAGGTCGCCGACGACGTGTCGCTGGAGCAGGAGCAGTGGGACTCGATGGTCGAGTGGACCGCCCGCAACGGCCACAAGACCTGGCCCACCAACGACCACGGCAAGGGCCCCAGCCAGGCCTACTGGATGAACCGCGGCTTCAACTCGGGCTCGCCGTCCGCGTGCAACACCTGGACCGCCTCCGCCCGCTCCGTCGCCTGACCTTTTTCCACCGGCTCCATCAAGCTCTTTCCACCGGTTCCATCAGGCTCGCCATATGCGGCCGTGCCCTCAGGGCACGGCCGCATATCGGCTTTACCCCGGCTTTACACCTCTATAGGGTGCGTAATCATGATCATGCGTACCCCTCTCGCCGCGCTGCTGTCCGGCGTGCTCGCGAGCCTGCTGTTCGCCGGTACGGCCGGCGCGAGCGTCACCGGCACGGGCGCCGGCCGTACCGAGGCGGGCGCCGGCCATACCGGGGCGGGCGTCACCGGGGCGGGCGTCACTGGCACTGGCGCGGGTGTCACCGGCGCGGGCAGCGTCGGCGCGGGCGCGACCCGGCAGGCCGGGCCGGTGCCCACGGGCAACGCGGCCCTGACCGACAACCCGATCTACAAGACGGGGAAGCTGGAACTCAGGACCTGCGAGGAGCAGCCCACCATCCCCGACGACCTCGACAGCTCACGCGTCTACCTCGAGTTCGTGATGGAGTGCCTCGACCAGAGCTGGCGGGACCAGTTCTCCAAGGCGAAGCTCCCGTTCTCCAAGCCCAGACTTGTGACGACCTCTCGCATCGGCGTCCCCACAGGCTGCGGCAAGTTCCCCAAGGGCGCCCAGGCGGTCTACTGCCCGTACAACAAGAAGATCACCTTCCTCCTCGACCAGGGGATCCTCTCCGAGTCGACCGAGCTGTTCCTGCTCGAGGTGATCGCCCACGAGTACGGTCACCACGTGCAGCAGCTCTCCGGGATCATGGATGCCGTCGACGGCCGGAAGTACAAGAACGAGAAGGCCTACCTCCCCGAGCTCCGCAAGATCGAACTCCAGGCCGAGTGCTTCAGCGGCGCCTTCATCGGCAGCATCTGGCAGTCCCTGAACCGTCGCCAGTCCGACTTCACCTACGTCCTGCGCGCCGCCTACGACACCTCCAGCCACGGCAAGGCCAAGAACATCGCCTACTGGCTGACCCAGGGCTTCAACCAGGAGGGCCCCGGCGCCTGCAACACCTTCTCCGCCCCCAAGTCCAAGGTCTCCTGACCCCGCCCGCTCCCGTGGGCCGCTCTTAGCCACTGAAGGCCATCTGTAGCCGCTGAGAGCCACCTGTCGCCGCCCCACAGCCGCGCGACAGGTGGCTCTTTTCATCTGACAGGACGGCCCGCTTTCTCCCGGGGAGAACGGTCCTCCCCCGCCCGGGGCGACGACCGCCATTCACAGCTTGAACACAAGTGGCGACAGATCATCGACTCTGCGTAGTGTGATCTCACCACCTGGCCCTCCACGCCTCACACCAGGACTGGTCCCCCACTCAACGGCGAGGAGAAGAACGCGTTGAACACGACAGACATACGCATGAAGGCCCTGGAAGCCGATGTGGCCGTGCTCAACATACGCACCAAGGAGAACAGGACGATGAACTCGGCGATGTTCGAGGTGCTCGACGATCTGCGCACGATGACGGCAGAGCTCCGAACGGAGATGACGGAGCTCCGGGCAAGCACTGCGGTACTGCACGAGGGTCAAGCCGAACTACGCAAGGGGCAGGAGGAGCTCCGGATCATCACCACCAAGCTATGGGCCGGGCAGGACGAACTCCGTATGGACATGGCCTCGGTCAAGCGATCCACCGGAAACCTGGAGACCTCTATGAAGCGGGTCGAAGGTGACGTGGCCGAACTCAAAGCAGGCCACATCGAACTCCGCAACCTGGTCGCCGGCCTGATCAAGTAACCCCCGAAGACCGTCGGCGCCCTCGGGCCCAGGGCGCCGACGGTTTCCTTCCCACCTCCACGTGTCCCACGTGAGAGCAGGCTCAAGCCGTCCGTCGCCACCCACGACCATACGACGGGTGGTCCTTCTCACCCAGAGAGACAGTTGCCCCCTCCCCGGGATGACAGTCGCCATGCCGAACCCGAATGCGAGTGGCGACAGATCATCGACTCTGCGTAATGTGATCCCACCACCTGGCCCTCCACGCCTCACACCAGGACTGGTCCCCCGCACTCAACGGCGAGGAGAAGAACGCGTTGAACACGAAGCCGGAAACACGGATGCAGGTCCTGGAGCGTGACGTCGCCGTCCTCCGCGCGGAATCCCTGGAGCACAAAGCCACTTCGGCGGCGATCCTCGTCGTCCTCGACGACCTCCGGACGATCACGCGCGAACTCCAAAAGGGCCAAGCCGAGCTCAGTGTCGGACAGGAGGAGCTCCGGGCCGGGCAAGACGAGCTGCGGGCCGAGATCCGAGCAGGCCAGGCCGAGCTGCGGGGAGAAATCGCCATAGTCAAGCGCTCCGTCGGAAACCTGGAGACCTCGATGAAGCGGGTCGAAGGTGACGTGGCCGAACTCAAGGCCGGCCACATCGAGCTGCGCAACCTGGTCTCCGGCCTGATCAAGTAACCCCCGAAGACCGTCGGCGCCCTCAGAGCCCGGGGGCGCCGACACTTTCCCCTTTTCCGTTTCTCACGCAAGAGCCAACTCAAGCCGCCCGTCACTCCACAGATGCATAACGGCGAGCCACTTCTGTTCCGCTTGGCCCACGGCCTCGGGGCATCCACCACTGTCTCGATAACCTTCGGCAATCCGCTCACGGGACCGCGGAGCACGTTCGAAGACTGGCCTGGCCAAGCGCCCAGGCCAGAGAAGAAGGCGCCATCGGATGAACGCAACCTCATGCTTCCGCCATGTTCCTAAAAGGATCGTTGACCAGCCACATCCGATCGATTAGAGCAGGCAGCTGGAGGGTGCCTAATCTGGGGAGATGGCATTCATCCCACGCCACGTAACGGCCACAACAGCACTGGCTCTGCTCAGCGTGACCGGTGTCGGCATGGCAACGGCTGCGGCGTCCCCGTCGGCGGACCCCTCCCCCAGCCCATCGCAAGCGTTCACCGCCACGGTGACGCCGGTGTCCCCGGATCAGCTGCGCCATTCCTGGCGCCGAGGATGCCCGGTGCACCCCGACAACCTCAGAATGATCAAGATGACCTACTGGGGTTTCGACGACAGGCCCCACATGGGAGAGCTGGTGGTCAACAAGTCAGTGACCGACCAGGTCGTCTCGGTCTTCAAGAAGCTGTACGGCCAGCGCTTCCCGATACGGCAGATGCGGCTGGTGGACGTCTACAAGGGCAGCGACGACGCCTCCATGGCGGCGGACAACACCTCGGCCTTCAACTGCCGGAACGTCAAGACCACCGGCTCATGGTCACAGCACGCCTACGGCCTGGCGATCGATGTCAACCCCCGGGAGAATCCCTACATCCATCCCTATCCAGGCGGCACCATCGAGCCCCCGAACGGCAAGGACTATGTCCGGCGGCCTCTGAACCGGCAGGGGGTCATCAACCCCGGTGACGACGTGGTGAGCGCGTTCAAGAAGGCCGGCTGGGGCTGGGGTGGCTCCTGGTCGAGCGAGAAGGACTACCAGCACTTCTCCACGAACGCACGGTGACGCCTTCGTCATGAGATCTCCCGATGCCGTGCCACGGAGGGAACCACTGATGACCGCTTCGACGGCATGGGACCCCGCCTCCCGACGAGCTCAGCCGGACACGAACCTGGGCTGAACCTCACCGAATGACGCGTCAAGCGTGTCTAACGTGGGTGACGCTCTGACCTGGCGCTGAGCTGCGCTGCGACCTCCGCCGGACGGAGTGGGGCACTATGCCGACCTGCATCTCGCCTGGTTAGCGTGAGCTGTATGAACAACATGGACAACGCTGATCGGAGAGCGGCTGCGGACCCGAGAATGGCTTCCGTCCGTGTGAGTGCCGTTCTGCTTACACTCATCATGACTTTCAGCGGGCCTTCCAGTGCCCTCGCCATGTCCTCCCCTGAGGCTGCTCTGCCACCCCCGTCGCCGGACCGACAGCTCATCACCGTGACAGCCGACTCCTACGGGGAGACCACCGCCACACTGATCGCCTACACCGCAGAGAACGACCGCTGGGTGAAGACCTACGGGCCATGGACAGCGAACCTCGGCAAGAGCGGCATCGCCCCGCCAGGCCAGAAGCGAGAGGGCGACGGGCGCACCCCGTCAGGCACGTACGGGTTCGACTTCATGTTCGGAGTCAAGCCCGACCCCGGCGTGAAATTCCCCTACCGGCAGGCGTTCTCCTACGACAAGTGGAGTGACGACCCCACCAGCCCTCTCTACAACCAGTGGGTGGACTCCCGCCACGCCAATCCGGGGGCCAGTTCCGAGAACATGATGAACCCCCCTGCCTACGACTACGGCGCCGTGATCGACTACAACACCAAGAACCGCACCCCCCACCTGGGCAGCGCGATCTTCCTCCACGTCAGCACCGGCGGCCCCACCGCCGGCTGCGTCAGCCTGCCGGTCGACGAACTACTGCAGCTGCTGCGCTGGATGGACCCGAAACACTCCCCACAGATAGACATCAAAGTCGCATAACGCAGGAGCGATGACTCATCACACGTCAACGGAAGCTTCGAGCGTAGTTACTGTCGTACACCTTGGCGCCTCAGCGGAGGACAGGCAGCTCTTGATCGAAGCTCTCCCGGGTCCGGCCTCTGGCCGCCCAGTTCGACACGTTGCGGTCCTACGTGCTGCCACAAACCACCTCGGCAGCGCCGATCGAGAAGAGAATGAGAGCCGTATGGACCTGACCGGCGCCCAATAGCGCAAGAGCAGCCTCAGCAACGGCAACGGCGACAACTGAGTCAAGGCTGCCCTCAGCCTCCCCGGCGTCATAGCCATCCACGACAGCAAAACCCACAGGCCCCCTCTTCATCCCCGAGATCTGAGCCGACTTCCTAACCAAATCAAAACCAATACTGTTTAAGAACGCCTGCTGCAGGACCCCGCGTGACCTGCCAAGCCGAGAAGACCGCAGCGTACTTAGAACTGATCAGAAACACTCAAGTCAGCTGGGCGCACGGCAGCAAATCCCGATATCATCGCCGATTGGAATGAAGAGCAATATAGATCAAAGCACCCCGCGGGTTAGAGGGTTACCTTGTAACCGAGCATCTGAAGCCAGCAGACCGGTTGGCTAGCGCAACAACAGGCATCAATATAGCGATACAGAAATAGATGTGAACCTATCCGTGATCAAGGAGTTGCTCGGCCACGCCTTCGTCGACCGTCCCGAACCGTAGCCGTCAGAAAACGATCATGACTGCTATAGCCGTCAACTTAGCCGTCAAACAAGGTTCGGCACCCCGAGTGAGAGCGTCATCAACCCTCGACAAGTCACATCCAAGCAGGCCGGAAGGCACCTCTTCCCGTAATCTCACATTCCGTCACCGAACTCGCTGCCGCCGATGAAACGCTCAAGCCGGCCCCGGCTGTGGCCCGACAACCCCTACTGCCCGAATCCGGCATGCCGAGAAAACGTTATTTGGTCAGGAGGACTCTTTAATAAGCTCAAGGGCCTCACTTAAGCCACTCTCTGCGATAATTTTTCGCTCTCCAGTAGAGGCGACAACTTCACGCTCAAGGATTTCAGACACAATTGGACAAAATTCCGCCATCCCTCCCAACAGGAAAACAATTCCCCGAAATTCTTCTCCCATAGCACCCGTCGCAGCATCTTCAATAAGTGAAAGCGTCCCTATTATCCTATTGCGACAATAGTCATCAATTTTTAACTCATCCCCATCGATGAATACTGTACGACCATGCGATGCTCCCCTGAATATTGCATCGAGCAAGTACCACGCTTCAGCCGAAAGATCTCCCCTTCTTTCGAGTTCGATAAGGATAACGTCCACAACTCCTGCGGCGGCAGAGTACAGGCTGCCTTGATTCACCACTTCGCAATACAGACTACCGTGAGCCGACCTGCGCTCCTCGGGTCGCGCGGAAAAGATCCCATCGATCAATATGGGCACCATTTTTCCATCCCCCGTCAATGTGCCCAACCGTGACCAATCCCACTCCACTAGCGCCCCCATGGACCATTCTCTTGAGCTGGAACGTTATCGGGAAACTGACTTTCGTCGATCCGCCCTTGACATCTAGAGCAAACTTTCGCATCTTGGCGCCTGTTTGGCCATTGTGGATGACCGTATCGAATGTCCGCGGGATCAGATCCTTGGCGAACTAGAGCATCACGAGCAATGTCTTCTGCACAAAAGTTACCAGCCTTCGACTGCTTCTTTCCTACGGCCCAACGCCCAGTATTGCAGTCAACCGCACCTACGATCATTGCATATTTATTGATCTGGCTCTTCGTCTTTCCGCCGTTGTGCCAATCATCTAGAACCGCATCACGTCGTCGGTCTGCTTCGTCGAAGCATTCCTGGTCACTGAGGCCTCCATCGTTGTGGACCAGGACGGCTTGGTCGCCTG
Source organism: Streptosporangium sp. NPDC000396 (assembly GCF_042898655.1). NCBI lineage: Bacteria > Bacillati > Actinomycetota > Actinomycetes > Streptosporangiales > Streptosporangiaceae > Streptosporangium > Streptosporangium sp. NPDC000396. The sequence goes on from NZ_JBIAZA010000007.1 coordinate 12,440, forward strand.
CTACCACATGGTAGGTGTGGAGGTCCTCGACTGTCAGGTTGTGGACGCGTTGGGTGGCGGTCCACTTCTTGGTGGCGGTGATCTGCACGAAGGTGCCAGCACTGGTCCGCAAGACCATGCCAGGCAGAAGCTTGCTCGCCTTGACCCATGTGCGGAGGTTGGCGACCCAGAACGGATGACCGTCGGTCGCGACCACGGCTGCGCCGTCGTCGGCTGACCCGTCAGCGGCGCTGACGACGATCCGGACAAGGTGCTTCTTCCCGTTACCGGTGATCAGATGACTGACGCGCTTCGCGGCGGTCCGGCCGGTGTCCGCGTCACCGGCGATCACTTGATCGCCGATCTCCACATCCTCGATCGGCTTCGTGGTCCCGTCGGCCATGAGCACCTTGGTGCCCGGGACGAAGCTGTTGCGAGGATTGCACGACACAGGAGGAGGCGGGGGGACATCCGGATATCCATCGGGATCGATATCGGCATCCGGGAAGGGGAAGGTTTGGGGACGCGCCGTACCGTTACCTAGAGATTTATCAGAACCAGGCACGCACCCGAACACCGATGTGGAGTAAAGAAAGCCAACGGTGCTGCAGGTGTCTCCGCTGCCACAGCTGCCGGGATTCCACTGTTCGCAAGGAATTCCCGTGTTGCTGTTATCGCCGACGTCAACGACATCAACTCCCACATGGCCCTTGTTGCTCTTAGTGCAGGGACCGTATGTGCATTGGAAGTCGATAATTTCCTGTGGCGGATCCAGATCATTCGTTATGTTGTTCGGATCGTTTTTGAATTCTTTGCTGTTCGGGTCAAAGTCTGGCTTATATGGCGGCGGCTTCGGCTTCGGCTTCGGCGGAGGGCCACAATTCACTCGGCATGGACTTGGGTTAGTACCCGTAGTGGAGTTGGTGTTCGTGGAGGGCTTGGTGTTCGTGGGAGGCTTGGTGTTCGTGGGAGGCTTGGTGTTCGCGGGAGGCTTGGTGTTCGGGGAAGGCTTGGTATTCGGGGAAGGCTTGGTGCCACCCGGGTCTTTATCTTTACTTGACCCTACAGGGGGCGGCGGCCCAGGCACCTTCTTAGGCTTAGGAGGGGAAGCGGGGGGTGCTGCCGAGGGCTTGCGGGACTCATAGGCATTCTTCGCCGCAGTCGCAGCCGCTCCAACTGCGAGCACACCCGTGGCGACCAACAGCCCCTCGGCGATTCCTGCAAGCGGGATAACCAGTAGGAACACGAGATGTCCGCTGGGGTCGATGCCGGTGAGAGGGCTGGCGTTAGCGTAGGTGTAGCGGTTGGCTTGGATGGACGGACTGGGGCTGAGGGTCCAGTCGTCGCGGGAGGTGAAGGCGCCAGTACCAGGCTGGTACCAGCGGGCGTGCATGTTGACCTTGCCGGTGTCCGGGTCGGTGTACTCGCCCTGGTAGCCCAGGGTGCGCTGGGTGCCGGAGCGGTGGGTGACCTCGCCGAACGGGTCGTAGGCGACCGAGTCGGCCAGTGCGGTGCCGGAGAAGGTGGCGACCATATCCCCGTGCAGGTCGGACATCACGCCAAGCGCGGGGCCGCCGCCTTCCTGCAGACTGAGCAGGCCACCGAAGGGGTCGCGGCCGTACTTGGCCTGGACGGCGCCGACGGCGTCGGTAACGGCAACGATGTCATTCTCCAGCCCGGAGTAGACGAACCGCTGCTGGCTTGCTCCCCTGGTGCGCGAGGTCATCCGACCGAGCGCGTCGTAACCATAAGTGGCATCGCCGTCGGAGACGAGGCGGTCGAAAGCGTCGAAGGCGAGGCCTCGAGTGACGCCGCCCCTGGTCTCCGAAGCCAGGGTGCCCCGGGGGTGTAGGTGTAGTCGACACCACCGCCGGACAGCAGCCGGTTGCGCTCGTCATAGACGAAGGTCTTGCTCCCGGCCTTGATCCGGTTGCCGGCGTCGTCCCAGGCGTAGTCGGTGGTCGTGCCATCCGGGCCGGTCCAGGAGGTCAGCCGTCCGGCGTGGTCGTAGCCGTAGGTGTTGCTGCCCGCCCCGGCCGTGCCGAAGGTGGTCTTGGAGGTGAGGTTGTCGTCCTTGTCCCACCCATAGACGATCTTCGATAGCTCGGTACCGCTGCTGTTCTTCAGCGTCTGTGAGGTGAGCCGGTCGACGGCGTCGTAGGCGTACGACTGAGCATTGGTCGGGCTGGCCGAGGTCCGGCTGGTGAGCCGGTCGGCGTTGTCATAGCCGTAGGTCCAGGTGCGCCCCGTCACCGGGTCGGTGGCGGTCTTGAGCCGGCTGGCGTCGTCCCAGGTGTAGTCCGCCGTGCCGCCCGAGTCGATACGCCGGGTGGGATTACCCAACCCGTCATAGGTATAGGCGGCGACCTGGTTGGTCGCCTTGGACACCTTGGTCAGCAGGCTGCGGTCGTTGTAGTCCAGGGTGTAGTCACCGATCGCGGCCGGGCGGCCCGCCGCGTCGTAGCTGTAGATGCGCTCGGGGGTGGCCACCGACGCGCCGGTGCCGGTCTCCTTGACCATTCGGCCCAGGTGGTCGAAGGTGCGGTCGATGCGCACCCCGCCGGGCTGCAATGTGGAGAGTGTATTGCCCGCCGCGTCGTAGACATTCGTCCAAGTTCGGTCGGCGGCACTGGGATGAGCGGTGGTGACCGGTTCGATGACCGATTCGACCAGGCCGAGGGTGTTGTAGGTGGTCCAGACGGGATTGCCTCGGCCGTCGGTGGTTCGGGTGCGCGCGCCGGTGGCGTCGTAGCCGAACGTGGTGGTGATCGACGTGGTCGCGGAGACCGGCTCGATGAGCGAGGTCATCCGGCCTAGCGCGTCAAACGTGCGCCGGGTGATGTGCCCCTCGCCGGAAGTGTGGCTGGTCGGGTTACCCGCCGGGTCGTAGCCGAACCCGAATGTCCGAACGGTGGCCCCGGCGCTGTCGAAGTCCTTGGCAGCGATCTGCCGTCCGGCGAGGTCGTAGTCAGCCTCGGTGGCGTTGCCCAGTGGGTCGGTCACCTTCGCCGTACGACCGAGGAAGTCATAGCCAACGGTGGACGTGTGTGTGAGTGGGTCGGTGATGGCGGTGACCTGCCCGGCAGCGTTGACCGTGTAGCTGGTGGTCTTGTTACCGGGAGCGATGCTCTTGGTCAGGTTGTCCGCGGTGTCGTAGGTGAATGTGGCGATGAACGTCGCGGTGGTGGGTTTGCGCTCGATCTGCGTTTCGGTGATCATGCGGCCGAGGTCGTCGTAGGTCGCCTCAACCCGGGCGCCGGTCGGATCGATCGCGGCGAGCTTCTCACCCAGTAGGTCGTATTCCGACACCCACTGACCGCCCGGCCCGTCCGGGCCGGGGTCGGTCACCCGCACCGCGTTGCCAAGCGCGTCATACTCCAGCGAGGTGACGTAACCTCGCTGGTCAGTGACCTTGGTTGTGCGGCCGGCCACGTCGTAATCGAAGCTGACCTTGGGAGTGACCGCGTCGCCGCCTGGCGGAGTATAGGAGGGGAAGGTGGCAGAAGTCAGATGTCCGGCCTTGTCGAAGGCTGAGGTGACCGTCCGTCCTTCCGCATCCATGACCTGGGTGAGAAGGCCTGCGCTGTTGTAGCCGTATGTCACCATGGGCCGGCCGTCGGCAGCGGATCCAGCCTTTTCGATCTTCACCTGCGGGGACTTCGTCTCCACGAGCCTGCCCGTGATGTCGTAGCGCATCGTGGTGGTGAAGTCGGATGCGATAGCGCCAGAGGCGTTGCCTCGGGGGTCGGTCGTCGCGGTGGGTATGCCGCGGTCGTCGTAGGCCCAGGTGGAGATCAGGTCCTCGTCACCGTTCTCCACGGTCTGCCTGGTCACCTGGTTCAGGGTGTTGTAGGCATACGAGGTGGACTCGGTCCGGGTGCTGCCCGCACCGGTGAAGGTCTCCTTGGTGACGTTTCCGGCCGCGTCGTACTCGAAGGCGGTCTTGCGCTTGAGTGTCACCGGGTCGAACGTGGTAGAGGTCAGGCGGCCGGCGGCGTCGTAGACATAGTCGGCGGTGGCCTTGCCGCCACCCGTCACCTGCTTGGTGATGTTGCCAGCCGCGTCGTAGGTGTTGGCCTCGACCACCACATCGGCCGGGGTGGTCGAGCCGTTCAGCCGCACGTCGTCGGCGATCGTCTGTGACAGGCGGTTGTCGGTGAAGTATGTATAGGAGGTCTTACGACCCATCGCGTCGGCCTGGGTGGCCAACCGACCTGCTGGGTCATAAGAGCGGGACTCCAGCACCACATCCTTGGCGGCCTGCGGGTTGACCGGGCTGCCGGTCCAGTTCTTGAGCGTCGTGGAGGTCAGCTCGCCGCGCTTGGTGTAGCCGTAAGTGAAGACGGTCCCCACCGGATCGGTCGTCGACGTCAGAGCGCCGGTGGCGTCCCAGACAGAGCGGGCCACCCCGCCCTCCGGGCCGGCGACCGTCTCCACCCGGCCAGAGGTGTCGTAGGTGTAGGTGGTCGTGCGCATGGGATCGCCGCCGGTCAGGTCGGCCAGGCTCTCGGTGAGCATGTTGCCGTCGGCGTCATAGGTGTAAGTCGCCTTGGCGGTGTGGGTGACGTTGGTGATCTCGTTCTTCACCCCGGGGCCGGTCTGCGTGAGCCGGCGTCCGACGCCGTCGTAGGTGAAGGTCGAGGTCACCCCATTGGGGTTGGCCTCGGAGACCTCCGTACGGGAGGTCACCCGGCCCAGTGCGTCATGGGCGAACTTGACGGTCAGCCCGGCCGGGTTGGTCTGCTCGGCCAGGTCCCCGGCCGCGCTGTAGCGGTAGGTGGTCTCGTTGCCCTTGGCGTCCTTTTGCGACTTCACCAGCCCGGCCGGGGTGGTCCCGCCGCCGATCGCGGGCTCGGTGCCGTCGGTGTATGTGAAGGTGGCCGAGCGGCCGCTGGGGAAGTCCGGGGTCGCCGGAGTGCTCACCTTCGCCATATCACCGCGGGTGGTGTGCTCCCACGTTGTCGCGTAGGTGTTGTCGGTGGCATTGGCCGAACGCGCGTCCCGGGAAGTGACCATCTGGTCGTTGCGCGGGTCGAACTCGTCAGCGCTGTTGCGGTAGAACGCCTGGTAGCTGGTCTGGCAGTTGCCCGCCGCCCGGCAGGTCTTGACCGCGGTGACGTTGCCCCGGGTGTCGTTGACCTTCTCGGTGACGTTGTTGTTCGGGTCGGTGACCTTGGCCAGGAACCCACCGGTGTCGTATTCGAACGAGGTGACCTTGCCGAGCTGGTCGGTCTGGCTCACGGGCCGGTAGCCGCGCCAGGCATCGTGGACGTAGCTGAGCGTGTTGGTGTTCGGGTCGGTCACGGTGACCGTCGACTTGCCCGTGGACGGGGCGTACACCGGGGCGCCGATCTTCCAGGTGCCACCGTGCTGGTCGACATGGGTGGTGATCCGCTCGGTGCCCGCGTCGTAGGTGTTGGTCGCCCACACCCGCCCGGACGGGAGCGTGATCTTCGTGAGCTTGTTCGGGGCCTCGGCCCGTGCCGCATAGTGCAGCGCGACCTCGGCCGCGGTAAGGGGTTTGTCGTAGATCGCCACCTCATCAAGGAGGCCGCGGAACGGGAATTCCTGCGTGCCGGTCCCGGTAGGCAGGCCCGGAGCCGACCCTCGCGTGATGATGCCGTTGCCGACCTCGGCGTATGGACGCCAGGTGTCCACCTGCTCGGTCAGCGTGCCGATCTGCTGGCCATCCAGATAAAGGATCTGCTTGTCTCCCGCAACGGTCATCGTCACGTGGTGCCATTGGTTGTCGTTCACCGCACCCGATGAGGACATGGGGGAGCCAGCCGCTTTGAACGAGCCATGCAGCTTGCCGTCGACGCCGACATACAGCATCGGTCCCTCAAGCAGGTACTGGTCGTCCATCGATGAGGCCGACATCAGCACACCGGAGCCGGTGGTCTTGAACCACATCTCCAGCGACACCTGATCCCCCACACGCGCCAGAGCATGATCCGGCAGGCTCACCACTGCGCCGTTGAGCTCCACCGCCGTATCGGTGGTTCCCGCCAGAGCGCCGGGCTTGCCGTACAGCACCTGCCCGTTGGACCCGATCACCTCATACGACGCGTTGCCTGCCCCCGTCCCGAGGGAAGCCGCAACCGGCGTTCCCGTTGTCTCGCCCAGCCGCCAGTACCCGTATGGCTCGGTGTCCTGGGCAATGCCGCGATACAGCGAGCCGCTGTCATAGGCATACCGGGTGCAGTTGGGCGCGGTCACCGGCGCGCACACCGCCGTCAGCTTGTCACCGTCATAGTGATAGGTCCACGTCACCGGGGCCCCGTCCACCAGGTCGCTGGACACGCTCGCCACGTGCGCGCCGTTCCAGGTGAACGTCAGCGACCGGCCACCCGATGCTGTGATCTTCTCCAGCTTGCCGCCTGTCCCATAGGTGAGATCCTGTGCGCGACCATGCTGGTCCGTCACCTTGGTCAGGCGGCCCTGGGCATCGAACACATACGACACCGACGCCTTGTCCATCAACCGCCAGCCCCCGCCGGCCACCTCGGCCAGGGTGGCGTACATGCCCGGTGGCGGCTGGAAGCTGCCCTCGCCGTTGGCGGCGAACCGCACCCGGCGTCCGTCGGGGTAGGTCACCAGCGCCGACACCAGTTCCCCGCGCACCTCCCGGAGGAGCTTCATGTCCCAGCGGGTCGACCAGCCCGCACCGAAGATCCCATCGGTGCGCGGATCCATGCTGTTGTAGGAGCGCGTCACCGCCAGCGGCGGCCCGGCCGTGGCCACCGACAAATCGGTGGCCGAGGTGGTGTAGTTGCCCGCCAGCTGGTGGAACTCCTGGCCGTTGACCCCGCGCGCGGCCAGCTGCGAGCCGATCACCGGCTGGCGCACCCCGGTCGTGAAGGAGATCGCCGGTGAGGTCGTCTTCAGGCCGTTGGAGGTGTCGGTGACGGTCACCGTCCACCAGTACTGCTTGCTCCAGGCCAGCTTGCCTGCCGGAACCTTCCAGGCTTTCTTGTTGATCCAGTCACCGGGTAGCACACCGGAAGAGGCGCAGCCGGTCCCGGTCATTCCCTCGTTGTCACAGATCTTGAAGTCGAAGTTGATCGGCGTGCTGTACGAGTCGTTGCTGCGTGCGTCCGCCCGAAGCGTCGGCGTCCGCGACTCCACCAGCGCCTCGTCAGCCGGGATCACGTCATAAACCGACGGGGACTGGTGGTATGAGCACGGCCCCTGGTTCGTCCACGCCCTATCCCAGTCCGGCGGCGTCCCTATCGTGCTGTTGAAGCCGGTGACCTTCCACAATTGCGCGTCGTAGTAGACGACGTCCCCGTAGCCGTAGCGCCGGGTCGAATCCCAATGCGGATAGTTCTCACACCAGACGGTCGACGTCGACACCGCGGCACTACCTGTGGCGTCGACCACCCCTTGGCGCTCGGCCCGCTGCGCATCCGACGGCACCGAGCCATCGTCCTTAGTCGTCACGGTTCGGGCGCCCTGGCCGGTGAAACGCTTCTCGACCGGCAGAGCACCTTTACGCTGCCGAGGATCCTGCTCGGGCTCTTTGGGCACCTCCACCGACGTCGCCGTCGCCGCGGAATCGACCAGCGACGCAAGCCCCTCCGCCGACCCGGTCAGCTGCTTCGGAGAGTCAGGACTGCCTTGAGCCAACGCGACCGGCCGTACGGCAGCGGTGACCGGAACCGCTTGAAACAGAAGTAAGCCTGGCATCAGAGCCGTAGTGAGTGCCACCGTCAGCCAGGTCTTCCGGCCTGACGAACGCGTCCACGACAAACTACGGCGCATACGCCGTCGCCCTCCGAACAAGTCAGCGCGACGGCGAACGCCTTCGCATTGCCCGTCCCACGAGGCCCGGAGAGGCCGGAACCAGCGGTTCAGGGCGTGCTACTCACAAACGATCAGAAGGTACACATAGAACGCTCCAAACCACAAGATCCACATAAATGACAAATAAAGCAATTTACGGAATGAGTATTCGTAAATTTACATTCCGTGCACAATATTACCGACAGTGACCAGGTGGAAGATTAGTGCGATCGTGACATAAATGGCTGACCTTCCAAGCTCTCCTTCTGACATTCCGGCGGCGGGGTGGTGGCGGGACTTGCGCGGCCGTTCCCGGAAATGGCTGCGAGTGGTCTTTCAGGAGGTGACGTGGAGGACCAGTTTGCCGCGGGTACGGCCCTGCTCTCCGCGCTGGTGTGCCACCGCCGCCTGGGCCAGGGGAAGGACGTCTTCGACTTCGACCGTGACCTCGCCCTGGTCGATAAGGCTTGCGATCCGGGTCAGCGCGGGGCCGTCGGGTTCGACCAGGAACGGGGTGGCGTTCAGGCCGCGCGTGTGGGCGTGGTCGAGCAGTTCGGGTGAGACGCCGGAGGGGACGGCCACGAGCAGGCCGCCGGGGCGCAGGACGTCGAGGGAGCGGGTGCTGGTGGCGTCGTGCTCGTCGCCGACCAGGTCGATGACGACGTCGACGTCCCGGACGGCGTCCTCGAAGCGGCCGGTGGTGTAGTCGATCAGCTCGTCGGCGCCGAGATCGCGCAGCCACTCGTGCTTGGCGGCGCTGGCGGTGCCGATCACATGGGCGCCCAGGTGGCGGGCGAACTGGACGGCCAGGTGGCCGACCCCGCCTGCGGCGGCGTGGATCAGCACCCGCTGGCCGGGCTGGACCTGCGCGGTGTCGACCAGGGCCTGCCAGGCGGTCAGCGCGGCCAGCGGCACACCACCGGCCTGGTCGTGGCCGATGCCCGCGGGCTTGCGGGCGAACTGCCGGGCCGGGGCGGTGACGTACTCGGCGTAGGCTCCGGCCTGGCGGGGGAACCACGGCATGCCGTACACCTCGTCGCCGGGTTTGAAGACGGTCACACCGAACCCGATCTCCTCCACCACCCCCGACACGTCCCAGCCGAGAACGAACGGGGGCTCGCCCAGCACCCCGGCCATGCCTCCACCGGCGCGGGTCTTCCAGTCGACCGGGTTGACCCCGGCCGAGTGCACCCGCACCAGGATCTCGGTCGGCAGCGGCCGGGGCCGGGGAAGCTCGACCAGATGCAGGACCTCCGATCCGCCGAAGGTGTCCTGACTGATCGCGCGCATGGTGGGCGTAGACGTGGACATGATGCTCCCTTGGTTTCAGGTGCTCGTAGAACCTTGGTTCCAGGTGCTCACAGGACCTGGTTTCAGGTGCTCGCAGGGCCGTGGAATGGCCTGCCGAGCCGGACGACCTGCAAGCTATCTGCAGGGAGGTACTAACTTGCAAGAGCTATTACTATCTTTTGGGTAGTACGAGCGAGGGCAGAGGAAGTGCCGTTCATGGTCATGAGCTGTGCCACGGGCAATCACGATCACCACGATGTCTACGCCGCGCAGTGCCCCTGCCGGGACGTTCTCGACCTGCTGGCCAACAAGTGGTCGGCGCTGGCGATCGGCGCACTGGAGGACGGCCCGCAACGTTTCGGCGCGCTGCAGCGGCAGCTGCAGGGGGTTAGTCCCAAGGTGCTGACCCAGACCCTGCGCCGTCTTGAGGACAGCGGTTTCGTCGACCGCACCATCTACCCTGCCGTTCCCCTGCACGTGGAGTACTCGCTCACCGAGTTGGGGCGCGGCGTCGCCATCCCGCTGGCCCAGCTTCGCACCTGGGTTGAGGAGCACCTCGACGAGATTCAGCCCGCCTAGCGAGCCTGATCGCGCCACTCCCCTTCCGGCGTGCTGCGGCTCGCGGGGCCTCTTCCGGCGCACTGTGGCTTGTGGTCCTCTTCCGGGGGTGCGCCTTGTGGGACTCTTCCAAGGTTGTGACTCGGGGGAAGCCGGAGGCGGCGGGGTTGATCTCGCGCTTGTGGTGACAGGCTCGAAAATGAGAACAGCTCGGCCCGTTTGTTCTCCTTGCTTCCCGCTCGACCTGAGAATTGGAGCACTCCTATGTCGTTGGATCTCGGCCGTTTTCCGCGAACCTCCTTGGGCACCTGGCCCACGCCGCTGGAGGAGGCGCCTCGGCTCAGTGAGCGGCTGGGCCGGCGGGTGCTGCTCAAACGCGACGACGTCAACGGGCTCGGCGGCGGGGGGAACAAGCTTCGCAAGCTGGAGTTTCTGCTCGGGCGTGCCCTCGCCGACGGCGTGGACACCGTCATCACCTTCGGCGCGCTGCAGACCAACCACGGGCGCCAGACCGCGGCCGCCTGCGCCCGCCTGGGCCTGCGCTGCCTGCTCATCCTGGTCACGTCGGTTCCGCGCACCGGCGAGGCGTACGAACGCTCCGGAAACATCCTGCTCGACGAGCTCCTCGGCGCGGAGGTGCACATCTGCCCCGACAAGGACGCGGCGGCCGAGGCCTATTTCCGCCTGCTCCAGGCGGAGGAAGCGGAGGGCAGGCGGGTGGCCACGTTCCCGATCGGCGGATCCGACGCGCTGGGCAGTCTCGGCTACGTCGCCGCCGCCGAGGAACTGATCGGCCAGCTCCGGGGAGCCGGTGTCGACACCGCGCGGATCGTCGTCCCCCTCGGCAGCGCGGGCACCGCCGCGGGCCTGATCGTGGGCGCCGGCGCCCTGGGGTGGCCGGGTGTCATCGAGCCGGTCTGCGTGCTGCAGCCCGCCCCGGCCGCCGAGGCCGAGCTACGCACGCTGGCCGCCGACGCCGCGGCGCTGCTGGAGATCGCGCCGCCCGCCTTCGACCGGGTCGACGTCCACGATCGCATGCTGGGCCCGGGGTACGGTGTCCCGACCGATCAGGTGTGGCAGGCCCTGAAGCTGTTCGCCCGCGCTGAGGGCGTCATGCTCGATCCCGTCTACACCGGCAAGGCCGCGGCCGCCTTGCTGAGCCTCCCCCCAAGCGACCAGTCTGACGAACCCATCGTCTTCATTCACACCGGCGGCCTGCCCGGCCTGTTCGGCTATGCACCCGAACTGCGAAAGGAGCTTCACAGCTGACGGCCACCAGCTCGATTCCACCCGGCCGGCCGGCCGAACCGGATGCCGGTGTGGGTGGCATGGCGGACGCGCACCAGTGGCATGGCGGACGCGCACCAGTGGCATGGCGGACGCGCGCCGGTGGCATGGCGCATGCGCGCCGGTCTCGCCGAGACGGCCCTATCGGAGGCTTCCGATCAGCAGGGAATCTCGGTGAACGTCAGATAGCCGCTCCGCACACCCCAGGTGGAGGCGTTGCCGTCGCAGTCTTCGTACTTGCCGCCGACCACTGTGGTGTGAGCGGAGTCGGAGTAGTACGTGGTGTTGCAGGTGTAGCCGAGCTGGCAGACCCTGGCCTGCGCGGGCGCGCCGGGGATGACGGCGAAGGCGGTGACGGCGAGGGTTGCGGCGAGGAGCGCGCGACGAATCATGAGGGAGCCTTCCTGATCGCGGAAGCGGTGTGGGGGGCTCTCGCCCGCCGGGCGAGAGCGGCGCGACACCCGGATCATCCGTCGCCGCAGGCAGAGACGCAAGAAGTGCTCGCATTCGCCGCAGAACGCCGATGAGCGGCCCCGCCCCTGCCGCTTTTCCAGCGGAAGCCGTACACCACGACCATGGGCGTGAGCCGGTTCCCTGATGCCCGAGATGAAGCCCCTCCACAGGCGGGTGAGGGCCGTCTACGAGGCGATCGCCGCGCGGGCGCGGGCCGCCCGGACCGCGGCGGACAGCGTGGCGATGTCGTAGGCGCCGTGGTGGCGGCGTCCGTTGAGGAAGAACGTCGGCGTGCCGGATACGCCGCTCAGGTCGGCGGAGTCGACGTCCTCGGCGATCCGGGGGGCGGTGGCGCGGGTCCGCAGGTCGCGGCGGAAGCGTTCGACGTCGAGGCCGAGAGCTTCGGCGTGGCGGACCAGGTCGGGCGGCCGGAGAGCACCCTGGTGTTCCAGCAACCGGTCGTGCATCGGCCAGAACGCCCCCTGTACGGCCGCCGCCTCGGCTGCCTCGGCGGCCAGCTGCGCGTTCGGGTGGACGTCGTTGAGCGGAAGATGCCGCCAGACGTAGCGGAGGTCGCCGAAGTCGGCGAGCAGGTCGCGGATGACGGATTCCGCCCGGCCGCAGTGGGGGCATTCGAAGTCGCCGTACTCGACCATCGTCACGGGCGCGTCCGCGGGCCCGCGCACGTGGTCGCGGCGTGGGTCCACCGGCGCGGCCAGGTCGATGATGGCCTCGGCCGTACCGAACAGCGCGCGGATCCGCAGGCGCTTCGGCAGAAGCGCGGTCACCCGGGCGACCACCCAGGTCACGGCGGACGCGCAGGCCGCCGCACCGAGCACGCCGATCTTCGCCTCTTCGAGCTGGGCGCCGCCGAAGGCCTTGCTCGCGATGAGCAGGGACACGGTGAACCCCACACCGGAGATCGCGCCGCCGGCCGCGACGGCGGCCCAGCCCACCGGCGGGCGCAGCCGTCCGCGGCTCAGCCGGGTGACGAGCCATGAGGTGCCGGCGATCCCGATCGGCTTGCCCAGGACGTAGCCGAACAGGATCCCGAGCGTGATCGGCGAGGTGAGCGCGCGTGCGAGGAGGTCGCCGTTGATCTCGATCCCGGCGTTGGAGAGTGCGAACAGCGGCACGATCACGTAGCTGGTCCACGGATGGTAGAGCTGTTGCAGCCGCTCGTTCGGCGAGATCGCCGACGCGAGCCCCAGCCGCGCCGAACGCTCGAGCTCCGGGGTCGGCTGCTCGCGGAACAACCGGAACAGGCCGCTCGCGCGTTCGAGGTCGGCGCGTGCCGCCGGGTAGGCGTAGGTCAGCAGTCCCATCGCCAGGCCGACGACGAGCGGATCGACTCCGGACTTGAACAGCGCCACCCACGTGACAGCGCCGAGCAGCGCGTACACCAGCCCGCGGTGCACGCCGGCCGCGCGCACGAGCAGGACCACGCCGAAGATCCCGAGCGCGGCCATGAGCGCCGGCAGCTCGATGTGACCGCTATAGACGATCACGATGACCATGAGCGCGACGATGTCGTCGACGACGGTGACGGTGAGCATGAAGACGCGCAGGCGCTCCGGGAAGTGCGATCCGACGAGCGCGAGCAGCCCGAGCGCGAACGCCGTGTCGGTCGACATCGCCGTGCCCCAGCCGTGCGCGGAGGGGAGACCGGCGTTCACCCCGAGGTAGATCGCGACGGGGACGGCCATCCCGCCGACGCCCGCGAGGACCGGCAGCGCGGCCCGCCGCCGCTCGCGCAGCTCGCCCATGTCGAACTCGCGGCGGGCCTCAAGCCCGATGACGAAGAAGAAGAACGTCATCAGCCCGTTGTTCACCCACTCGCGCAGCTCCTGCGACACACCGGAACCGCCGACGCTGATCGACAGCCGTGTCCGCCAGACGGCCTCGTAGGACGACGGATCGATGTTCACCCATGCCAGCGCGGTGAGCGCGGCGGCCAGCAGCACCGCCGCGCTGCCGGTCTCGGTGCGGAGGAACTCGCGCAGCGGCGTCTGGAGACTGCGCGTCCACGCGGTCCGCCCGGAAAAGGACCCGGAACCGGAAAAGGATGGGCCGGGCGCCTGCGGTTCCGTCATTCCGCAATTGTGTCCCACCTGCGAGAACATCCCCGCGGGGCCCTGCCGTCATGAGTCCCGGCCGGGCACCTGGGAGAGGCTCAGGAGCCCGCGCGGGTGAGGACTTCCAGGGGGTCGGCGAGGACCTGGGCGAAGGCCAGTTCGGCGGCGCCCACCAGGGTGGCGTCGTCGCCGAGGGCCGAGGTGCGCAGGCGCAGGTCGGCGCGTGACGGGGGAAGGGCGTCGACGGCGAGGCGGCTGCGGACCTGGGCGGCGGAGCCGAGGTAGACCTCCCTGAGCATGCCGCCGAAGACGACCATCTCGGGGTTGAAGACGTTGACGAGGTTGGCGACGCCCAGGCCGAGCCAGTCGCCGACGCGGCTCAGCGCCGCCTGGGCGACGATGTCGCCCCGGTCGGCGGCGTCGACCACGGCGCGGACGGCCTCCCGGCCCGTCTGGGAGCCGATCCGTCCGGCGGCGTCCAGCACGGCCCGCTCCCCCACCTCGGCCTCCAGGCAGCCGAGCGAGCCGCATCCGCAGGGGCGGCCCTTGGGGTTGACGACCATGTGGCCGACCTCGCCGCCGAAGCCCTGGTGCCCGCCGAGCAGCTGGCCGTTGACGATCACGCCGCCGCCGATGCCCACGTCTCCGTGGAGGTAGACGAGGTCGCGGCAGCCGACGCCGACCCCGCGGCTGTGTTCGGCGAGGGCAGCGAGGTTGGCGTCGTTTCCCACCGCCACCGGCAGGCCGAGGCCCAGCCGCTTGGTCATCTCCTCGGCGAACGGCACGTCCACCGAGCCCATGTTCGGCCCGAACCTGATGACGCCGTCGCCTCGGCCCACTCCCCCGGAGAAGGCCGCGCCCACTCCGACGCACACCGTGTCCGGCCGTGTCTTGCGGTGCATCTGCCGGGCGAAACCGGCGAGCGGCCCGACGATCTCGTCCAGTGAGAAGGGGCCGCGGCGCCGTACGGTCTCCCGCCGGTCCAGGACCACGCCGCCCAGGCCGACGCGGGCGGCGATCATCCGGTCGACGCCCACGTCGAAGGCGAAGACGTAGACCCGCGCCGATTCCGGGCGCACGACGAGGGACGGGCGCCCGGCCCTGCCGGTCTCCTTGGGAAGCTCCTCCCGCACCAGGCCGGCCGCGGTCAGGTCGGCGGTCAGGGCCATGATGGTGCTGCGGTTGAGCCCCATCCGGCTGGTGAGCTCGGCCCGCGAGGTCGGACCGCCCAGGTGCACATGGCGGAGCAAGGCGCCGAGGTTGTGGCGCCTGATCTCCTCTTGAGAGGGGCCAGCCCGCATCGCTTGGGGTTCCTTCGAGGGTCGGGATCACAGACGGAGAGTCAGGGTCGCAGATTACCTAACCCCTGCGGTGCGCTGACCCTGCCTTTGACCGCGGACGGGAGGGGCGGGGCATGCGACGGCCGCGCGGGGAGGCTCCGGGGCGCCGGGGCCGGTGAACCGCGAACCTCAATCTGACCTCCTTTCCGCGGAGGAACGGGGGTAAAGTCCCCCGCCGTTCGGGCGGGGGAGGATGTCATCTCATACCGGTGGCCGCCGCCCGCCTGCGGGACAGGGCGTCCACGCCCGCCGCCAGCAGCAGGACCGATCCGGTCACCATGAACTTCACCCCGGAGCTGTAGCCCATCAGGCCCATGCCGTTCTCGATGACCGCGACCACCGCGCCGCCGAGGACCGCGTCCAGTACCCGGCCCTTGCCGCCGAACAGGCTGGTCCCGCCGATCACGGCCGCGCCCACGGCGTAGAGGAGCACGTTGCTTCCGCCGGTGTTGGGGTCGACCGAGCTGGCCCGGGAGGCCGCGATGATGCCGCCGACGGCCGCCATGGTGGAGCAGATCATGAACGCGCTGACCTTCATCCGGTCCACGTTGATGCCCGCCCGGCGCGCCGCCTCGGCGTTGCCGCCGACCGCGTACAGGTGGCGTCCGAAGGCCGTACGGCGCAGCACGAACGTCCAGACGAGCAGGAGCACGACGATGATCGGCACGACGATCGGCACGCCCTTGAGCGAGACGACGGCCACGTTGCGGCTGCGCTCCAGGTTGAGGAAGTAGACGGCGAGCCCGCCGAGCAGCGCGAGGGCGCCCACCCGGACGGCGATCAGCGAGATCGGGTCGGCGGCCAGGCCGCGCGCGGCCCGCTTGCGTGCCCGCAGCAGTTGCAGGCCGGCGTAGACGGCGACTCCGATGGCCAGCAGTGCCCAGCCCAGGGCGGGCGGCAGGTTCTTGTTGGCGATCGCCAGGATCGTCTCGTCGCGGATGGAGATGTTGGTGCCGCCCTTGACCAGCAGCAGCACCAGGCCCTGGAAGGCGAGGAAGGCCGCCAGCGTCACCACGAAGGACGGGATGCCGACCTTGGCGACGAGCAGTCCGAGGACCGTGCCGATCACCAGCCCGGTGAGGAGCGCGGCGCCCGTCGCCACGTACCAGGGCAGGCCTTGGTAGGTGAGCAGGATCGCGAGCACGGCCGCGCAGACGCCGCTGGTGTAGCCCGCCGACAGGTCGATCTCGCCGAGCAGGAGCACGAACACCAGGCCCATGGCGATCACGGTGACCGCGGCGCCCTGGGTGAACAGGTTGGCGAAGTTGCCCGCGGTGAGGAAGGAGGGCCGCAGGACGGCGAAGACCGTGCAGAGCACGATCAGGCCGAACACGGCGGGCAGCGCGCCCATGTCGCCGCCGCGCACGCGCTCGGCGTAGCTGCGGACGTTCGCGCTGATCGAGGGTGCCTCGGACGCGCGTTCCGGGGAAATCGTGGCGCTCATACCGTGGCTCCGACTCCGTTGGTGAGGCCGAGGTCCCCGCTCCGGCCAGAGGTGATCAGTTCGACGACCTGCGCGTGGGTGACGTCGGAGGCCTTCACCTCGGCCGCCATCCGGCCGAGGTAGAGCGCGGCGATCCGGTCGGACACGGCGAAAACGTCGTTCATGTTGTGCGAGATCAGCACGACCGCCAGGCCCTTGTCGGCGAGACGTCGGACCAGTTCCAGCACCTGCGCCGTCTGGGCGACGCCGAGCGCGGCGGTCGGCTCGTCGAGGATGACGACCTTGCTGTTCCAGAGCACGGCCTTGGCGATGGCCACGGTCTGCCGCTGGCCGCCGGAGAGGCTGGAGACGTGCTGGCGGATGGACTTGACGGTCCTGACCGACAGGTTCTCCAGGGTCTTGGCCGCCATCTCCTCCATCGTGTCCTCGTCGAGGATCACGCCGTTCTTGTGCTCGCGGCCGAGGAACATGTTCTGGACGATGTCGAGGTTGTCGCAGAGGGCGAGGTCCTGGTAGACGATCTCGATGCCCAGCGCGGCGGCGTCACGCGGGCTGTGGACGTGCACGGGTTTGCCGTCGAAGAGATAGTCGCCCGAGTCGATCGGGTGGATGCCGCCGACGCACTTGACCAGGGTGGACTTGCCCGCGCCGTTGTCTCCGACCAGCGCGGTCACCTCCCCGGCGTAGGCGGTGAAGTCGACGTTGTGCAGAACCTGTACGGGACCGAAGCTCTTGTCGATTCCGCGGAGTTCCAGTGCGGGTGTCATCTGGGGCTGGCTTCCTGTGTTCATTGCGCTCCCTTCGCCCGAGCGCGGTGGCACGGCCGGCCGGAGGGGCCGGCCGTGCCCCCGGCGCGTTACTGGATTCCGGCCTCGGTGCACTTGGCGGCGAACTCGCCGGTGCACAGCTCGTCCTTGGTCACGAAGCCGTCGGCCACGACGTCCTTGACGTTGTCGATGAAGATGGGCTGCGGGTCGAGCAGGATCGCGGGCACGTCCTTACCGCTCTCGGTGTCCTTGACCGAGGCGGTCGCCGCGGGCTTCTCGCCCTTGGCCAGCGCGATGGCGAGCTTGGCCGCCGCGTCGGCCTCCTTCTTGATCGCCTTGTAGACCGTCATGCACTGGTCGCCGGCGAGGATGTTCTGCAGGCCCTGCACGGTGGCGTCCTGGCCGGTGACCGGGACCTTGCCGTTGAGGCTGTTCTTCCGCAGCACGGTGATGGCCGCGTTGCCCAGGCCGTCGTTGGCGGCCAGCACGCCGGCGATCTTCGGCTGCTCGGTGAGCATCTGCTCGAAGATGGTGCCCGCCTGGGCGTTGTCCCAGTCCGGAACCGACTGGTCCGGGCCCTTGACGTACTCCTTGGAGTCGTACTTGGGCTTGAGCACGCTGTCGTAGCCGTTCTTGAACAGCGTGGCGTTGTTGTCGGTGGCCGAGCCGTTGAGCTCGGCCACGATCGGCTTGGCTGCCTTCTTCTCGGTCAGGCACTTCACCAGGCCCTCGCCCTGCAGGACGCCGACCTTGGTGTTGTCGAAGCTGACGTAGTAGGAGGCGCCGCCGTTGAGAGTGAGCCGGTCGTAGTCGATGGTGGCGACGCCCTGGGACTTGGCCTTGTCGAGTACGGCCTTGCCGGTGCCGCTGTCCAGGTTGACGATCATCAGCACGGTCGCGCCGTTGGTGATCATCTGGTCGGCGATGGTCTGGAACTGGTTCTTGTCACCCTGGGCGTTCTGGATGTCGTAGGCGACGCCCGCGGCCTTGAAGGCCTCCTCCAGGTATTTGCGGTCCGCGGTCTCCCAGCGGGCGGAGGACTTGCTGTCCGGCAGGATGACGCCGACCTTGCCGGTGGCGGCCTTGCC
Source organism: Streptosporangium sp. NPDC000396 (assembly GCF_042898655.1). Classification (NCBI taxonomy): domain Bacteria; kingdom Bacillati; phylum Actinomycetota; class Actinomycetes; order Streptosporangiales; family Streptosporangiaceae; genus Streptosporangium; species Streptosporangium sp. NPDC000396. The sequence goes on from NZ_JBIAZA010000007.1 coordinate 30,506, forward strand.
TTCGGCCGGGGCGGCGGTGTCCTGAGTAGCAGTGGTGGTGCCACCGTCTCCGCCCCCGCAGGCGGCGAGGCCGAGGGTCATGGCCGCGGCGGCGGTGGTCAGGCTGAGGATCCCCTTGCGCATCGTGCATGGGTCCTTTCTTCGAAGTGGGGGGTCTGGACTGCGGCATGCCGAATTCGCGGGTACGGCCGGTCGGGACCGGATCGCCGTTCCGTTGAATGTTGTTTGCCGCAACGTATTCCCCAGTTGGCCTGAGCACCAGCCCTTCAATAGGTAAAGTTTGTTGTGGGCGGTAACAATCCAGAAACGCGTGCTTAACCGACGGCGCGCTGCGCGATCAGCGATGGGGCGGATGCCGCGGTCGGCCGTACCGCCATGAAACATAAAACCGCCCGGCGGGATGATGTCCCGCCGGGCGGCCTCGTCTGGGGTGTTCCCCCTGTTGTGGGCGGGGCTTACGTGCGGCGCCCGCCCCCCTGGCTCAGCTCTTGGCGAGCAGGGAGCGCAGAACGTACTGCATGATGCCGCCGTGGCGGTAGTAGTCCGCCTCTCCGGGGGTGTCGATGCGCACGACCGCCTGGAATTCCTTCTCCCCCGCCCGGACCGTCACGGTCTGCGGGATACCGCCCTTGTTGAGCTCCTCGACCCCGATGATGTCGAAGGTCTCCTCGCCGGTCAGGCCCAGCGACTGCGCCGTCTCCCCCTCGGGGAACTGCAGCGGCAGCACGCCCATGCCGATCAGGTTGGAGCGGTGGATGCGCTCGTAGGACTCGGCGATCACGGCGCGGACGCCGAGCAGCGCGGTGCCCTTGGCCGCCCAGTCGCGCGAGGAGCCGGAGCCGTACTCCTTGCCCGCCAGGACGACGAGCGGGATGCCCGCGGCCTGGTAGTTGACCGAGGCGTCGTAGATGAAGGCCTGCGGGCCGCCCTCAAGGGTGAAGTCACGGGTGTAGCCGCCCTCCACGCCGTCGAGCAGCAGGTTCTTCAGCCGGATGTTGGCGAAGGTGCCGCGGATCATCACCTCGTGGTTGCCTCGGCGGGAGCCGTAGGAGTTGAAGTCCTTGACCGCGACGCCGTTCTCACGGAGGTATTCCGCGGCCGGGGTGCCGGGCTTGATGGAACCGGCCGGCGAGATGTGGTCGGTGGTGACCGAGTCGCCCAGCTTGGCGAGAACCCGGGCGCCGGAGATGTCCGTCACCGGCTCCGGAGAGGCGGGCATGCCGTCGAAGTACGGTGCCTTGCGGACGTAGGTCGAGGCCGGGTCCCACTCGAAGGTGTTGCCGGTCGGGACCGGCAGCGACTGCCAGGTCTCGTCGCCCTTGAACACGTCGGCGTAGTCGCTCAGGAACATGTCCTGGTCGATGGAGGAGGCGACGACCGCCGAGACCTCCTCAGGCGAGGGCCAGATGTCGGCGAGGAAGACCGGCTTGCCGTCCGCGCCGGTGCCCAGCGGCTCGGTGTTCAGGTCGATGTCCATGGTGCCCGCGAGGGCGTAGGCGACGACCAGCGGCGGCGAGGCCAGGTAGTTCATCTTGACGTCGGGGTTGATCCGGCCTTCGAAGTTACGGTTGCCGGACAGCACCGCGGTGACCGCGAGGTCGTTGGCCTGGATGGCGGCGGAGATCTCCTCCTGCAGCGGGCCGGAGTTGCCGATGCAGGTGGTGCAGCCGTAGCCGACCAGGTTGAAGCCGATCTTGTCGAGGTACGGCTGCAGGCCGGAGCGCTCGAAGTAGCCGGTGACGACCTGCGAGCCCGGGGCGAGGGAGGTCTTGACCCACGGCTTGCGGGTCAGGCCCTTCTCCACCGCGTTCTTGGCGAGCAGCGCGGCGCCCATCATGACGTAGGGGTTGGAGGTGTTCGTGCAACTGGTGATGGCCGCGATCGTCACCACACCGTGGTCGATCTCGAAGCTGGTGCCGTCGGACAGGGTGACCGGGACCGCCTTGTGCGGGCGGCCGCCGTTGGCCCGGGCGTTGTGCGCGGGGGCGTCGGAGGCCGGGAAGGACTCCTCACCCTCCTCGTCCACGCCGTCACCGTCGAAGTCGGCGACGTAGTTGCGCACGTCGCGACGCCAGGTCTCCTTGGCCGCCGACAGCGCGATGCGGTCCTGGGGACGCTTGGGACCGGCGATGGACGGGACGACCGTGCCCAGGTCCAGCTCGATGTATTCGGAGAAGACCGGCTCCTCGGCCGCCGGGTCGAGCCACAGGCCCTGGGCCTTGGCGTACGCCTCCACCAGGGCGACCTGCTCCTCGGAGCGGCCGGTGAGGCGGAGGTAGCTGATCGTCTCGCCGTCGATCGGGAAGATCGCGCAGGTCGAGCCGAACTCGGGGCTCATGTTGCCGATCGTCGCCCGGTTGGCCAGCGGAACGCTGGACACGCCCTCGCCGTAGAACTCGACGAACTTGCCGACGACGCCGTGCTTGCGCAGCATCTCGGTGATCGTGAGCACCAGGTCGGTGGCGGTGGCCCCGGCGGGGAGCTTGCCGGTCAGCTTGAAGCCGACCACGCGCGGGATCAGCATGGAGATCGGCTGGCCGAGCATCGCGGCCTCGGCCTCGATGCCGCCGACGCCCCAGCCGAGAACGCCGATGCCGTTCTCCATCGTGGTGTGCGAGTCGGTGCCGACGCAGGTGTCGGGGTAGGCCTTGCCGTCGCGGATCATCACGACACGGGCCAGGTGCTCGATGTTCACCTGGTGCACGATGCCGGTGCCCGGCGGGACGACCTTGAACTCGTCGAACGCGGTCTGGCCCCAGCGCAGGAACTGGTAGCGCTCGCGGTTGCGTTCGTACTCCCGCTCGACGTTGCGCTGGAAGGCGTCCGGCCCGCCGAAGAAGTCGACGATGACGGAGTGGTCGATGACCATCTCGGCCGGTGCGAGCGGGTTGATCCTGGCGGGGTCGCCGCCGAGGTCGCGGACGGCCTCACGCATGGTGGCCAGGTCCACCACGCAGGGGACGCCGGTGAAGTCCTGCATGATCACGCGGGCCGGGGTGAACTGGATCTCCACACTCGGCGCGGCGCTGGGGTCCCACTGACCGAGCGCGCGGATGTGGTCGGCGGTGATGTTCGCGCCGTCCTCGGTGCGGAGCAGGTTCTCCAGAAGGATCTTCAGGCTGTACGGGAGGCGCCCCGACCCCTCGACGGCGTCCAGCCGGTAGATCTCGTATCCCGCGTCCCCGACGCGGAGCGTGTCACGGCTGCCGAAGCTGTTCGCGGACACGGTTCGCCTCCCTCATCACCATGTTGTCCGACGCACCCGTTTGAGGGCGCAACTGAATCCTGCCGCACCATCGGAGTGCCCAGGCCAGTTAGGTATGCCTAACCGGGGGTTCACCCACGGGTTGCAGCGGATGTCTCGATATCAAGATATCCCCATAGATATCTCGACATCAAGTTACCTACCAGTATGGTCAGAGCGGCACGAGGCGGAAGTACAGCAGCCCGATAACGACGACCGAAAGTACCGGGGCGAGAAACTTCTGCTCGAAGGCGCGGCCCGTCTTGATCCCGATCTTCCATGGCAGCAGCCATCGCTGCCTCATCGGCCACAGCACCGGACAGCCCTTCTCCGTGCAGCAGTCGCCCACGACGTGCGCCATGCAGCCGACCGCGACCGCCAGCCCCAGCCAGGCATAACCCACGTTGTCGCTGCGGAACACCGCGAACAGCCCGACCGTCAGGCCGACGTTGACCATGGCGGAGGCGAGCTTCTTGCCCGGGATGCCGATCCCGATCGCCCTCAGCGCCAGGCCGATGAGCAGGACGACCAGGATGTCCCGGCCGATCGGATAGGTGTTGGCCAGATAATGGGCGCCGAACCCGGCGGCGACCGCGAACAACAGCGAGTGGGTGGCGTTGCGATGCCCGCCACTCAGCCACGCGACGGCCTTGCTCAGCATCCACGTGACCGGGCCGAAGGTCTGGGCGATCGTCGCGCTGGGATGGTCGAGGTCCGGCAGCATCGCGGCCCCGGCGCAGATCAGCGCCCCGGCGACGAACTCGGACGGGGTGAGCGCGCTCGCCATGACACCGGTCTCCACGAAGCGGGAGGACTCGGTGAGCAGCGGCAGGGCGGCCAGTGACGGCGCCACTCCCAGCCAGGCGATCGCCCCCGTCAGCGCATGCGTGTGCCCCATCATCGACCGAACACCTCAATCAAGATCACGCTAAGCGACTGTACGGCAAAGCCCGCCCCAAGTAGAGGACCGCCCCATTTTGCATCACCGGCGCGTCGGGGCGGTGAAACCAATCCGATATATGAGGCTGTTCATCTTTTTCGGGTTTTGGGTTACCTGGTGCGCCGCCTGCCCAAGGTCGCCCTGCCGGCCCTGGTCAACTCGCTCAAGGGCGTCTCGGCCCGGCTGCTGCGCAAGGAGCACGGCGACCATGTCCGCAGACACCTGTGGGCGGACACCTTGCTCCCCGTCCTGCTTCGCCGCTTCCCGCGGCGGGGCTCTCCTGTCGGTCGTCAAGGAGTCCATCGAGAATCAAAAGCGCCCGGACTAGCGTCCGGTCGGAGAGAGGGAGGCGATTCTTCCCGGGCGTGAACGCCCGGGGTTCCTCGCTAGACAGCGCCGAGAGGATGGCGAGGACTCCGCGGAGACAGGCGATCCCGCCGCGGGGACGATCGGTGGCTCCCAGGAAACCGGAGGACAGGAAGACGAGTGATCCGCCGGAGATTCTCCGGCGGATCACCGTCAGATCCCGGAAACGACAGACGGGACCGTTCCGCACCGAAAGCACCCCCCAGCCCTTCCGGCACGGAACGAATCCCGTCTATGTCATTTGTAACGCGTAGGTCTCGGTGCTTGTTCCGAAATCAGGCGAGAATTAGGTGATCTTTCTCACTTTCTCGTTGCGCGATCGAGATCTCACTTTCGGTGACGACCTTCAGGAACGGCACGATCGGCAGGGCCGCCGCCACTGCGAAGATCGCGAATGCCCCCGTCAGGCCCACCGTCTCGGCCAGCAGCCCAGCCAGGCCCGCGCCGATCGGGAGGGTCCCCCAGCTCAGCAGGCGGGCGGCTGAGCCGTACCGGCCGAGAAGCCGGTCCGGGACGACCAGCTGGGCCAGGGTGCGGCTGTTGACCGTCCAGAGCGTGCCTCCCATGCCGCCGAGAAGCGCGGCCGCCCCGACCGCCCAGGCCTGCGGGAACACGGCAGGGACGATCATCATGACGACCGTGGTGACGAGGTCGGCGAACAGCGCCCAGCGCACGCCCAGCAGGCGGTTGACCGCGGTGACGAGTATGGCGCCGAGCAGCCCGCCCACGCCGATCGAGCCGAGCAGCAGGCCGTATCCGGCCGGGTCGAGATCGAGCACCTGGACGGCGTAGGAGGGCAGCAGCGCCAGCCACGCGCTCCAGCAGGCCACCAGCGCGGCGATGGTCAGCGACATCGTGCGGAGCAGGCGCCGGCGCCAGAGGAAGGCCAGTCCCTCGACCATCTCCGCCCGCACCCGTCCCGGCTCACGCCCCTGCCCGGCGTCCTGTTCGGGAAGGGCGGCGCGGAACCGGCCGGCGAGCAGCGCGAGCAGGACCGCCCCGAGGGCGAAGGCGCCCGCCGACGACCCCAGGGCGAGAACGGCGCCGGCGGCGACCAGAAGGCCCCCGATCGCCGGACCGGCGAACTCGTTGGCGACGGTCTCGGCGCCGGCGACCCAGGCGTTGACCCGGCCGAGCCGCTCCCGCGGCACGGCCGCCGGCACCAGGGCCCCGACGGCGGAGTCCGCCACCACCTCGGCCAGGCCTATGGCGGCACCCGCGAGATAGAGCAGGGGGAGGGACAGCGCACCGGCGGCGAAGGCCGCCAGCAGGCCCAGCGCGACCGCGAGCCTGACCAGGTTGGCCATGGCCGCCAGCCGCCTGCGATCGCCCCGGTCGACGAACATTCCCACATGGAGCGAGGCCAGCAACCACGGCAGCGTCAGGGTGAGGCCCACCCCGGCGACCAGGCCGGGCGAGTCGGTCAGCCGGACCGCGAGCAGGGGAAGCACGATCTTGATCACCCCGTCGGCCAGGTTGGTCGCCACGGTGAATCCGACCAGGACCGCCTCGTTCCGCCGCACTCTCACACCATCCATCCGTTCGCCACGACTTCGAAACACCACCTAAAGCCTTTAGATGGTCACACTAGCTTTTTGGGCAGCCGGACGGAAGACATGAGCGCGCCAGAAACCGGCCGCATGAAGTCCACGCGGCAAACCCCCCATATCCACATAGACTTGTCGTCAGAATGTTCTCGATATATCTTTGAAGCATCGAGAGCGATCGAAGGAAGGAAGGAAAGGAAGGAACGACATGACTTCCACGCACGCGATGGGCGGCCCCTGGGCCGGCGGCAACCCGCGGGAGATCAGGCGAGAGATGAGGCGCGCCGCCAGGGAGGCCTGGCGAAACATGGCCGCCGGTTGGCACGAGGGCGAAAACCACCACGGGGGGCCCGGCCCGCACGAGCACGGCCCCCACGAGCACCGGCATCGCGGCCACCGCGGTGGCCACTTCCCGGGAGGCTTCCCCTGGGACTTCGGCAGGGGCGGCCCGAGGCGCGGCGGCCCGTTCGGCGGCGGCCCGTTCGGGGGCCCGTTCGGCCGGGGGCGCAAGGCGAAGCGCGGTGACGTCCGGGCCGCGATCCTCACGCTCCTCTCGGAGGAGCCGCGCAACGGCTACCAGATCATCCAGGAGATCGCCCAGCGCAGCCAGGGCGGCTGGAAGCCCAGTCCCGGCGCGGTCTACCCGGCGCTGCAGCAGCTCACCGACGAGGGCCTGGTCCTGTCGGAGGAGAACGACGGCCGCAAGTCCTTCCGCCTCACCGAGGCCGGTCAGGCCTACGTGGCCGAGCACGCAGACGAGATACGCAGCCCCTGGGAGGAGATGACCCCCGACGTCGGCGACAGCACCTGGGAGCTGATGGACGTGGCGCGCCAGACGGGGTTCGCCATGCTCCAGGTCCTGCAGACCGGCAGCGAGGCGCAGATCCGTCAGGCCAAGCAGATCATGATCGAGACGCGTCGCCGGCTCTACCAGATCCTGGCCGACGGCGACCCCGGCGAGGAGTGATCAGAGGGTGGCTTCCTCCCCAGACCAGGGTCTCCCCACGCAAGGAGTTGCGATGACGCCCCGAGACGATCTCCGCATCGGAGACGCCGAGCGCGACGCGGCGGTGACGGCCCTGCGCGAGCACTACGCGCAGGGCCGCCTGACCCACGAGGAACTCGACGAGCGCATCGGCCTGGCCCTGTCCGCGCGCACCGGCCACGACCTGGCCCTGACCCACGCCGACCTCCCCGACCTGTACGGCTCCCGCCCCGAAGGCCACGGCGGACGGCGGCATCGGCACGCAGGGCCCGCCTGGGCCGCACCGGAGGCCATGCGGTGGCACGGGGGACCCCCCTGGGCCGGGCCGCGCGCCGTACGGCGGCACGGGGGCCGCCGGCACGGCCCGGATCTGCCCGGCTTCCACCCCGCGAACCGGCGCCATCGCCGGGGCGGGCCGCCGGTCGCACTGTTCCTGGGCCTGGCGCTGGTAATCATGGTCGCGACCACCGGCCTGGGGGCGTTGAAGTTCCTTTTCCTCGCCTGGCTGGTGATGACCGTGCTGGGCGTGCTCCACCGCAGGAGCCACCGGAGATGGCGTCTGCGGGCCGAAGCCCACGCCCGCCGGCTCGGCTATCCGGGCGCTCTCTGAGAGGCACCCGGAGCCGGGAAACGGGCTCCGGGTGCCTGCGTCCGGGCGTCTGTGTCCGGGTGCCTGTGTCCGAGCGCGAGGCCGTGCGGACGACGCGAGGGCCGCGTTACCGCACGGACTCCCGGAGCCGCCGCATCTCCCCCGCGATCCGGTCCAGCGTCCAGTGGGCGTTCAGCCCGCTCGGGTTGGGCAGCACCCACACAGCCGTGTCGCCGATCCTGGTCTCCAGCGGCCCGATCGCCGCCTTCGGCTGTCCGAACGCCACCCGGTAGGCGGTCACCCCCGCCACCGCCAGCACCCGTGGCCGGATCTCGGCGACCAGCCTCTCCAGCCGCGCTCCGCCCTCGCGGAACTCCTGAGGTGTCAGCTCCGCCGCCTGCGCGGTCGCCCGCGCCACGACGTTGGTGATGCCCAGCCCGAAGGAGGGAAGCAGTCCCTGCTCTTCCGGGGCCAGCAGGCGGGGCGTGAAACCGGACCGGTGCAGCGCCGCCCAAAAGCGGTTGCCCGGCCGGGCGAAATGGTGCCCGGTGGCCGCCGAGTACAGGCCCGGGTTGATGCCGCAGAACAGCACGTCCAGCGACGGCCCGAGGACGTCGTCGACCGTACGGCCCCTGGCGGCCTCAAGCTCGGCCTTCGTGGGCGGCACGGGCTTCGCCGGTGGACCGGCGCTTCGCGGGACCGCGGGCTCGGGCTCTCGCTCGGACACGGCCACGAATCTAGCCCATCTCCTCCAGCTTGCGCCCCTTGGTCTCTTTCACCTCGAACAGCACGAAGGCGAGGGACAGGGCGGCGAAGAAGGCGTAGCCCACATAGGCGCCGGCCAGGCTCCACGACGCCAGGGACGGGAACGAGACGGTGATCATCCAGTTGGCCAGCCACTGGGCGGCGGCGGCCACCGAGAGCGCGGCGGCCCTGATCCGGTTGGGGAACATCTCGCCGAGCAGCACCCAGACGACGACACCCCATGACAGGGCGAAGAACAGCACGAAGACGTGCGCGGCGACCAGGGCGACGACGGCCTGCGTCTCCGGCAGCCTCACGGTCTCACCGCTGGGGACACCCGAGCTGAACGCCCACGCGGCCGTGGCGAGCGCGATCGCCATGCCCGCGGAGCCGATCATCAGCAGCGGCCTGCGGCCGATCCGGTCGACCAGCGCCATGGCGATGAACGTGCCGACGATGTTGATGATCGAGGTGGAGAAGCTGATCAGCAGCGATTCGCTCTGGTTGATGCCGACCGACTGCCACATCGCCGACGAGTAGTAGAAGATGACGTTGATGCCGACGAACTGCTGGAAGACCGAGAGCAGGATGCCCGTCCAGACGATCGGCAGCAGTCCGAACCTGGGGCCGCGCAGGTCGCGCAGCCGGGGCCGGCGCTCGCTGTGCAGCAGGGCGTCGATCTCCGCCACCCGCGCGTCCAGATCGGCCTCGTCGCCCTCGACCTCCCTGAGCACCTTGCGAGCCTCGGCGATCTTTCCCGACGCGATGAGGAATCTCGGCGACTCGGGAATGATCGACGCGAAGATCAGATAGAGCACGGCCGGGAGCAGGCAGGCGCCGAGCATCCACTGCCAGGCCTGCAAGCCGAGCAGCTCGTTGTTGACCCTGCCCCCGGCCATCTGCGCGATCGCGTAGTTGACCAGCTGGGAGACCGCGATGCCGAGCACGATCGCGAGCTGCTGGAAGGACCCCAGGCGCCCCCGGTAGGCGGGCGGCGCGACCTCGGCGATGTAGGCGGGGCCGATCACCGAGGCCATGCCGATCCCGACGCCGGCGAGCAGCCGCCAGAAGGCCAGGTCCACGATCGAGAACGGCAGGGCCTGGCCGATGGAGCTGACCGCGAACACGATCGCGGCCACCTGCATGGTCCTGGTGCGCCCCCAGTGGTCGGCCAGGTTGCCGGCGATCCACGCGCCGAGCGCCGAACCCAGCAGCGCGATCGCCACCACGATCCCGATCCGGACCGGGCCGACGGCGAAGTGCTTCTGGATGCCGGTGACGGCGCCGTTGATGACAGCGCTGTCATAACCGAAGAGAAAACCGCCGATCGCCGCCGCGGCGGTGATGAAGACAACGTGTCCAAGATTTTCACTGGAAGTGCCCGAAGAGGCGGTACCGACCATGACGGTCCTTTCCCCCGAAGAACGCAGACATTCATAGATCGGCCGCGAGAGATCGCGTCCGGTCTCGTCCCGGGGGTCGCTTCACGTCATGAACTGCGAAAACCAATCCAGCTGATAGAAAGTGTCTCACGGGGTCGCGCTGTGGATCAGCCTGGGTCACCGGTTGTGGCCCACCCGCTCACCGAACGCGTCCGGCTGCGGCCGAGAAGTCCCCGGCCCCGTGAGGGGCGGTAGGCCGCCGGACGGCGACGGCTCTCCTACCAGCGCAGGATCGCGGCGACTCCGTCGAAGTCGGCGATGACCTCGGATGCCTTCGCGTCCAGAACGATCACCTCGGCGTCGATGTCCAGGGTTCGCTCGATCATGCGCTCACCCATCCTGGGCTCCTCGACGGGATCCTGCGCCGTCGGCGGGACCTCGCCGGGCGGGTGGAGCAACCCGTCGGCCGTACGGCTGCCGCCCCACTCGCGGGATTCGTCCAGCAGCAGCTGCGCCACCCGTCTCTCGTTCAGCGCGTTGAGCGTGTCGCGCAGCCCGAGGCACCCGCGCCCTCCTCCGAGGGCGAGGGCGGCGTCCTTGGCCCGGTTCGCCAGCCCCGTGCCACGGCGGCTCCGGGCGGCCCGCAGCTGCGGCTCCACATACTCGGCGATCTTCGCCGAGGTCAGCGGGTCCACCACCGCGTCGACCTGGATGACGTCGCCGTTCAGTTCTCCCGCCAGGGGCTCGACCAGCTGGATGTCACCGATCACCACGACCGCGGTCCATTCGCGGCCCTCGGCCTGCTCGGTGACACGCGGCGCCTGCGCGCGCAGGAGCCTGAGGATGTTGTCCTCGACCCGCCGCTCGAACCTGTCCCGGTGCGCCGAGCCCTGCTGGGCGAGCTCCGAGGGCGCGGGACCGCGCATCTCCCGCCAGCGCTCCGGATCGATGTCGATGTGCGCCCTGTCGATCTCCTCGACCCGGCCGTACCGGCAGTCGATCATGCGCAGGCCGTCCCTGGAGACGACCACGATCCCGGCCGGCGGCGCGGCCTCGACCGCGTTGACCAGCGGGCGGACGTAGGCCGTCCGCTCCAGCACGACCTGGTCGGGGACCGGCAGCTGGAAGGCGAAGGCCCACTCCTCGTCGCTGCTGACCGGGGCGAACATCACCCGCCCCATCCCGGACTCGTCCGGGTTGCGCATGATCTGGGTGTCCAGTTGCAGGCCGTCCAGCCGTTTGAGGACGGCCATCCGCCGCTGCCGGTCCGGATCGGCGGCGACCCGCTCCCGCAACCGGTCCAGCTCGTTGCCGAGGCGAATCCGCCACGCGGGCCTGGCGCTCGCGTCCTCACGCGGGTTCGCCGTCAGATAGAACGACAGCACCCCCACGTCGTCGCTGATGGAGACGACATCCCGCAAAGCCTCGCGATCGAATTTCACGACGTCCCCCTCTGACCGGCAGTCCGGATCTCAGCCTATGGACACACGCAGAGAGGGCCATCGTCACAATCGGGAAAATGCCTTCCTTCTTCACCTGTCTTTACCTATAGATCACAAACGCGGGTCCACCGGCTCCGACTCCAGCGCCAGGATCGCGAAGACCGGCTCGTGCACCCGCCACAGCGGCTCGCCCTCGACCAGCCTGGACAGCGCCTCCAGGCCGAGGGCGTGCTCGCGCAGGGCCAGCGAGCGCTTGCGGCCCAGGAACCGCTGGCGCAGGACGTCCAGATTCTCGGTGTAGTCGGGGCCGTAGATGATCCGCAGGTACTCCCGCCCGCGCACCTTGACGCCCGGCTGCACCCGGCCCGCGGGCACCGCCGAACCCGCTCGGGTCCCTGCGGGCTCTGCGGCCTCCAAGAGCTCCGAGGACTGCGAGGGATCGGGTGAACCCGTCTCGCCTCCCGGCCCGTTCGTCCCCGCCTCGCTCACCCACTCCAGCGGTTTGACCACCATGCCCTCCCCGCCGTCGGCGGTCAGTGCCGACCACCAGGCGGTCGCCGCGTCTCTGGACTCCCGAGAGGCCAGATCGACGAACACGTGCCGGGTGGGTGCGATCAGCGGATCGGCGAGCCGGGAAAGCATCTCCAGGTGCCAGGAGTGCGGCTCCCGCACGGCGGTCGCGCGGCCCTCACAGGCGAGGATCTGGAACGGTGCCAGCCGTACCCCGTCCAGGCCGGAAACCGGCCAGCAGTAGCGCGCGTAGGCGTCCCTGAACCGGGCAGCGTTGGTGGAGCGGCGGCGGGTGCGGTTCAGCAGATCGCCCACATCCAGCCCGCGCCCCGCCGCCGTCTCCAGCACGGTGATCGCCTCCGGCAGAACCGCGCGTGCCGCGGCCCCCACCGACGCGTACTGGTCGCGGATCAGCCCCTCCGCCTTGGCCGACCACGGCAGCAGCTCGCAGTCGAGTGCGAGCCAGTCCGTGCCGAGCTCGTCCATGAGCGGAGCGCACGCCGTCCTGAGCCGATCCACCAGTTCGGCGGTGTCGTCGAAGAACGGCCTGCCGGTCCGGGTGTAGACCGCCCCGGCGCTTCCGTCCGTCACCCCGAACCGCGCCGCCGCCACCCGCGGGTTCCTGGCCAGTACGGCCACCGCCCGCGACCCCATGTGCTTCTCCTCGCACACGACCCGGGTGACCCCGGCCGCCGCGAACTCCGCGAACGCCTCGTCCGGATGCTCCAGGTAGCCGTCGAGCCGTGAGGTCTCCGGCGGCGCCATCGTCGGCGGCAGGTAGACCAGCCAGCGCGGATCGACCGCGAACCGGCTCATGATCTCCAGCGCGGCGGCCGAGTTCTCCTCCCTGACCTTGATACGGCCTCCGCCATGGCGCACCTCGATGTGCCTGGTGCCCCGGACGTCCTCGATGGACAGCATTTCCGGCTCGCGGTGGCCAGGGGCGGCGAACGGCCTGACCGACTCGTACCAGACCCTCTCGGCGGGCACCGAGACGATCTCCCGGGTCGGGTAGCGCAGCGCGGTCAGCTTCCCGCCGAACACGGCACCGGTGTCCAGGCAGATCGTGTTGTTGATCCACTCGACCTCGGGGACCGGGGTGTGACCGTAGACGACCATGGCCCGCCCCCGGTACTCCCGCGCCCAGGGGTAGCGCACCGGCAGGCCGTACTCGTCGGTCTCGCCGGTGGTGTCGCCGTACAGCGCGAAGGAGCGCACCCGGCCCGACGCTCGGCCGTGGTAGGCCTCCTTCAGCCCGGCGTGCGCGACGACGAGCCTGCCCCCGTCGAGCTGGTAGTGGCTGATCAGCCCGTCCATGAACGCCAGGGCCGCCTTCCGGAACTCCTCGGGCTCGGCGGCGAGCTGGTCCAGCGACTCCTGCAGCCCGTGGGCGACCCTGACCTTGCGGCCGTTGAGCGCGCGGGCCAGCTTCTGCTCGTGGTTGCCCGACACGCACAGCGCGGTCCCCGCCGCGACCATGCCCATGACCAGCCGGAGCACGCCCGGGGAGTCCGGTCCCCGGTCCACCAGGTCACCGACGAACACCGCCGTCCTGCCCTCCGGATGGGTCGCGCCCGTCCCGCCGGGGTGGATCTCCCATCCCAGGGTGCGCAGCAGCGTCTCCAGCTCGGCACGGCATCCGTGCACGTCACCGATGATGTCGAACGGTCCGGTCAGCTCGCGCCGGTCGGTCCACGCCTTCTCCGTGACGATCGTGGCGGCCTCGATCTCGCCGGTTCCGCGCAGCACGTGAACGCGGCGGAAGCCGTCCCGGGCGATCTTCCCCATGGAGCGCCGCAGGTCCTTGCGCTGCCTCCGGACCACCTGGGGCCCGAAGTCCCTGTCGGGCCTGATCTCGTTGCGCTCGATCGCCACCTCCTCCGGCACGTCCAGGACGATCGCGTCGACCAGCACGTCATGGGACCTGGCGAGCTCGATCAGCTGCCTGCGCGCCTCCCACTGGACGTTGGTGGCGTCCACGACCGTGAGCAGGCCCCGCCTGAGCCGGGTGCCGACGATGTAGTGGAGCACGTCGAAGGCGTCGGGGGTGGCGGCCTGGTCGTTCTCGTCGTCGGCCACCAGGCCGCGACAGAAGTCCGAGGAGACCACCTGGGTCGGCTTGAAGTGCTTGCGGGCGAAGGTCGACTTGCCGCTGCCCGAAATCCCGACGAGCACCACCAGCGACATCTCCGGCACGGCGATCTCAGTCATCTCCGCCTCCCGCGTTCTCGACACTGAACAGGGCCATCTGGGTGGGCGGCCCCACCTCGGGGTCGTCGTCGCCGACCGGCCGGAACACGACGCGATAGCCGTACTCGCCGCCCACCCTCTCCGCCCACTCCCGGAACTCGGCGCGGGTCCACTCGAAGCGGTGGTCGGGGTGGCGCATGCCCTCCAGGAAGTCGTAGCGCACGTTGTACTCGGCGTTGGGCGTCGTCACGATCACGTGCCCGGGCCGGGCGGTGCCGAAGACCACCCGCTCCAGCGCGCCCAGCCGTGGCGGATCGACGTGCTCGACGACCTCCATGAGCACGGCGGCGTCGTATCCCGCGAACCGGTCGTCGGTGTAGGTCAGCGCTCCCTGGAACAGCTCCAGCCGCTCCCGTTGCCGGTCGGGCATCCGGTCGAGCTTCAACCGCCTGGCCGCGAACGTCAGCGCCTGCGACGACACGTCCACCCCGGTCACCTTGGTGAACCCCGGCCTGTCCAGCAGCGCCCCGACCAGCTGCCCCGAGCCGCACCCCAGGTCGATGACCTTGCGCGCCCCCAGCTCCTCCAGCGCGCCGAGCACCGCCTCCCGGCGCAGGACGTTCAGGGGGCGCCTGGACGCCTGCGCGTCCCCTTCAGGCACGGGCGGCGTATCCCCCTGCGCGTCCCCCTCGGTCGCGGGCGGCGTGTCCCCCTGCCCCTCCCCCGCTGCGGGATCCTCCTCGACGGGCGGTTCGAGATCCTCCTCCACGTCGTCGCCGAGTTCGGCCAGGCGGGCGAAGGCGGTGCGGGCCAGGGCCTGGCGGCGGCCGAGGTAACGGCGGGTGATCAGGTTCTTCTCGGGGTGGGCGGCCAGCCAGGATCCGCCCGCCCGGATCAGCTTGTCGACCTCGTCGGGGGCGACCCAGTAGTGCTTGGAGTCGTCGAGCACCGGAAGCAGCACGTAGAGCTGGTTGAGCGCGTCGGCCAGCCGGACCTCGCCGCGCAGCGACAGCCGTACGTAACGGGAGTCGCCCCACTCGGGAAACCCCTCATCCAGCGGTACGGCCCGCGCCTCGACCTCCCAGCCCAGCGGTTCGAACAACCGGTGCGCCAGGCCGGGACCGCCCCGGCAGGGCAGCACGGGCAGCGTGATCTCCAGCGGGATCGGCCCGGCGGCCAGTTCGGGACGGCTGTGGCAGCGTCCGGTGCGGGCCGTGCGGAACACGTCCGCCAGCGCCACGGCCAGCAGCGACGAGGCGGCGTAGGGCCGGTCGTTCACATACTGGCCCAGCGCGTAGTCGGGCGTGGACCGGCCCCGCGAGCGCACCAGGCGGACCGGGTCGACGTCGAGCATCAGCGCCGCCGTGCACCGCTCCTCGCCCGCTTCCGGGTAGAAGACGCGGGCCATGCCGTACGACTGGCTGAACTCCTGAACCCGGTCGGGGTGCTTGTGGAGCAGGAATCCCAGGTCGGTGGCGGGCCGTACGGTCGTGGAGATCGTGAGCAACACCCGGCTCAGTTTGCCGCATACCCGACCAACTGGACCATCGGTTAATACCTCGCCCGGCGCGGCCCCGGAGTCCCCGGAGCCGCCCGGCCGGGTTCCCGCGCTCGCCTGCGCGGGAGTCCCCGGGTTTACACGTGGGGAAGCACCTCGGCGGCGATGAGCTCCAGGTGGTCCAGATCCGACAGGTCCATCACCTGAAGGTAGATCCGCTCGGCTCCCAGCTCGGCGAACCGCCCGATCTTCTCGACCACCTCGGCGGGGGTTCCGGCCAGCCCGCTCTCGCGCAGCACGGCGAGGTCCTGCCCGGCGGCCTCGGCCCGGCGCGCGATCTCGGCGTCGTCCGTGCCGACGGCGACCGTCTGGGCTGCCGAGAGCGTGATCCGCGCGCGGCCCTCCGCCTCGCACGCCTCCCGGACCCGGCCGAAGGCCGACCCGGTGTCGGCGAGGGTGTGGAACGGCACGTTGTACTCGTCGGCGAACCGCGCGGCCAGCCGCGGGGTGCGCCTGGCGCCGAACCCGCCGATGATGATCGGCGGCCGGGGGCTCTGCGCGGGCTTGGGCAGCGCGGGCGAGTCCGCCAGCCGGTAGTGGGCGCCCTCGAAGGAGAAGGCCTTCCCCGCGGGGGTGGTCCATAGCCCGATGAGGATCTCCAGCTGCTCCTCGAACCGGCCGAACCGCTCACCGATCGGCGGGAAGGGGATGCCGTAGGCGGTGTGCTCGGCGTCCAGCCACCCGGTGCCGAGGCCCAGCTCGACCCGGCCGCCGCTCATCTGGTCCACCTGGGCCACGCTGATCGCCAGCGGGCCCGGCAGCCGGAAGGTGGACGGGGTGACCAGGGTGCCGAGCCTGATCGTGGAGGTCTCCCTGGCCAGACCCGCGAGGGTCACCCAGGCGTCGGTGGAGCCGGGACCGGGGTCTCCCGGCCCGATGCGCATGTAGTGATCGGAACGGAAGAAGGCGTCGAACCCCAGCCGTTCCGCGGTCTGCGCGACCGTCAGCAGCTCGTCGTAGGTGGCGCCCTGCTGCGGTTCAGTGAAGATCCTCAACTTCATGAGCACCATTATCCGGGCACTCCGGACGGCATCCACAGAAAGCCCGCGCCGTGTCGGGGACCCTTGCTAACCTTCAAGCTTTCGGTGCGCCGGGTAACGACACGGATACCCAGCGCGAGCACTCTGTGCCGTCGAGAAGGTGGACCCCATGTCTGTGGCGACAGACCGTCCCGCCGCTCGCCGCTCCCGCGAGCCGGGCAACCCGCCCCGATTCCTCGTCGCGCTCGCGTCCGTCGCGCTCGTGACCGGAACCGGCTTCGCGGTCTGGCTCCTGCCCACCGGCACCGGCGGCTGGGCCAAGCCTGGCCCGGCGGCCCGGCCCGGGACCGCGACTCCCCCGCTGACCACCCGGCCCGCCGCCGACCAGGCGTCCCCCCTCGAACCGGCCCGCCCGTCGGGCTTCGTGACGTTCGTGGACACCATCCAGGATCCGTTGTTCAACCTGGCCAAGGCCGCCAGGCAGAACAACGCCCACTGGTTCACCCTCGGCCACCTGACCGCCGGCCGCAACGACTGCACACCCAAGTGGGGCGGCCGGCAGGAGCAGGGCGACAACCCGGTCGCCAACCGCCTGGGCCGCCTTCGCGCGGCCGGCGGCGACGCCGGCCTCGTCTTCGGCGGCCCCACCGGCCGCGAGCTGGCCGCCGCCTGCACCGACCCCGACCGCCTCACCGCCGCCTACCGTCAGGCGGTCGGCGCCTTCGGTGCCACCTACATCGACTTCGAGGTTCGGGGTCCGGCCGATCGCGAGATCATCCTGCGCCGGGCCAACGCGATCACGGCCCTTCAGCGTGAGGCCACCGCGCAGGGCCGCCCCCTCGCCGTGAGCTTCACCCTGCCGGTGACCGAGACGGGCCTGTCCCCGCTCGACCAGGCGATGCTCCGGTCCACCCGGGAGGCCGGCGTCGAGATCACCGCCGTCAACCTCCTCACCCCGATCGATCACGACTCCACCGGCGAGACCGATCTGCGCCCCATCGCCTCGGCCGTCCGCTCCGCCCACCCGCAGATCGCCCGGTCCCTGGGCGAGTTCCCCGCCTGGCACAGGATCGCCCTCACCCCCGTCCTGGCCAACCCCTGGGACCTCACCGAGACCGACGCCCGCAAGCTCACCGCCTTCACCACCCGCAACAGGCTGGCCTGGCTCTCCACCCGGGGCGCCACCCCCGCCGCCGAGATCACCCGGCTCCTCACGACCCCCTCCCGCTAGGGGATACCCCTCGCAGGGTGAAACGGCCGAAGAAAACCCCGGCCAGGCGCGGAGAGAACGGGCCGGCTCGCAGCAATCACCCGCGAGACCGGGTCAGTCCCTGACCAGCAGGGCCACGCACTCCACGTGGTGGGTCATCGGGAAGGCGTCGAAGGCCCGCATGCCCGCGAGGCTGTAGCCGCGGTCACCGAACCAGGCGATGTCGCGGGCGAGGGTGGCCGGGTCACAGGAGACGTAGACGACTCGGCCGGCCTCGAGGGTCGCGATGCGGTTGATGACGTCGCGGCCGACGCCCGCCCGGGGCGGGTCGACGACGACCAGGTCGGCGCGCTCGATGTCGTAGCGGTCGAGGGCGTCCTCGACGCGGCCCCGGGCGAAGCGCGCCTGGGGGAGGTCCCTGAGGTTGCGCTCGGCGTCGCGCACGGCGACGGCCTCGGACTCGATGCCGAACACGGCACCCTCGGGACCGACGGCCTCGGCCAGGCCGGCGGCGAACAGGCCGACACCGCAGTAGAGGTCCAGGGCCCACTCCCCCGGTTGCGGGTCGGCGAACTCCAGGACCGCGGCGAGCAGCGTGGCGGCGGTGCCGGGGTGGACCTGCCAGAAACCACTCCCGGTGACCTGGAAGTCCCGCTCGCCCACGCGCTCGACGAGGTGGTGGCGGCCGTGGACCGTCCGGGTCCGGCCCTTGCCCTCGTCCACGAAGACGGCCACGCTCGCGTCGAGATCGGGCACGGCCACCGTACGGCGGGGCCTGGGGGCGATCACGACGGCCTGGTCCCCGGTGCTGGAGGCGATGACCTCGACCGAGGAGGCGTTGCGCCAGTTCATGACCTCGGCGCCGACGTTCTCCACCTCGGGGTGGGCGATCAGGCAGGCGTCCACCGGCTCGATGTCGTGGGAGCGGTGGCGGCGCAGGCCGAGGACGCCGTCGCGGTCGACGGCGAACTGGACGCGGGTGCGCCAGCCGAGGCCGTCGGGGGCGCCGGGGACCTCCTCGACGACGCCCGTCCAGCCGACGCCGGCCAGGCGTTTGAGCTGCTCGGCGACCACGTCGGCCTTCAGCCTGCGCTGGGCGTCGAGCGAGGCGTGCTGCCAGTCGCAGCCGCCGCAGCGGCCGGGGCCGGCGAACGGGCACGGCGGGGTCACCCGGTCGGGGGAGGCCTCCAGGATCTCGACCGCGTCGGCCCTCAGGAAGCGGGTGGTCTCCTCGGTGATCTCCGCGAGGACGCGTTCGCCGGGGAGCGCGTGCCGTACGAAGACCACCCGGCCGTCATGGCGGGCGACGCACCAGCCGCCGTGCGCGACCGATCCCACCGTCAGTTCAATCGCCATCGCCATGCCCCCAAGTCCGTCGTCGCTCATGCCTCCCTGTGATCAGAGGTCCATACGAAAGGTTATGCCTTGGCGTCATCGTCTCGGGCCACCTCATACCGGACCGAGCCCTGCCCGGCCACGCCGCGCCCCGCCGCCTCGGGCTGGGCACCGCGGACGGCACTGCGGACGTAGCGCTCGGGGCGGCCCTTGAGACGGTCGGAGGAGTGAAGCTGCCAGGGCACGCTGGTGACCATGACACCGGGCTGGAAGAGCAGGCGCCCCTTGAGCCGCAGCGCGCTCTGGTTGTGCAGCAGGTGCTCCCACCAGTGGCCGACGACGTATTCCGGGATGTAGACGGTCACCACGTCGCGGGGCGAGCGGCGGCGCAGCGACTTGACGTACTCCAGGATCGGCCGGGTGATCTCGCGGTAGGGCGAGTCGAGCATCTTCAGGGGCACCGGGATGCCCCGCCGCTCCCACTCCTCCTGCAGTGCCCGGGCCTCCTCGCCCTCCACACCCACGGTGACCGCCTCCAGCGTGGAGGGCCGGGTGGCGCGGGCGTAGGAGAGGGCGCGCAGGGTCGGCTTGTGGATTTTGGAGACCAGGACGATGGCGTGGTTGCGCGCGGGGAGCATCGCCTCCTCCACATGGGCGTCCTCCGCCACGGCGAGTTCGCGGGCCACGTTCTCGTAGTGACGGTGGATGGCCTTCATCATCAGGAAGAGCACCGGCATGGCCACGCAGACGATCCACGCGCCGTGGGTGAACTTGGTGAGCAGCACGACCACCAGCACCACGCCGGTCATGACGGCGCCGAAGAAGTTGATGACCCGCGAACGCTGCATCCGCATCCGGGTCTTGGGGTCGCTCTCGGTCTTCAGATGCCGGGTCCAGTGCCGGACCATGCCGATCTGGCTCAGCGTGAACGACACGAAGACGCCCACGATGTAGAGGTTGAGCAGGCGGCTGACGTCGGCCTGGAACCCCCACAGCAGCAGGCACGCGCCGGCGGCCAGGATGATGATGCCGTTGGAGAAGGCCAGCCGGTCGCCCCGGGTGTGGAGCTGGCGGGGCAGGAACCGGTCCTGGGCCAGGATGGAGCCGAGCACCGGGAAGCCGTTGAAGGCGGTGTTGGCCGCGAGGAACAGGATCAGCGCGGTGACGGCGGCGATGACGAAGAAGAACAGCGACCCGTTGCCGAAGACCGCCTCGGCGACCTGGGCGATGATCGGCGGCTGGTAGTAGTCGGGACCGGCGGGTCGGCCGTTGATGAGCACGTTGTGGGCGGCGACGGCCGGGTCGGCCAGTTTGACGCCGGAGGCCAGGCCGAGCGCGATGATGCCGACGAACATCGTCACCGAGATCAGACCCATCATCAGCAGCGTGGTCGCGGCGTTCTTGCTCTTGGGTTTACGGAAGGCGGGCACGCCGTTGCTGATGGCCTCCACGCCGGTGAGCGCGGCACAGCCGGAGGAGAACGCCCGCAGGACCAGGAAGGCCGCCGCGAAGGAGGCCAGGTTGACCTGTTCGGGGATGATCTCGTAGTCGGCGGTGGGCGCGCGCAGCTCGTCGCCGAGGACGAGCAGCCGGAATCCGCCCCACGCGACCAGGCCGATGACCGCGAACATGAAGGCGTAGGTGGGAATCGCGAAGGCCACGCCGGACTCGCGGATGCCGCGGAGGTTGACCAGCGTCAGGAAGACGACGATGGTGATCGCGACCGTCGGCTTGTGCTCGGCGACGTACGGGATCGTGGCGCCCACGTAGTCGACGCCGTTGGCCACCGACACCGCGACGGTGAGGACGTAGTCGACCATGAGGGCGCTGGCGACGGTGAGACCGGCGTTCTGGCCCAGATTGACCGTGGCCACCTCGTAGTCGCCGCCGCCGCTGGGGTAGGCGTGCACGTTCTGCCGGTAGGACGCCACCACCGTGAGCATCACCAGGACGACGGCGGCCGCCACCCACGGGGCGAAGTGGTAGAACGAGATTCCCGCGATGGAGAGAATGACAAGGATCTCCTGTGGCGCGTAGGCCACCGAGGAGAGCGCGTCGCTCGCGAAAACAGGCAGCGCGATACGCTTAGGTAGCAGTTGCTCATGCAACTGCGTACTGCGCAGTGCACGCCCAATGAAAAGGCGCTTGACGAGGTCTGTCACCTTTGGCACGTCTGCCGATGCTAGTCCCCATCTATACGCCCCGCTGACGCGGCACTCCCAAAGCGAGCCATACTGGCTAAGTACATCGGCAACAAGATCCGCCTCAACGCGACCGGCGGGGGAGCATGCATATCGTGATCATGGGATGTGGCCGGGTGGGTTCGACCCTGGCGCACATCCTGGAGGACAGCGGCCACTCGGTCGCGATCATCGACCGGGATCCGCAGGCGTTCCGCCGTCTGCGGGCCGGCTTCCGGGGCCGCCGGGTGACCGGCATCGGCTTCGACCGGGACGTCCTGGAAGAGGCCGGCATCGAGTCCGCGGGCGCCTACGTGGCGGTGAGCAGCGGCGACAACTCCAACATCATCTCCGCCCGGGTCGCCCGTGAGACCTTCGGTGTGGACAACGTGGTGGCCCGGATCTACGACTCCCGGCGAGCCGAGGTCTACCAGCGGCTGGGCATCCCCACCGTGGCCACGGTCCGCTGGACCGCCGACCAGATCCTGCGCCGCGTCCTTCCCGAGGGCGCCGAGCCGCTGTGGCGCGACCCGACCGGGGCCGTCGTGCTGGCCGAGGTGGCCTACCACCCCGGCTGGATCGGCACCCGGACCAAGGATCTGGAAGAGGCCGTGAGCACCCGCCTGGCGTTCATCAACCGGATGGGCGAGACGTTGCTGCCCAAGAACGACTCCATGGTGCAGGAGGGTGACATCCTGCACGTCATGGCGGTCGAAAACGACATGGATCGCATCAACAAGGTGCTGTCCGCGGCGCCGGAGGAGAGTCACTGATGCGTGTCACCATCGCCGGTGCGGGTGCCGTCGGCCGCTCCATCGCCGCCGAGCTCCTGGAGAACGGCCACGAGGTCCTGCTCATCGACATCGACCCCCGGGCCATCAAGATCGACACGGTGCCGCGCGCCGAGTGGCTGCTCGCCGACGCCTGTGAGATCTCCTCGCTGGACGAGGCGGGCCTGGCCAACTGCCACGTGGTCGTCGCCGCCAGCGGCGACGACAAGGTCAACCTCGTCGTGTCGCTGCTCGCCAAGACCGAGTACGGCGTGCCGCGCGTGGTCGCCCGGATCAACCACCCCAAGAACGAGTGGCTGTTCAACGAGTCGTGGGGCGTGGACGTGGCCGTCTCGACCCCGCGCCTGCTGAGCGCGCTGGTCGAGGAGGCGGTGAGCGTCGGCGACCTGGTCCGGCTGATGACCTTCCGTCAGGGCCAGGCCAACCTGGTCGAGCTCACCCTGCCCGACGACGCGCCGGTCGTCGGCCAGCGCGCCGGTTCGGTGCCGTGGCCGACCGACACCGCCCTGGTCGCGATCCTTCGCGAGGGCCGGGTGCTGGTGCCCACCGACGACGACCCGCTGGAGGCCGGGGACGAGCTGATGTTCGTGGCCAGCCAGGAGGTCGAGCAGGAGCTGGCACAGCTCCTGTCCCCGCATCGAGCCGCGCACTGACACGCGCGCCCGCGGGCGCGAACCATCCGCTGGACGACATCGGTCCCGCAGGGTTTGCCCTGCGGGACCGATGTCGTCAGGAGACGGCGGCCTGGACCGGGGTCCGGCCTCTGGCCAGCAGCCACACCATGGCGGCAAGGCTCGCGACCTGGAGCGGCCAGCCCATCGCGATCTTGAGAATGCCCAGCTCGGCGACGGCGTCGTCCCCGCCGATCAGATACACCGGCAGTTGCACGGCCACCCGGATCACGCACGGGAGCATCAGCATCCAGGTGAGCTTGGAACAGAGCCTGACGACGGCCGGATCGCCGCGCCAGGACGTCGGATCGCCGGTCACGGATCCGATCAGGAAGCCCACCACCGGCCACCGTACGACGATGGACAGCAGCATCACCACGGCATAGCCCGCGTTGTAGAGGATGCCGGGCAGGAAGACGTCCTTCGCGTTGCCGGTGCGGGAGGCGAAGAACGCGCCGATGCCGATGCCGATCAGACTGTTGATCACGAACTGGGGCGTCGAGCGCTGCACCAGCCGCACGGCCAGCAGCACCACCGCGGCCGAGATGCTGACCAGCAGGGACATCTTCAGGTCCGAGGTGCCGATCCACATCCCGGTAAAGGTGATCGTGGGCACGGCCGCCTCGATGATGCCTCGCACTCCGCCGAAGGCCTTGGCGAGCTGGCCGCGCATCGCGGCCTCCACCGTGTCGTGCGCGACGGTCTCATCAGCACCGGTCATCTTCTCGCTCACCGCTTTGTGGTCATCGATCTCAGGCACCGCTTGCCGGACGCAGTTCGTATCGGGGATTGAACATCACCTTGCGTCCATCTTGCACGCTGACCAGCCCTTCGGCCAGGATCATCCGGCCCGGCTCGATTCCGATGATCTTCCGGCGGCCCAGCCAGATCAGGTCGATCACATCCGACCCGTCGTAAAGCTCGGCCTCAAGCGCGGGCGCGCCCCCACGGGGCCGCAGCGTCACAGTACGGAGCGTACCGGTGACGCAGAACCTGCGGCGACCGCCACAGGAGACGATGGGGGTGGCACCGTGCCGATCGAGATCCTGCTGGAGTTCGCTGGCCTCCAGCTCGGCCTGACTTGTCGTCAGCCGCCGGAAGAAACCTCGAAATCCGCCCTGTTTATGCGGTTCCTGAGAACCCACGGTTTCTCCTTCACATACGTGTTGAATCAGCGTACGCGATTCCCCACGTCAGCGAATCTCGGCTATCTCCGGACCGCGCTCGAACGGGTTGAGGTCGGGCACGGGGCGGGAGTCGGCCTGCTGCTCCATGGCCTGTCTGGCCTCCGGAGGGAGCCTCAGCTCGATCGCCTCCTTGGGAGCCATCGGCTCGTCCCCGCGCACCACCACGATGTCGCGGATGACGTCCTCCAGCGTGGCGGCGACCTCGGCGTCCGTGGCGGCACGCCCGCTGATCACCGCGCGGAGGAACCAGCGCGGGCCGTCGACGCCGATGTAGCGAACCGGCTGGACGCCTCCCTCGGCCGGGATCCGGGCGGCCAGCTCGACGCCGAACGGCCCCTCCTGCTCCTCGACCGTCCCATCGGCGCTCCTCACCCCCTCGGCCAGCTCGCCGCGAACCTCCTCCCAGATGCCGTTGCGCTTGGGCGCCGCGAACGCGTGCACCTGGAGGGCGCTCTCCTTGAATATGATGACCGCTCCGACGATGTGGTCACCGGCCAGGTTGAGCTGCACCTCGAATCCGGGATCGACCGGGAGGCGCATGCCCCCGAGGTCGACTCGCTCCCGTTCCGAGTGCGGCTCGCCCGCGTCCCACGGGCCGGACTCACGCGCCTGGACCGGCTCGGTCTCCTCGGCCACAGCCGGGGACTCCTCGCGACGGCGACGATTGAACACTTCTCTCACGCTCCCTAAAGATTCGCTGGTCGCCCATTGCGTCGGGCCCACTCGCCTACCACTTCGCTCATCTCCCGGCCGGCTCGCCCGCCTGCCCCACCGGCCGCCCATCTGGCCGGGTTCGCTCCCCCACGTGCCGCTCAGCGGCCGGTCGACCCGAACCCGTTGGCTCCTCGCGCCGATCCGGGCAACCGGTCCACCTCGTAGAACGCGGCCTTCTCCACCCGCTGGATCACGAGCTGCGCGATGCGGTCTCCCCTGCGCAGCCGTACCGCGTCCTTCGTGTCGGTGTTGAGCAGTGTCACCTTGATCTCCCCCCGGTAGCCCGCGTCCACGGTGCCGGGCGCGTTCACGAGCGTCAGGCCGTGTTTGGCGGCCAGGCCGGAACGCGGGTGGACGAACGCGGCGTACCCGTCAGGCAGGGCGATCGCCACCCCGGTGCCCACCATGACCCGTTCTCCGGGGAGCAGCTCGACGTCCTCGGCCGTGTAGAGGTCCGCTCCCGCGTCGCCCGGGTGGGCGTAGGACGGCAGCGGCAACTCGGCGTCCAGCCGGTGGATCAGCACCTCGACGTTGTTGGTCACGGGTTCACCTCATACTCGTGGTGCTCGTCCATGATGGCCTGGGCGTCGCCGTGCTTGGCGAAGTGCTCCATGTCCACCTCGATGAATAGCGCGGCGGCCCGCACGGCGACCGGGCCGTCCGGCGAACCGATCCGTCCCTCAGCCTCAAGGTACGCCTTCCGGCCCGACATTCCGTTGCACCAGGCGCGCAGATGCAGCGTGGTGCCGACCGGGACCGGCGCCAGGTAGTCGGTCTCCAGCCGCCCGGTGACGTAGGGACGCTGGAACAGCCAGACGGACATGCCGATGACCTCGTCCATCGCCGCGGCCAGCACTCCGCCGTGCGCGAGGCCCGGTGCGCCCTGATGCGCCTCCCCCACGGTGAACTCGGCGACCACCGTCATCCCGTCGGGGGTGGTGGCCTTCAGATGCAGGCCGGTCGAGTGCTGGTCCCCGCAGCCGAAGCAGCGGCTGTAGTGCGAGCCGAGCGCGGTGCCGGGGGTGGGGGCGCCGGGAGCCGGGAGCATCCGGGCCGCCCCTGGCGGAGGGGTTGTCATGGTGGAACGGGTCACGGGGCAGAACGTTACCCCCTGGGCTGCGGGGATTCCTCATTCACCGGCTCATCGGGCTCAACGGGTCCGAGCTCGGGTCCTGACCCGAGCTCGGGCACCGGCTCCGGTCCCGGCTCCGGCTGAGGTCCGCTCCCGGGCTCCGGTTGGGATCCGTTCCCCGGCCCCGGCTTCGGTTCCGGCGCGGACCTCGGCCCCGGCTCCGTTCCGGGCTCCGGCACCGGCTCCGGTGGGGGCAGGGGGAGCCGATCGTTGACGAGCTCGGGCAGTGCCCGGTAGAGAACCGCGGCGATCGGCACCGCCACCGCGGCCCCGGCGATGCCCGCCAGGATGCCGCCCACGGCCAGCACCAGGATGATCGCCAGCGGGTGGAAGTGCAGCGCCCTGCCGACGATCAGCGGCTGGAGCACGTGATTCTCCAGCTGCTGCTCCACCACCAGGATGCCGAGGAAGATCAGGGCGTAGATGGGGCCCTGGGCGCCGAGGGTGACCAGCGTGGCCAGGGCACCGGCGAAGAAGATGCCGACGATGGGGATGAAGCTGGCCAGGAAGATCAGGACGGCGAGCGGCGCCCAGAGCGGCACCCCCATCCCGGCGAGCACGATACCCATGATCACGCCGTGCACGGCGGCCACCGCCACCGTGCCCTGCACGTAGTGCGAGAGCGTCACCCAGGCGGTCCGCCCGGCCCGGTCGACGCGGGGCGCGGCCGATCCGAACGCTCCCAGGAACCACGACCAGATCCGGTCGCCGTCCTTGAGCAGGAAGAACGTGACGAAGAGCAGCAGAACGATGGCGGCCAGCACCTCCAGCGCCACCGTGGCTCCGGTGAGAACGGTCTGGGTGACCTGTCTCTGCTGCGTGGTGACCTGCGTGGCGATCTCGTCGATCCACTTGCCGATCTGGTTGGGCTGCAGGTGCAGCGGCCCGGTGTAAAGCCAGTTCTCCACGGTCTTGGAGGTCGCCTTCACCTGGTCGACCAGCCGGGGGAACTCGTCGTTGGCCCGCACCCCGACGATCCAGCCCGTGCCGCCCAGCACCGTGAGCGCGACGAGCATGGTGATCCACGTGGCGTAGATCGGCCGTATGCCCATCGCCCGGAGCCTTCGGGTGATCGGGAACAGCAACGCCGTCAGCAGCAGCGCGATGGCGACCGGCAGCGCCACGATGTACAGCGTCGCGATGAACTGGGCGAAGTAGAAGACGGCCCAGCCGACGATGATCAGGCACAGGCTCCACGCGGCCAGGCGGAGCAGCGTGCGCGGCACCAACTGCGTCAGACGTTCCCGATCGGAGATCACGCTTTCCAGACTGTCATGTCCCGGCCAGGAACGCGCGCGGTTATCCTCCTGGCAGATTAAAGGAAAGGCCCGGTCACCTGGACCGGACCTCTCCGCATGTGGTTCGGATCACCGCGCCGGAGCGGCGCGGATCAGCGCTCCTCCGGCGGCCGAGAGATCACCCGATCATCGAGGTAGCAGCTGCAGTTGCCGCACCCTGGGGGCATGACCTGTCCTCCCCTCACTTTGGTCCCTCGACCGTACGGCAGGCGCCCGATCCGTGTGAAGGGTGGAGCTCCCTCACGTCAAGGTCCGGGGTCCTTCCCGGGAGGGAACAACCCCGAACCCCTGCGCGCGGAGCGCGGCGAGCGTGAGGGACCACAGGTCAAGCGTCCCCGGTGGCTCCGATCAGGCGAGGGTGACCTCCACCAGCAGGTCGCCCTCACCCGGCCGGAGCACGAACTCCTCGACGACGCCCGCGCCGCACAGGTCGTCCTGTGCCTGCCGTACGAGGTCGGCCTGGGCGCCGGCGACGGTCAGCCGGGAGACCTCGCCGCGCATCGAGAGCTTGGCGTCGGACTTGGCCTTGCGGACACGGCCGAGGACCGCGGCCACCACCGGGAGCAGCTCCGGCTCGCCGTTCACGTCGGGGGCCGTGGGCCAGGCCGTCCGGTGCACCGAACCCTCACGCCACCAGGACCAGACCTCCTCGGTGACGAACGGAAGGAACGGGGCGAACAGCCGGAGCATGACGTCCAGCGCCTCGCGCAGCGCCGCGTGGGCCGAGCGCGCGGCCGGGCCCTCGTCGTAGGCCCTGACCTTGACCAGCTCCAGGTAGTCGTCGCAGAACTCCCAGAAGAACCGCTCGGTCCGCTCCAGGGCGCGGGTGTAGTCGTAGTCCTCGAACGCCTCGGTGGCCTCGCGGACCACCTCCGACAACCGGGCCAGCATCGACAGGTCGATCGGCTCGGTGACCTCGCCGCCGTCCTCGCCCAGCCCCAGGACGAACCGGGAGGCGTTAAGGATCTTGATCGCCAGGCGGCGGCCGACCTTGATCTGACCGGTGTCGAACGCGGTGTCGGTGCCCGGACGGCCGTTGGCCGCCCAGTAGCGGACCGCGTCCGAGCCGTACTGCTCCAGCAGTCCGAGCGGGGTGACCACGTTGCCCACGGACTTCGACATCTTCTTGCGGTCCGGGTCGAGGATCCACCCGGAGATGGCGGCGTGGCGCCAGGGCAGGGTGCCCTCCTCCAGGTAGGACCGGACCACGGTCGAGAACAGCCAGGTCCGGATGATCTCGTGGGCCTGCGGGCGCAGGTCCATCGGGAAGACCTTGTCGAACAGTTCCTTGTCCCGCTCCCAGCCGCCGGAGATCTGCGGGGTCAGCGAGGAGGTGGCCCAGGTGTCCATGACGTCCGGGTCGCCGATGAAGCCGCCCGCCTTGCCCCGCTGGTCCTCGGTGTAGCCGGGCGGCACGTCGGTGGAGGGGTCCATGGGCAGCATGGACTCCTCCGGCAGGATCGGCGAGGAGTGGTCGGGCTCGCCCGCGTCGTCCAGCGGGTACCAGACCGGGATCGGCACGCCGAAGAACCGCTGCCGGGAGATCAGCCAGTCACCCGCCAGGCCCTCCACCCAGTTGTCGTAGCGGACCTTCATGTGGGGCGGGTGCCAGGACAGCTCCTCGCCGCGCGCCAGGAAGGTCTCCCTGAGCTCGCGGTCCCGCCCGCCGTTGCGGATGTACCACTGGCGGGTGGTGACGATCTCCAGGGGCCGGTCGCCCTTCTCGTAGAACTTCACCGCGCGCTCCACCCGCCGCGGCTCGCCCTCCATGTCGCCGGACTCGCGCAGCAGCTCCACGATCCGCTCCCGGGCGCTGTGCACGGTCTTGCCCGCCAGCTCGGCGTACGGCTCGGCCGGGACGCCCTCGGGCGCCTCGGGGAGCATCCGGCCGTCCCAGCCGATGACGGCCCGGGTGGGCAGGTTCAGCTCACGCCACCAGGTGACGTCGGTGATGTCGCCGAAGGTGCAGATCATCGCGATGCCGGAACCCTTGTCGGGCTCCGCCAGATGATGGGCCAGCACCGGCACCTCGACGCCGAACAGCGGCGTCCTCACCGTGGTGCCGAACAGCGGCTGGTAGCGCTCGTCGTCCGGGTGGGCGACCAGCGCCACGCAGGCGGGCATCAGCTCGGGACGGGTCGTCTCGATCCAGACGCGGTCGCCGAACCCCTTGGCCTGCTGTTCCCCCGACAGCCTGAACCCGAGCCGATGGAAGGCGCCGGGCCACTCCCGGTCCTCCAGCTCGGCCTGGGCGACGGCCGTACGGAAGGTGACGTCCCAGAGTGTGGGCGCCTCCGCCATGTAGGCCTCGCCTCGGGTCAGGTTGCGCAGGAACGCCCGCTGGGAGGCGGCCCGCGCGCCGCCGTCGATGGTGGCGTAGGTCAGCGACCAGTCCACCGACAGGCCCAGCCGTCGCCACAGCTCCTCGAACGCCTTCTCGTCCTCAAGCGTGAGCCGCTCGCACAGCTCGATGAAGTTTCTGCGCGAGATCGGGACCTGACGCCGGGCGTCGGGCTTGGCCGGCGGCTGGAACTCCGTGTCGTAGGGGATCGAGGGGTCGCAGCGCACGCCGAAGTGGTTCTGCACCCGGCGCTCGGTGGGCAGGCCGTTGTCGTCCCAGCCCATGGGGTAGAAGACCTCGCGCCCGCGCATGCGCTGGAAGCGGGCGATCGTGTCGGTGTGGGTGTAGGAGAAGACATGGCCGACGTGCAGGGATCCGGAGACGGTCGGGGGCGGGGTGTCGATCGAGTAGATCTCGTCTCGCGTGCGCGACCTGTCGAAACGGTAGGTGCCGTCGGCCTCCCAGCGGGCTACCCATACGGTTTCCAGCCCGTCGAGAGTCGGTTTCTCGGGCATGGGCGCATGGCGCAGTCGCTGTTGTGTCATGCCTCCCTATGGTATGGCTTCGCGCGATGTTGTGCTGAAGGAGACTAGTGTTCTGGTGCGGAGCGAAAGGAGAGCAACCATATGGCCGACAAGACCGAAAAGCAGGACATGATGTGGCGGGCCATCGGCGGCCTGGTGGGCCTGGTGACGGCTTGGGCTGCCAGGAAGGTCATCGGGTTCGCCTGGGAGAAGGCGACCGGCAAGAAGCCGCCGGCCGACCATGAGTCGCTGGACATCAGCCTCGGCGAGGCGATCGGCTATGCCGTGGTGATGGGGGTGGGCATGCAGGTCGCGCAGATCGTGGTGACCCGCACCGCCAGGAAGCGCTACGACGCCTGGAGGACCCTGAGGGACACGGCCAAGGAAGTCGCCTCCTGACGGCGGGACGCCCGTACGCGGCGTGAAGATCAGGATTCGAGGGCGGCGAGAAACTCCTTCGCCCAGCGGTCCACGTCGTAGGTCGCCACACGCCGGCGCAGCGAGCGCATCCGGCGGGACAGGTCGTGTGGCGTGGCCCGCATGGCGGCCAGCATCGTCCGCTTGAGGCCGTCGATGTCGTAGGGATTGACCATGAACGCCTGCCGCAGCTCGTCGGCCGCCCCGGCGAACTCGCTGAGCACAAGCGCGCCGCGAAGGTCGTTGCGGCAGGCGATGTACTCCTTCGCGACCAGGTTCATCCCGTCGCGCAGCGGCGTCACCACCATCACGTCCGCCGCCAGGTAGAGCGCGGCCAGCTCGTCGCGGCCGTAGGACTGGTGCATGTACTGCACCGGCTGCTGGCCCAGCTCTCCCTGCTCCCCGTTGATCCGGCCGACCTGCAGCTCGATCGAGTCGCGCAGCCGCATGTATTCCTCGACCCGCTCCCGGCTCGGCGTCGCGATCTGCACGAACGCCGCCTCCCCCGGCTTGACCGAGCCCTCGCAGAGCAGCTCCTCGAACGCCTGCAGCCGCTGGCCGATGCCCTTGGTGTAGTCGAGCCTGTCCACGCCGAGCAGCATGCACTCGGGGTCGCCCAGCTCCGCGCGGATCGCCTTGGCCCGTTCGATGATGTGCGGCTCGCGGACCAGGGAGTCCAGCTCGCCGAAGTCGACCGAAATGGGGAACGCCGCGGCCCGCACGATCCGGTCCCCCACCAGGATCTCGTTCTTCTGGTGCTGGAGGCCGAGCAGGCGGCGGCAGAGCCGGATGAAGTTGGACGCGCCGCCGGGTCGCTGGAAGCCGACCAGGTCGGCGCCGAGAAGACCCTCCACGATCTCCCGCCGCCAGGGGAGCTGCCAGAACAGCTCGACCGGGGGGAAGGGGATGTGCAGGAAGAAACCGATGCGCAGGTCGGGGCGGAGCTCGCGCAGCATGGCCGGGACCAGCTGGAGCTGGTAGTCCTGGACCCACACGACGGCGTCCTGCGCCGCCTCCTCGGCGGCGGCGCGGGCGAAGCGCTCGTTGACCGTACGGTAGGCCTCCCACGTGACGCGCGAGTAGACCGGAGGGGCGACCACGTCGTGGTAGAGGGGCCAGAGGGTGGCGTTGGAGAAGCCCTCGTAGTAGAGCTCCACCTCCGACTCCGACAGCGGCACGGGGATGAGCTGCATGCCATCGTGTTCGAAGGCCTCCACGTGCTCGCCGGAGGCCCCGTGCCAGCCGATCCACGCGCCCTCACGGCGTTGCAGGACGGGCGCTATCGCTGTGACCAGCCCGCCGGGGCTGCGCCGCCACATGTCCTGACCCACCCGATCAACCGGAAGGCGATTCGCCACGATCAGAAACGAACTGCGGCCCTGCACAAAATCCTCCAGGTAGTTGGTTTCCTAGTACAACTACCCAATTCAGGCTTTTCTATGACTTTCCGGGTGGAAGTGCCTCTTGATGCCTCAGATCAGCCCGAACGAGGTCGGCGAGCTTCTTGGTGGCCGCGCGGTTGAGCGCTCCACCGGCCACGGCTCCGGTGAGGAAGGGGCCGAGCGTGGTCAGGTGACGCCCGAGGGTGCGCATCAACCGGTTGCGCAGCGCGGTCTTGGTGGCGGTGCCCAGGGCGATGGTGACGGTGGAGGGGGACATGGGGTCCACACCGCGCTGTCTGGACCAGGCGTTCGCGAACGCCATCGCCCGCTGGGTGCCGCTGCCCGGCACCTGGACGCCGTACACTTCGTGAAGCTCCGCGATGAGCTTGACCTCGATCGCCGCGACCACGAGAGTCTCGGCCACGAGCTGGGCGGGAGCCGACAGCAGGAGCGGCGGGGCGGCGAACTCGGCCGCCGCGAGGGCTCCGCCGATGGCACCGACCGTCATGGTGGCCTTGGCGGCGGTGCGCGCCAGGTCGTCGGCCAGCGCCTCAGAGGTGAGCCCGTGGTGATGCTCGGAGAGGGTGGCCAGATCACGGATGGGGATGCGGGGCGCCACGCTCATGAACACGTCGGCCAGCCATCGGCCCCGGCCGATCTTTGACTCTTTGGCCTTCTTCGCGCCCGAGGCCAGCGTCGCCGACAGGCGGCCGAGCAGCTTTCGCCGCTCGGCGCCATTCATGTCGCCAGGCTCCACCAGCCTGCCGACGATCTCCGCTACTTCCCGGCCCGATGCGCCGGCCGACTCCTCGGTGGTGGAGTCGTCCGGCTCGGCACCGGTCTGTTTGTTCTCTGACGTCATGTCGCGGAACCTCCTCAAGGCCGTCCTTGAGGCCCTACCCTTGCATGGCGGGGCACACATCGGACAAGCCATCGGAACGATCGTCAGGCCGCGCACTCCCGGCAGATCTGCTGGCCGTTGCGCTCAACGGCGAGCTGGCTGCGGTGATGCACCAAGAAGCAGCGCGCGCAGGTGAACTCGTCGGCCTGACGAGGAATCACCCGGAGCGAAAGCTCCTCGTTGGACAAGTCCGCGCCCGGCAGTTCGAGCGACTCGGCGAGATCCGTCTCGTCGATGTCGATGCTGCCCGAGGACTTGTCGGTACGGCGTGCCTGCAGTTCCTGAAGACTGTCCTCATTGAGGTCGTCGTCGGTCTTGCGTGGGCTGTCGTAATCGGTAGCCATCGGTCTGCTCCATCCCCCTCATCTATCTGGTTGCGCTTGTCAGTCTGTCTGCGCTCGCTGGCGCGTGTAACGTTTGAGAGGCACAACTTGTGCCCGATCCGACAGATAGATTCCTGCTTCGGTACCCCGCCGGAATGGTCACTGAACCTCCCTACACGTGAGGGACTTACCGCCAATGGCGCTGGTTAGCCAAATATGGCGTAAACCACAGCATTGGCGGCATGAGCCACCGTGTTCGACGGCACATCCAACCACATGTACGGCGTGAGCGAGACGCCCCCCGCCGGATCAACGTGGCTGGAGTCTCACGGTTACCACGAGACCTCCTCCGTCCCTGGGGACGGCGGTCACGTTGCCCCCATGAGCGCGCACGACCGCACGGACGATGGACAGCCCGAGACCCGCTCCCTTGGACGAATCGACCCGGTCGGCGTTGAGCCTCCGGAACGGCTCGAACAGACTGTTCACTTCATATGCGGGCACATGCGGCCCTGTGTTGGCCACCTGAACAACCAAGGCACCCTCCGCCATTCCCGTACGCACCCACAAACGCCCGGAATCGAGAAGGTTGTGTTTGATGGCGTTCTCCACCAGGTTCGCCACACAGCGTTCCAGGAGCACCGGATCGCCTACGGTCTCGGCGCTCCGCAGCTCCGTGATAACGGTGACACCCGCCTCCTCCGCGCGCGAGGAGAGCTGGTCGACGGCCGTCTCGGCCACGTCCTTCATGTCCACCGGCTGGCGCACGCTCAGCTCACGCTCGCTGCGGGCCAGCAGCAACAGGCCCTCGATGAGGCGCTCGTTGCGGGCGTTGACCTCCAGGAGGGTACGGCCCAGCGCCTTGAGATCCTCCGACGCCTCGGGGTCGCCCAGAGCGATCTCCAGGACCGTCCGGTTGATCGTCAACGGGGTGCGGAGCTCGTGCGAGGCGTTGGCCACAAATCTTCGTTGTGTGTCGAACGCCACATTGAGTCTGGTCAGCATGGCGTCGAAGGTGTCGGCCAGTTCCTTGAGCTCGTCGTCGGGACCCTGGAGGTCGATCCGCTCGTGGGCGAGCGTGGTGCCGGAGAGTTTGCGGGCCGTCGCGGTCATCTGCTGGATCGGCTTGAGCGCCCGGTCCGCGACGAGATAGCCGATGATGATCGCCAGGATGCCCACCCCCGCCAGGGCCAGCAGCGACCGGCTGAGCAGAGCCTTGCGCGCCTCGTAGACCGCGGCTTCCTGGGCCCAGTGCCATTTGTCCTGGAATTCCCTCTGGACCTCGGATGAGGCGTCCGAGAAGGTGACGACCGGCCAGGCCTCGTTGATGGCCCAGCTCACCAGTATGTAGATCACGAACAGGAACAGCATTCCCGCCACGAAGAACAGCACGCCGTACGTGATGGTGAGCCGCCACCGGATGCTGACCCGGCTGACGACGGCCCGCAACTGGTCCAGGGGCGAGGACCGGACCGGGGAGGCCCCCACGGGGGGCGGGCCGTCCCACACCGGCGGGCCGGTCGGCGGCGGCGGGACCTTCCCCGCGAGGGTCTTCCCCGCGGGGGCGGACTTCCCGTCCTTCCCGGCGCCCCGCTCGGAGTGCGGGCTGATCATCGGATGGGTCGGCAGGGAGTCGCGCGGCTCATCCGCCGGAACGATCGTGGGCCGCTCCTCTTCCCCGCCCGCTGGAACTTCCCCGCCCGCTGGAACGCTCACAACCTGTATCCGACCCCGGGCACCGTCTCGATCACCTGAGGCTCGCCCAGCTTCTTCCTCAGGGTCATCATGGTGACGCGCACCACGTTGGTGAACGGGTCGATGTTCTCGTCCCACGCCTTGTCCAGCAGGTCCTCCTGGCTGACGACGGCGCCCTCGGCGCGCATCAGCTCCTCAAGAACCGCGAACTCCTTCTTGGTGAGCGAGATCTCCTCCCCGTTCCTGGTCACGAGCCGCTTACCCGGGTCCAGGCAGACCCCGCCCCGCTCCAGCACCGGCGGCAGCGCCGGAGCCGAGCGCCGTCCCAGAGCCCGCACCCGCGCGACCAGCTCGATGAACACGAAGGGCTTGGCCAGGTAGTCGTCGGCGCCCAGCCCCAGCCCCTCCACCTTGTCGTCGACGTCGCCAGACGCGGTCAGCATCAGGATCCGCGACGCGACCCGGTCGGCGACCAGGCGGCGGCAGACCTCGTCCCCGTGGACCTTCGGCAGGTCCCGGTCCAGGACGATCACGTCGTAGTCGATGTAGTCGGTCCGCTCCAGCGCGGCGGCGCCGTCATAGGCCACGTCAACCGCCATGGCCTCGCGCCGGAGCCCGGTCGCGATCGCGTCTGCAAGCACCCGCTCGTCTTCAACCACAAGCACCCGCACAGCCCTGGCACCTCCTGTGAAATATGGAATCAACCGCTGGAACGGCTCCTCATTCTCGCCACATTCCCCGTAAGCCGGTGGTAAGGCCGGGGCCACGATAAACACTCAGCGTGATGTGGGCCACATCCAGGTTTAGCCGCCGCCTCTTGCTGGGTACAGCACAAAGCCAGTCCCCGCAGCCATCCCTCAAGCCCGCCCCCGTGAGAAAGAAGGTGAGATGGGCGAGTTCACGACCACGATCAAACACCGCCTCGACCAGGCCTACAAGAACCTGCAGGAGGCCAGGTCAACCGGCGACGACTACCTCGCCGACACCCTCACCGCCGAGATCGAGGATCTCCACCGTCTGGCCACAGACAACGGCATCCCCATCCAGGGTTGACGCGGAAAGAGCCCCCAGGCCCCGAGCCTGGGGGCTCTTTTCACGTCTCAGGCGTCGCGTTCGGGATCCAGCGGCGCCAGCAGGTCGTGCAGCTCCTCGAACAGCTCCGGCGCCGCGCAGAGCGTCAGCCCCGGGTTGTACGGCTTGCCGTTGAGCCCCCCGATCCTGGCCCCGGCCTCGGCGGCGATGAGACCTCCGGCCGCGTAGTCCCAATACTGCGGGCCACGCTCGTAGAAGCCGTCCACCCGGCCGGCGGCCACCGAGCACAGATCGGAGGCCGCGGAGCCGCCCCTGCGGATGTCACGCACGCGCGGCAGCACGTGGGCGAGCACCTCCGCCTGGACCTTCCGCCGCCCGGTCTCGTAGCCGAACCCGGTGGCGATCAGGGCCCGGTCCAGCGGCACACCGGTGTTGCAGCGCAACCGCTCGCCCGCCAGCCACGCGCCCCCGCCCTTGACCGCGGTGAAGACCTCGCCGCGCGGCACGACGTTGACCACACCCGCGACGATCTCACCGTCGACCTCCACCCCGATGCTGACCGCCCACTCGGGCAGGCCGTACAGGAAGTTGACGGTCCCGTCGATCGGATCCACGATCCAGCGGACCCGGCCGTCGCCGGTCGAGCCGCCCTCCTCCCCGAGGATCGCGTCGCCGGGCCTGACCGCCCTGATCCTGCGGCGGATCAGCTCCTCCGACGCCTTGTCCAGCGCTGTCACCACGTCGGTGGGGCTGGACTTGGTGGCCAGGACCTCGGGCCTGGCCGGCCGTTTGGCCAGGAGCATCTCCCCGGCCTCTCTGGCGATCTCCTCGGCCAGCCGGGCGAAGGTCACAGAAGTCTCCACGATCCCTCACCGCCTCTCACGACAGTGCTCATGGTCGCTCACCCTTCCTCACTCGCTCCGCGGACCGCTCGTCCCTCGCGGCCCACTCCGCTCGCTCGATCGGGTTCACGACAGCGACTCCGGCCGCTTCCACTGCTGGCCCAGGACGTGCTGGGCCAGGAAGGCGAGCACGGTCTCGTACCAGACCACGACGTTGCCGGGCTTGAGCACCCAGTGGTTCTCGTCGGGGAAGTACAGGAACTTCGACTCCACATCCGAGCGCTGCAGGTCCCACCACAGCCGCAGGCCCTCGCCGATCGGCACCCGGTAGTCCTTGTCCCCGTGGATGACCAGCATCGGCGTGGAGATCTTCTCCAGCGCTGAGTGAGGGGAGAGCTTCTGGTAAAGCTCGTTGCCCGGGGTGCCGAACTCGCGCTGCCAGTACATGGAGGCGTCGGTGGTGCCGGCGAACTGGTCGAGGTTCCACAGCGAGGCATGGGTGACGATCGCCTTGAACCGGTCGGTGTGCCCGGCGATCCAGTTGGCCATGTAACCGCCGAACGAGCCGCCCATGGCGGCGGTCCTGGTGGCGTCGATCTCCGGC
The DNA here is from genome assembly GCF_042898655.1 of Streptosporangium sp. NPDC000396. Taxonomy (NCBI): domain Bacteria; kingdom Bacillati; phylum Actinomycetota; class Actinomycetes; order Streptosporangiales; family Streptosporangiaceae; genus Streptosporangium; species Streptosporangium sp. NPDC000396. The sequence continues at coordinate 67,562 of NZ_JBIAZA010000007.1, forward strand.
AGCTCCAGTGCGGCGTCGGTGAGCGCCATCAGGTCGGCGTGGGTACGCGGACCCCAGTCGGCCCAGCCACGCCGGATCATCTCGGGCCCGTAACCGGTGGACAGGCACGGGTCCGGCAGCAGTACGGCGTAGCCGTGCTGAGCCATGATCCACGGATTCCACCGCCAGGACCAGTCGTTCCAGCTGGACAGCGGGCCGCCGTGGATCCAGAGCAGGAACGGCGCCGGATTGTCCGCCGAGGCGTCCTCCGGCAGCACGAGCCAGGCCCGGACCGTCGCGCCGTCGTCGGCCGTCGCGGTGACCTCGGTGAGGGTTCCGGGCAGCTCCAGCGCGGGGGCCGGGGAGTCCAGTTCCTCGATCGTGCCGTCGGCGGTGACGCGGACCGGTCCCGCCGCCAGGTTCACGGCGCTGCGCAGCGCGTACACGGTGCCGTCGGGCGCGACGTTGAGTGACAGGTAGGCGGCGTCGTCGGGCGTGAGCCGTACCGGCTCGGAGCCGTCGGCCGGAACCCGGAAGATCGGGCGGCGGCCCTGGTCGTCGGCGGCCACGTAGAGGGAGCGGGAGTCGGGCGACCAGACGACGTCCATGGGCCACAGCGCCCCGCCCGCGGCGTGCCCCTCGCCGGTGGCCAGGTCCACGATCCACAGGGTGCTCTCGGGGATCGCGACGGTGTCGGCGTGGTTGCCCCGCACGCACGCGACCAGGCGCCCGTCGGGAGAGATCTTGACCGGCCCCTCGAAGTCGTAGCCCTCCTGCTCGGCCAGGATCCGCTGGGCCCCGGCGTCGGCCGTCTCGATCGCCACCAGCCTGGTGCGGAGCTCGCCCGCCGGCAGCGGCACCGCCCAGGTCGTCACGACCGTGGCGCCGTCCGGGCTCACGTCGTAGGAGGCGTTGGTCAGCGCCTTGCCCGGCTGCGGGCTGAGGTCCCTGATCTCGGTCAGCCGTTCGTCCCCGAGGATCCCGGAGAACAGCCGGGGCTCGCCGGGGCCGAGGTCGTGATCCCAGTAACGCACCGGGTAGCTCTCGTGCAGGATCGCGCTGACCCCGGCTTCCTTGCGCGCCTTGCGCCGCTCCTCCTCGGTGGCCTCGTCGCCGGGGAGCACGTCGGAGCCGAAGACCACGGTCCGGCCACCGGTCGCGAACCCGGTCACACCACCGGGCCTGGAGGCGACCTGCCTGGCTTCGCCTCCGGCGGCGGGCAGCAGCCAGAGCGCCGGCACCTCCTCCTCGGCGTCCTTGACCGTCGGGTCGGGGCGGCGCGAGCCGAAGAGCAGGTCGCCTCCGGCCGTGAACTCCGCCCCGGCCTCGCCCTTGACCGACCTGGTCAGCCGGTACGGCCTGCGCCCGTCGAGAGGGATCTCCCACAGGGAGGTTCCGTAGGACTTGCCGTCGGGGTTCAGCGCCTGCACCACGCTGACCAGGCGATTTCCGTCGGGGGCGAGCCGCAGGGACACCAGCCGGGGGACGCCGACATAGTCACGAATATCGTTAAAAGGGGTCACCGTTCGAACCTACCTCGACCGTTGTCCCCGATCACGCATCCGTGAACAGGTGCCCCGAATCAATCACCTGGAGTGACCGTGCATGAGAACGTCCCGCCATGCGGTTGGATGAATGACATGGGGACTTACGACGCGCTGCTCGTCGTCTCGTTCGGGGGCCCGGAGAAGCCGGACGACGTGATGCCGTTTCTTGAGAACGTGGTGCGGGGCCGGGAGATCCCGCGCGAACGACTGCTGGAGGTCGAGGCGCACTACCAGCGCTTCGGCGGGGCCAGCCCGATCAACCAGCAGTGCCGCGACCTGATCGCGGCCGTCGAGCCGACCGTCGACGTGCCGGTCTACTGGGGCAACCGCAACTGGCATCCCTATCTGGAAGACACTCTCCGTCAGATGGCCGCCGACGGCGTGCGCCGGGCGGCGGCCTTCGTCACGGCGGCCTACAGCTCGTACTCGGCCTGCCGGCAGTACATCGACGACATCACGTTCGCCAGGGCGGCGGTCGAGGGCGCTCCGGAGATCGTCAAGCTCCGGCACTACTTCAACCATCCCGGTTTCGTCGCGGCCATGGCCGACCACACCCGCGAGGCCCTGGACCGGCTGCCCGCCGCGCACAGGGACGCCGCGCGCCTGGTGTTCACCGCGCACAGCATCCCGGTCTCGATGGCCAACACGGCCGGACCGCACGGCGGGGCGTACGAGGCGCAGCTTCGCGAGGCGGCTTCGCTGATCATCGCCGAGCTGGGCGGTGAGCGGCAGTGGGACCTGGTCTGGCAGAGCCGCAGCGGCGCCCCGCACATCCCATGGCTGGAGCCCGACGTCTGCGACCACCTGCGCGAGATCGACGCCCCGGCGGTGGTGCTGGTGCCGATCGGGTTCGTCTCCGATCACATGGAGGTCGTCTACGACCTCGACGTGGAGGCCTCCGACCTGGCCAGGGAGATCGGCCTGCCGCTGGCCCGGGCCGCCACCGCGGGCACCCACCCACGGTTCGTGTCGATGATCGGTGAGCTGCTGGCCGAGCCGGAGCCGGCCATGTGCCTTGCCACCTGTTGCCCGGCCCCGCCTCGCCGTCACGGATAGGCGGGGACGCAGGCCGGGAGACTGTCACGGGTGCGCGGACATAGGCCCGGAGGCCGTCACGGATGCGCGGACGCAGGCCCGGAGGCTGTCACGGATAGGTGCGGGCGTAGGCCTGGGAGATGGACATGACCTTGCTGACGTACGACCAGGAGTGGTTGTAGAACCAGATGGCCTTCTCCAGCTTCTTCCCGCCCCGCCCCGCGCCGTTGGCGCACAGGTAGTTGGCCGCCGAAGGGACGGCGTCGTAGGGGCTCCAGATGTCCGCGACGCCGTCGCCGTCGCCGTCCACGCCGTAGACCTTCCACGTGGCGGGCATGAACTGCATCGGGCCCTGGGCGCCCGCCGACGACGGCCCGTTGTTACGCCCGTGCGAGCTCTCCACCTGGCCGATCGCAGCCAGGACCGTCCATGACAGACCCGGGCAGATCCCGGCTGACTTGCGATACAGCTCCAGGTAGCTGCCGGGCCGTCCGACCGTCGCCCGCCTGATCGCCCGCGGCTGTGTCCCGGTGGTGGTCCTGCCTGTGGTGGTCTTGCCCGTGGTGGTCCTGCCTGTGGAGTTCTTCGCCGTGGCGGTCGTCACGGCACGGTTCCGGCCCACCGTGATCACCTGCGCGCCCGAGCTCAGCAGCTTGCGCACTCCGGCGTTCAAGGTGGTCACCGCCTTCTCCGGGCCGTTCACCAGCAGCGCCACGCCCGGCAGCAGCCCGAGCCGCCGCCCGGTCTCCTCCCCCACCAGGCCGTCCACCCCGGGCAGCCCGAACGAGGCGGACGCCGCGACCCGCAGCTGAGGCCCGCCGTCCACCTGGTACTCCGCACCGAGGACCAGCCCGAAGCGGTTCACCGCCGCGCTCTCGGCGACGAGCTCTCCCTTGACCAGCGCGTTCCACACCGCGGGCTGGTCGGCCACGGCCTTCGGCGCCCAGGCGCGGAACCGGGCCGGGTCGACCGCGAGCAGGTTGAGCCCTACCCCGGACACCCTGACCGCCCCGCCGTCGAAAGAGTCGATCTTCTGGACGTGCCTGAGCCGGGAGATGTCTTCCTTGGTCTGCTGGGGCAGGGTCGACTGGGAGATCACGAGCAGCCGAGGCGGGGTGAGGGTGACTCCGGGCCCGCCGGTGAACGTGGCCGCCGGAGTCGGACTGGCCGCAGGGGAGCCGGTCGGGGGCGCCGAGGGGCGGGCCAGGAGAGCCGGAGGGCTGGCCGGCGGCGCCGAGGGACCGTTCAGGTCTCGGACGTCGGACTCGGCGGCGGTGGCCGAAAGGGAGTCGGCGGGGCGGACGACGAGGAACACCGCACCGCCGATGACCGCGAGGGCGGTCACGACGGCCAGCACCGCAGCGAATGCCCGCAAACCGGGAAGATGCGACACTGCGCTCACGTTAGCCCCAAGTTGCAGGGGTGTGTGCCGTTGCACGGAAAATGACTTGCTGGGCACCGGTTTGGTGCGAAATCGTCGCTACGATCTACGCCTGAAACAGGTGGGAGGGGACTGTCAGTGGTCGGGCCGTATCGGGGACTTTTCAGTACGCCCGGCGTCAAGGGGTTCGTCATCGCCGGTTTCTTCGGGCGGATGCCGATGTCGATGCTCGGCCTCGGCATCGTGTTGCTCATCGAGGCGCTCACCGACTCCTATGCCATGGCAGGCGCGATCGCGGCCACCGTCAATGTCTCCTACGCCGTCGCCACGCCCCTGAACGGGCGCCTGGTGGACAGGTTCGGCCAAGCCAGGGTAATCGTCCCCCTCACCCTGGCGCACGGCACCGCGCTGACGGGCCTGATGCTCTGTGCGAGGTTCCAGGCCCCTTTGTGGACCATGTTCGCCACCGCCGTCGTGGTCGGCACCACCGCGGTGTCGCTCGGCTCGCTCGTGCGGGCCCGCTGGTCGCACCTGCTGGCCGGGTCGGCCAAGCTCCACACCGCGTTCTCCTTCGAGTCGGTCGCCGACGAGGTCATCTTCGTCGCCGGACCCGCGTCGGTCACCGCCCTGGCCACCATGGTCAACCCCTACGCCGGCCTGGTCACCGCCCTGACCTGCACGGTCGTGGGCACCCTTGCCTTCGCGATGCAGCGCGGCACCGAGCCGCCGGTCAGGTGGACCGGCAAGCGCTCCGGCAGCCCGATCACCATCCCCGGGATCGCCCTGCTGTCATGTGTCTTCCTGGCGATGGGCGCGGTGTTCGGCTCGGTCGACCTGATCACGGTGGCGTTCGCCGAGGAACACGGCGCCAAGCACGTCTCCGGGCTGCTGCTCGCCGCGTTCGCGGGCGGAAGCCTGGTCTCCGGGCTCTGGTACGGCGCGCGGCAGTGGAAGATCTCCCTGCGCAGCCGGTTCCTGCGCGCCCTGGGGGTGTTCGCGGCCGGGCTGACCCCGATCATGCTGATCGGCGACATCAGGATCATGGCTCCGATGCTGTTCCTCGCCGGGCTGGCCATCTCTCCGACGATCATCACCGGTTACACGCTGATCGAGCGGCTGGTCCCGGCCCATCTGCTCACCGAGGGCATGTCGTGGGTCTCCACCTCGGTCGGGTTCGGCGTGGCGCTCGGTGCCTGGGCGGGCGGCCGGCTCACCGACGTGTTCGGCGCCTCCAACGCCTACGGGTTCTCCTTCACCTGCGCGGTCCTGGCCGTGCTCATCGGCGCCGCCGGCTCCGCCTGGCTGCGGACCCCTGTTCCCCAGAAGCAATCATGAGTATTGTTCACATTTGCGGGCGAAGCGAGACGGAGCCGGTGACCGCGGCGTGATCCATGCGTGCTTCGCGACGCCGATCGGCAAGGAGCATGCATGAGCGAGGTCTTTCACAACTGGGCGGGGAACCAGTCGGTCACGCCCGTCGAGGTCCGCACACCCTCCTCGGTGGAGGAGGTGGCGCAGGCCGTACGGGACGCCGCCGCCTCGGGACGCCGGGTGCGCATGGTCGGCACCGGGCACTCCTTCACCGGCGTCGCCCTGACCGACGGCCTGCTGCTGCGGCCGGACGCGCTGACGGGGATCCGCGAGGTCGGCGACGGCTGGGTGAAGGCGGCGGCCGGGACACCCCTCCACGTGCTCAACGAAGAGCTCGACCGGATGGGCCTGGCGCTGGCGAACATGGGCGACATCACCGCCCAGACCCTGGCCGGAGCCATCCAGACCGGCACCCACGGCACCGGCCGGGCGGTCGGCGGGCTGGCCGACCAGGTGCTCGGGCTGGAGCTGGTGCTCGCCGACGGCGAGGTCGTCACCGTGTCCGGCGGCGGCCAGGGGAAGATCCGCGACGGGGTGAGCGAGCAGGACCTCTTCGACGCGGCCCGGGTGGGCCTGGGCGCGCTCGGCGTGGTGACCGCGGTGACCTTCCGGGTGGAGCCGTCGTTCCTGCTGCGCAGCACCCGGCAGCCGATGTCGCTGACCGAGATCCTCGACTCGCTCGACGCGATCACCTCGGAAAACGAGCACCTGGACTTCTTCTGGCTGCCGCACACCGACACCTGCCTGACCAAGCGGAACAACCGGAGCGAGGGGCCGGCCGACCCGCCGAGCGCGTTCAAGCACTGGCTGGACAACAAGTTCCTGGAGAACACCCTGTTCGGCGCGGTGTGCGCGCTCGGCGGGCGTCTCCCCGGCATCATCCCCCGGCTCAACGCGATCTCGGCGGCGGCGCTGTCGGCCTCGACCCACACCGACACCTCGTACAAGATCTTCACGAGCGTGCGGGACGTGCGGTTCCTGGAGATGGAGTACGCCATCCCGCGCGAGCACCTCGGGCAGGCTCTCCGCGAGACCCGCGACCTCGTGGAACGGCGGGACTGGAAGATCACCTTCCCGATCGAGGTGCGCGTCACCCCGGCCAGCGAGGCCTGGCTGTCCACGGCGTATGGCAGAGACTCGGCCTACATCGCCTGCCACATCTACCGGCCGACGCCGAACCCGGCCTACTTCGAGGGCGTCGAGGAGATCATGACCAGGCTCGGCGGCCGCCCGCACTGGGGCAAGCTCCACACCCGTGACGCCGCCTACCTGGCCACGGTCTACCCGCGCTTCGCCGACTTCCAGGCGCTACGGGACCGGCTGGACCCGCGGCGCGTGTTCGCCAACGACTACCTGGACACCGTCCTGGGCTGACCGGCCCCACGGCCGCCGTCCTGTGACCCGGGTGCCCAGGACGTCACGGCGCCGTACGGCACGGGCCTCACGGCGACGTGCGGCGTGCGCCCCTCACTCGACGCCGGAGTCGGGCTGCCGGCTGGGCCCGCCGCCAGGGGAGTCTTCCTGGTCGGGAACCCCCGTCTCATCCGGAAGCGGGTCGGTCTGCTCCTCGCTGGGCTCCGGCGACGGGGCATCCTGGGTCGGGCTGGACGACGGGCTCGGGGCCGGGGTCGGCGTCCGCGTGGACGGAGGCGTGGGGGTGGGCTCCGGCTTCTCCTCCCGCTCGGGCTCCGGGCTCGTCACCGGGCCGGAGGTCGCCCTGTCCGGGGTCGACGGCAGTGGCACGGCCGGCCGGGACGGCTTGGACGGCCTGACCGGCTCGGGGCTCGTGTCCCGCTCTCCGGCACCGGGGTTGAGGCTGGTGCCCGAGCCTTTCTCACCCTTGAGAGTGCTCGACACGGGCTGCCCGCTGAGCTTCTCGAATCCCAGGATGGCGCCCATGCTCAGCACGAACGTCACGAGTGCCGTCACCGCCAGCATCCACACCTTGACGCGGGGACCGTCGTTGGCATGGGGGCCGCCGGAGCCCCGGGGGCCGTCGGCGATCCGGGGCAGCTCGGCAGTGACGGGGCCGTCGACGATCTTGGGCAGCTCGTCAGTGGGAGAATCGCCGGTGATCCGGGGCAGCTCTGCCGTGGCGGAACCGTCGACGACCCTCGGCAGCTCGACCGTCGCCGGGTTCGTCTCCACGACCAGGCCGTCCAGGCCGTCGGCGCTCTCCACCGCGGCGGCGAGGACCGGGATCACCGAGGTCGGCGCGTCCGGGTCCACCGGAGCGAGCCTCCCGGCCCCTTCCGCCCGGGCCTCCTCTCGTGCCGCGACCCGGACGGTGGCCCGCGCGGCCGTCGCCAGCTCGCCCTCGCCTTCCACCTTCCTGGGATGATCGTCTTGGGTCTCGTTTCCCACCATGAGGGTGATCTGGTCACCGGTGCGTCTGAGGTAGTGGGTGTAGACGGCCCCGCCGACCGTGCTCCCCACGCTCATCACGGCCGCGCCGATCACCGTTCCGGCGACCCCCAGATATGACGCGGCCACCGCCGCCGTCATCGTGGCCAGCGCGCCCCCCACGATTTGCGGCAGGTTCAGATCGAACCTTCGTTCGCCGCCCATTCCCCGAATCAGTCCCTTCTCACGAGCTTTCGGTAAAGGGGTACGCAAAGGCTCCCTCGAAGAATGACGCATCGGCGTGTCCTGTTGTTCCTGTGACTTGTGCGACAGGCAGATTCGCAGACGCCCCGCGCCGCTCAACCCCGAGGGAGTCCGCTGGAGATGACCTTCTCCCGCCGTTCAGACCCGTCGCCGCTCCACGTCGCCCTGGCGGTCACGACCGCCACCGGCGGCGGGGACACGGACCGTACCAGCTCACCTCCGCACGCTTCCGGGGTCCCCGCACCCCGCAGGACCGGGGGGCCGGCCTCAGTGTCGTCTCCCGTCACTTGTCTCAAGTCCACAGCGGCACCCGGCGTTATTCGGAAGAATCCGTCGAGGACCTCGGGCGTGCTGCTCCACACCGGTGCCTGATAGATAGATGAATGGAGCAAATGTGACCGGCGTCACATCGCTGCGAGCCCCATCCAGGAAGGCGATGTTCGGACATGCCGGGTACGGTGCTGGCAGGCAACCGGCACACGCGAGAGACTCAAGGGTCCGGGGGAAGATTGAGCACGACGACGAAGGGACTCGCATGCAGGAGCTCCGACTCGTCGCGGTGAGTGAGGACGGGACCTATCTCGTGCTGGCGACAGCCGGCCGAGGCACCCGGTTCACGCTGCCCGTCGACGACCGGCTCCGTGCTGCCGTCCGCGGCAACTTCTCCCGTCTCGGCCAGTACGAGATCGAAGTGGAGAGTCCGTTGCGCCCCAAGGAGATCCAGGCCCGGATCCGTGCCGGCGAGACCGCGGAGGAGATCGCCGCCACGGCGGGAATCCCGGTCGAGCGCGTGCGGTGGTTCGAGGGCCCCGTACTCCAGGAACGTGAGTACATGGCTCAGCAGGCGCAACGCTGCGCCGTACGGCTGCCGGGCGACTCCGCTCCCGGTCCCACCCTCGGCGACCTGGTCGCCGAGCGGCTGACCCGTCGCGGCGTGCCCGCCGACGAGATCGACTGGGACTCCGCCAAGCGGGACGACAACCTGTGGCGGATCAAGCTCGGTTTCGTCTGGAACGGCCACAGCCGCCACGCTGAGTGGATCTTCGATCCGCGCCGGCGCCACATCACGCCGCACGACGACGAGGCCATGCGCCTGTCCTCGGGCGACTACGTCGAGCCGGTCGAAGACTCCACGGTCACGCCGTTCGTGCCGCGCGTGGCCAAGCTCGCACCGGTGCCGCCGCTCGCACCCGAGCCGCTGAACCAGCCTCCGGTGTCCTTCCCCTCGGTGGTACGGCAGCAGGAGCCGCAGACCCCGCCCCTGCCCGAGGCTCCGGCGGCCCACGCCCAGCCGGAGGCTCCGGCGGTCTACGAGCATCCGCCGATGCCGCCGATCCCGGAAGGATTCGAGGCCCCGAGGCCGACGGTGCCACCGCTGCGCGCGCCGAGCCCGGTCCCCTACGAGCCGGTCAGGGTCGCGGAGCCGGTCAGGACACCCGAATCGGCGTCGGCCGCCTCCGAGCCCGTTCCGCTGGGCACGGCGCCCGAGCCCCTCACCCAGGCCCGGGCCCCGGAAACGGCCAGGGCACCCGAACCCGTCGCGCCTGCCGCGACCGCCGAGCCCGCGCCCGAGCAGGTCGTGGTGAAGGTTCCGGGGGTCGTCGAGATCCCGGAGGCTCCCCAGACCGCCCCCGCCGTGGCCGAGGTCACGCCCGAGCCGGTCAAGGTGAAGCCCGAGCCCGCCCTGGAGCGGTCTCCCGCTCCCGAGGCGGCGGGCACCGTGCCCGAGGCGAAGGCGACCCCCGTGACGGAGCCGGAACCCGTCCCGGAAACGCCGATAGCGGTCCCCGCGGCACGCCGGCCCCAGGCCGGGCAGCCCAGGGAGGATGCGCCCGCGGACACGGGGGCGGCCAAGGAGGCCGTGGCCGACAAAGTGGCCGACAAACCCGTGGAGCCACCGAAGCCGGCCCCGACGCGACCGGCGAAGAAGGCGCGGGGACGGCGTGCCTCGGTGCCGACCTGGGACGAGATCATGTTCGGCGCCCGCCGCCAGGACTGACCGCACCGCGAGAACCGAGAGCGTCGCGAGAGGCGGGGGTGACCGGCTATCCGGTCGCCCCCGCCTCGCCGTATGTGGAGGTCAGCCGTACGGGGAGGTCATTCGGCGGCGTCGGCCGAGATGAACGGGGTGAGCCAGCCGGGGGTGACCTCGGCGGCGAAGGCCACGCCCTCGGCCTCTCCGACGTCGAGCGCGGCGTATCCCCCCGTTCCCGCCCCCACCCCGGCGATCACGGTCAGCAGGCCGGCGCGCCGCTGGAACCAGGTCTGGCGCAGCGTCCAGCCGACCACCGCCCGTTCCTCCACCACGGCCTGGGAGCGGCGCAGCGACCCCGACCGGACCGACAGGCGCGCCCCGTCGTAGGCGTGGCCGAGAGACCGGTAGCGGTCGAGGCCGAGCGGGATGCCCAGCGCCGCGAGGATCGCGGCCGGCACCGCGAGCCCCCACCAGAGCGGAGACCACGTCAGGGCCGCCCACGCCGCGCCGGCGGCGACCACCAGCCACGGGAAGATCGCCCGGAACAGCCGGCGCCTGCGCGCCGCCACCGGATGGGCCCGCAGCCCGGTGGTGATCGGGCCGATCGCCTCACTCACCACGTCGAGCACGATGGCGCGCGGCGCCACGGGCATCAGCTGCCCTCGGGTCTCCGAGTCGCCCAGACCGGTCACGATCGCCCACGCGCGGGCGACCCCCGCCCAGCGCTCGACCAGGCCCTCGACCAGCTCGAACCCGCGCACCCTGCGCCGCTCCAGTGACACGCTCCTGCGCGTGAGCAGGCCACGCTCGGCGATGAGGTAGCCCTCCCTGGCCCGCAGGGTGAAGTTCCAGTTGAACACCCCGTACATGACCTCGCCGACGATCGGCATGGCGAGGACCAGCAGCACCAGGGCGCCGACGAGGGCGGGAGGATGCTCCAAGAGCCACTCCCCCGCGTCCACCACGATCCGCTTGTCGACCCTGAACTCCGTGCCCCACTGGAACAGCACGCCCACGGCACCCGCCGCCAGCGCGAACGGGGTCAGCAGGTAGGAGCCCGACAGCGGCCCGTACAGAAGCCACTTGCGCGGCAGCACGAAGAACACCCGCTCGGGGGTCGTCTCGCCGACCTCGTGACGGCCCGCCGGGGGAACCGCCGCCTCGGGCGGGGCGGCGGGGACGGAGGGAAGCCCCGTGACGGCCTCGGTCACCGCCGCCCGGAGACCGGGCTCCGTGGCCGCCGAAGCGGCTCCGCGCGCCTGGGCGCGCCGCGCCATCCGGGCGCGGGCGTGCCAGAGCAGCACGGCTTTGAGCCGCTCCGCCTCGGCGACGGTCACCCCGTCGAGCTCACCCTCCTGCTTGTCGTCGCCGCCCGCCCCGGTGTCGATCCTGAGCACCGCGATGCCGAGCAGGCGGTGCAACGGGGGGTTGCTGACGTCGACGCCGCGGATCCGCTCCAGCGGGATCGTCCGCACCGACCTGCTGACCAGTGCCCGGGTGAGCTCCAGCCTGTCGTCGATCACCTGGTAGGTGAAGGTGGCCCAGCGGAGGGCGGCGTAGACGACCGAACCGGCGACGCCGAAGGCCGCCCACCCGAACGAACTCGGCGAGAACCCGCCGAGGAACAGGACGCCGACCAGTGGCAGGAGGAGCGAGGGCAGCATCCGGATCGGATCCGTCAGCAGCACTTTGGGGCTGAGCCGCAGCGGCGGGCCGACCGGCGGCAGGCCGTACGCCTGATCGCCGGGTCCGCCCCGCGGATCCGGGTCCGGTACGGGCGGCGAGGCCCATGGCCCACCCTCCGGGCCCCGCTGTACGGCCCGCGGATCGCCGGCGGGGCGCCGGCCGGGACCGGACCCCTCCTCGGCGCCTTCCGGCCCCTGCCGTACGGCCTGCGGGCCCGGCAGGGGGTCTTCGGAGGGCGTCTCGGGACGCCGGTGCCCGGGAACGCCTGGGTGCTCGGGAGGCTCGGTCACGTCGCGTCGTCTCTCAGCTCCTCGGCCCGCCGGGCGAGCCCCTCGGCCAGGGCCGCGGCGACGCCGTAGTCGAGGCCTCTGATGGTCGACGACCCCGCGTGGGATGCGGTACGGATCTCGACCGTGGCCAGACCCAGCACCCGCTCCAGCGTGCCCTGCGCCTTGTCCACCGTCTGGATCCGGCTGACCGGGACGAACGTCCACTCCCTGTCGATCCATCCGGAGCGCGCGTAGACCACGTCGCCGCTGAACTCCCACCGGTGCACGGCGTAGCGCCAGAACGGCTCGACGATCGCCGCCGGCACGACGAGCACCCCCACCACCACCGGCAGCCACCAGATGTTGTCGACCACCCAGCCGGGCAGCCAGGACCACCGGTCACCGTCGATCCACCGGGCCAGCAGGAAAGCGCCGCCGACCAGGATGACGGCCCAGAACAGCTGCTCCACCAGCCACAGCGCGACGGCCTTGCGGGAGACCGGGTTGGCCGGGTCGCGCAACGGGACACGGCCGGGTCCGGTGGACCGCCCGTCGCGCCCGCCCACGCGGCCTGCCGGGATCCCGCTCGTGGCATCCCTGTGCTCATCGGCTTGGTCGCTCACGCTGCCAGCCTAAACGGTCATGACCCGGCGGACGGCCCGCCGTGTCAGCCATCTGTCAGCGGGACGCCTCCCGCGTCAGCTCGGGCTCAGGGATGTGTCAGCGGGGCGGTCCATTCTGGGGCGGGATGACGAGAAAGGTGTCGAACATGCAATACGCCATTCAGGCGGAGGGCCTGGTGAAGCGTTATGGGGAGACCCGCGCACTCGATGGCGTGGATCTCGCCGTGCCCCAGGGACGCCTGCTCGGCGTGCTGGGGCCGAACGGGGCGGGCAAGACCACCGCCGTGCGGATTCTGGCGACGCTGCTGCGGCCCGACGAGGGCACGGCCTCGATCGGCGGTTTCGACGTGACGGGACAGGCCCACCAGGTGCGGTCGCTGATCGGCCTCACGGGGCAGTACGCCGGGGTCGACGAGACGCTCACCGGCGTGGAGAACCTGGTGATGATCGGCCGCCTGCTCGGCCTGTCGCGGACCGGTGCCAGGTCGAGGGCCGCCGAGCTGCTGGAGCGGTTCGAGCTGACCCACGCCGGAGGCCGGGCGGCCAAGACCTATTCGGGCGGCATGCGGCGCCGCCTCGACCTGGCGGCCAGCCTGGTCGGGCGACCGCAGGTGCTGTTCCTCGACGAGCCGACCACCGGTCTCGACCCGCGCAGCCGTACGGAGCTGTGGAGCGTGGTGCGCGATCTGATGGCCGACGGGGTGACGGTGCTGCTCACCACCCAGTACCTGGAGGAGGCCGACCAGCTCGCCGACGACATCGTGGTGTTCGACCACGGCAGGGTGATCGCCTCGGGCACCTCCGACGAGCTGAAGGCGACCACGGGCGCGCAAATCTTGGAGGTGCGGCCGCTCCAGGCCGGTCATGTCGATCTGGTCGCCAAGGTCGTCGCCGACGTCACCGGCGAGAGCCCCGACCTGGGCGGCGGGAAGGTCATGGCGGCCGTGCGCGACCCCGCGGTGGTGCCGGTGGTCGTGAGGAGGCTGGACGACCTCGGGATCGTCGCCTCCGAGCTCTCCCTGCGCAAGTCCAGCCTCGACGAGGTGTTCCTGGCCCTGACCGGCCACCCCGCCGAGGACGAACCCGCCGACGCCAAGGAAGAGGCCTTCGCGTGACCACGATGACCGCCCCCGCCCCGGTGGCCCTGACCGGGAGGGTCAGCCCGGCCGCGGGGTTCCGCCAGACGATGACGCTCGCCTGGCGCAGTCTGGTGCAGATCAAGCACAACCCGATGGAGCTGCTCGACCTGAGCGTGCAGCCGGTGATGTTCCTGCTGCTGTTCACCTACGTGTTCGGCGGCGCCATCGCCGGGAGCACCGGAGACTACCTGCAGTTCGCGCTGCCCGGCCTGATCGTGCAGAACGCGTTGTTCGCCACGTTGACGACCGCGATCGGCCTCAACACCGACATCACCAAGGGTGTCTTCGACCGGCTGCGCAGCCTGCCGATCGCCCGTACGGCGCCGCTGGCCGGACGGATCATCGCCGACACCGCCAAGCAGCTCTGGGCGCTGTTCCTGTTCCTCGGGATCGGCACGATCCTCGGCTTCCGGGTCCAGACCGGGGTGGCCGGCGTGCTGGGGGCGGTGGCCCTGCTGCTGGCCTTCGCCCTGGCGATGTCCTGGATGTCGGTGCTCATCGGCCTGAAGGCCAAGGACCCGGAGAAGGTGCAGATCTTCGGCTTCTCCCTGATGATGCCGTTGACCTTCACCAGCAACGCGTTCGTGCCGAGCGACACGATGCCCGGGTGGCTGCAGGTGTGGGTGGACGTCAACCCGGTGACCCAGCTCGCCGACGCCGTCCGGGGACTGCTGAACGGCGGCGAGGTCGCCGGACCGGCGCTCACCTCCATGCTCTGGGCGGTCGCGCTGGTGGTGGTCTTCGCCCCCCTGGCGATCCACGCCTTCCGGCGCCGGGCCTAGTGTGTCGGGATCGAAATAGGGGAACGGCGGTCCGGCCGCCGTGAGAACAGGTGACGACGAGAACCGAGGTGATTGCGTGCTGATGGTCCACGGCGGCTGGGTGGACGGACGGTTGGGGGTCTGGGCGGAGGACACCGCCCGGCCCCCCGATTCCGCCCCCGTTTCGCGCGCCGCGCTCCGCCCTCATCCGTTCGCCGCCTCCGCGGACATGCTGGCCGCCGCCCTCGGCGCGGCCACCGCGGGCGAGGCGGCTTCCGGAGAGGCCTTCATGAGTGCCGTTGCCGGGGCCGAAAGACGCGAGCTGACCCTGCGGCTTCCCGGCTCGGCCAGAGGGCCGCTGCCGTCGCCCGAGTCAGGCCTGGCGAGTCCGGTGCGGAGCCCGAAGATCTCCGCCTGGCACGTCCCGGCGCTGCTGTTCCGCCCTGCCGAGGCGCTCCTCCTGCTCGACTCGCTGTCCGGCATGGACTTCGGCGCGGGCTCGTCCGGTTTCGACTCCGGCGACGTGCGTGCCGGCGGGCTCGAATGGGGGCCCGGTCTCTCCCTCCGCTATCTCGCCGTGCTCGCCGAGCACGCGTGGGATCTGGTGCGGCGCGGGCGGATCCTGCCCCAGCTCGTCGTGGAGGACGACAAGCATGCGGCTCGCTGGCGGCCCGTGCTCACCGGCGCGGACCTGGCCGCGTTCCGCGACCTCGCCGCCGCGATGCCACCGGTCTGCAGGGCGGTGCCCGAGGAGCGGCCGTCGGCGGAGGTACTGCACGAGGCGCTGAACGGCCTGGTCGACGGCGCGGCCCGGCGGTCGCTGCCCGATCGCCTGATCGTCGGCGGCCGGCCGAGGCTCAAGACGGCGCTGGCCGATCGCTGGCTTTACGGACTGACCGCCGAGAACGCCTCGTTGCCGGGCGCGAAGCCCGCCGAAGCGGCGGCGCTCGGTGCCGCCCTGCACGACTGGTTCGTCGCGGCGCACGGGCTGGACGGGCCGGTCCGGGCCTGTTTCCGGCTGGTCGAGCCCGCGGAGGAGGGCGGCCCGTGGAGGGTGGAGTTCGGTCTCGCCCCGGCCGCCGTCCCCAACCGCTCCGCCGCCGCCCATGCGGAGCCGGGCGAGCCGGACTACCTGTCCGCCGACCGGATCCGGGCCGGGGAACGGGCCTCCTGGCTGCCCGAACGGCCCGAGGAGGTTCTCCGCGCCGACCTGGGCCGTGCCGTCCGCCTCCATCCCGATCTCCACATCGCGCTGCGCGACCCCGAACCGTCGAGTCTCTCGGTCGAGACGGCCTGGGCGTTCTCCTTCCTGCGCAACGGCGCGCCCGTGCTCGCGGCCGCCGGGTACGGCGTGCGGCTCCCCGCCTGGGCGGGACGCCAGGGCCTGGGGCTGAAGCTGACCACGCGCACGATCACCGGTGAGGGGTTCGGCCTGGACCGGCGGGTGAGCGTCCGGCTGGATGTGGCCATCGGCGACCACACGATCAGCCGGGAGGAACTGGCCGAGCTGGCCGAGCTCAGGATTCCCCTGGTCCAGGTCAGGGGCCAGTGGGTCGAACTGGACGACCGGCAACTCAAGGAGGCGCTGAAGGTCGTCGAGCGGCGGGGCGGCGACGAGAGGACCGTCGGCGAGGTGATCCGCGAGGTCGTGGACGGCGGCGACGAAGAGCTGCCGCTGGTCGCGGTGGACGCCGACGGCCCCCTCGGCGATCTCCTCTCCGGCGAGGCCGAGCGCCGCCTCACCCCGGTCGGCGCGCCCCGGGACCTGAAGGGGACGCTGCGCCCCTACCAGGAGCGTGGCCTGTCGTGGCTGAGCTTCCTGTCCGGGCTGGGCCTCGGCGGTGTCCTCGCCGACGACATGGGGCTCGGCAAGACCATATCCACCCTCTCCCTGCTGCTGTCCGAACGCGAGAACGGCACGCCCGGGCCGACACTGCTGGTCTGCCCGATGTCGCTGGTCGGCAACTGGCAGAAGGAGGCGGCCCGGTTCGCCCCCTCGCTGCGGGTCTACGTCCACCACGGCGGAACGCGCAAGCGGGACGACGAGCTGGCCGCGGCCGTGCGGGAGGCCGATCTGGTCGTGACCACGTACGGCACGGCGCTGCGGGACCTGGGAGCGCTGGCGGCCCTGGAGTGGGACAGGGTGGTCTGCGACGAGGCCCAGGCGATCAAGAACAGCGCGGCACAGCAGTCCCGGGCGATGCGCTTCATTCCGGCCCGCACCCGGCTGGCGCTGACCGGCACCCCCGTGGAGAACCACCTCTCCGAGCTCTGGTCGATCATGGAGTTCTGCAACCCCGGCCTGCTCGGCCCGGCCAAGCGCTTCCGAAAGCGCTACCAGGAGCCGATCGAGGCGCGAGGCGACGAGGACGCCACCAGGGCGCTGAAGCGGGCTACCGGGCCGTTCGTGCTGCGGCGCCTCAAGACCGACCGGTCGATCATCTCCGATCTGCCGGAGAAGCTGGAGATGAAGGTCTGGTGCACGCTCACCCAGGAGCAGGCGGAGCTGTACAAGGCCGTGGTGAACGACATGCTGGACAAGATCGACCGTTCCGAGGGAATCGAGCGGCGCGGCAACGTGCTGGCCACGATGACCCGGCTCAAGCAGATCTGCAACCACCCTGTCCACCTGCTCAGGGACGGCTCGCGGCTGGCCGGCAGGTCGGGGAAGCTGGCCCGGCTGGAGGAGCTGGCCGAGGAGATCACCGACGAGGGCGACAAGGCTCTCGTCTTCACCCAGTACGCCGAGTTCGGCTCTCTCCTGCAGCCCTACCTGGCCGCCCACCTGGACCGGCCGGTGCTGTGGCTGCACGGCGGGCTGACCAAGCACAAACGTGAGGAGCTGGTGGAACGGTTCCAGCGCGACGACGAGCCGATGCTGTTCCTGCTGTCGCTGAAGGCGGCCGGAACCGGCCTGAACCTGACCGCCGCGAACCACGTGATCCACGTGGACCGGTGGTGGAACCCCGCGGTGGAGGACCAGGCGACCGACCGAGCCTTCCGGATCGGCCAGACGAAGAATGTCCAGGTCAGAAAGTTCATCTGTGTGGACACCCTGGAGGAGCGGATCGACGAGATGATCGAGCGGAAGAAGTCGCTCGCCGAGAGCGTGGTCGGCACCGGAGAAGACTGGATCGCCGGCCTGTCCACCGAGCAGCTGCGTGAGCTGTTCCGGCTCGGCCCCGGGGCGGTGAGCTGACATGACCCACGACCACGACCACGACCACGACGTGACGTCCCCGGCCGGGCAGGGTCAGGTGACGGCCGAGGAGGCGGACGTGTCGTTCGACGAGCGGCTGGCCGACTTCTACGCCCCCGCCGTCTCGCTGAACCGGCTGCGGCCGCGGCCTGGCGCCGCGACGGCCCCCGCGGACCTGCTGCTGCGGGCGCTGGAACCGCCGCCGGTCAAGGTCCGGCACATCCCGCTCATCGACCTGCTCAGGAGGCCCTACCGGGAACTGGGCGACGACTAGGGTGCGGGAGGCACGTCCCCGGCCGCCAGGGCGATGACCTCCTCGCGGGACAGGGCACGGCCGCGCTCGTACCACCGGAGATATTCCTCCCGGCTGAGCGCGGCCGTCGCGCGGTCGGTGATCCGCACGTGGTCGAAGTCGACCACCGCGTCGATGCCCCGGGCCGTGGCGGCCCCGCCGAGAAGCATGGCCGCCCTGTCCGGGGCACCGTCCGCCAGCATCAGCGCGGCGAAGCCGATCAGCGCCAGGCCGAGCATGGTCGCCTCCCCGGTCGCCTCCGCCTGTTCCAGCGCGGAGCCGAGCAGCCTCCGGGCGCGGGGCAGGTCGCCTTCCTGCTCGGCCAGCAGTCCCAGCGACGCGTTCAGCAGCGCCCGCGGATGCGGCACGACGCCGGGGGTCTCATCGATCATGCGCATGGCGTCGGCGTAGTGGCGCCTGGCCTCGTCCAGCTCGCCGTCCTCGCGGGCGAAGTCGCCCCGGGCGCTGAGCAGGTTCATCGCGGTGACCCGGTCCCCGTTCTGGACGGCCCTGCGAAGGGTCTCCTCCAGGATCTTCTCGGCCGCCGCCCGATCTCCGGCGAGGTTGAGCCCGAGCGCGAGACGGCTGCGCATGTAGGCGACCTCGTCGGCCGCGCCCATCTCCTTCAGCAGGGCGATGGCCTCGTGCATCTTCTCCAGCGCCCGTTTCGGTTCGCCGTGGAGGAGGTCCGCGTCCGCGAGGGCGGCCAGCACGTTGCCGACGCCCCAGCGGTCACCGACCTCCTGGAAGCCCCGCATGGCGATCGCCAGCTCCGTCCCGCTCTCGGAGATACGGCCCGCCGCCATGTGCGCGAACCCCTGGAACAGATGAGCCGAGGCGACCACCCAGGGGTCGGGGTGGGTGAGCATCTCACCCAGAGAGGGGTCGTCGTTCCCGGACTGGCCGCCGAACACCGCGACGACCGGCCCCGCCATCGCGACCATCGGGTGCCAGGGCCGGGGCAGCCTCTCTTCGGCCAGCCGTACCACCTCGGACAGCTCGGCCCGCGCCGTGTCGAGTTCGATCCCGGCGCCCACCGCGTTGGACCCGTAGGCCGCGCGGGCCAGGGAGAGCGCCCCGGGGTCGGCGTCGTCTCCGGCGAGCCGGAGCACCTCGCGCGCGCGACGGGCGCCCTCGGCCCGGTAGCCGCTCAGCCACCAGTACCACCCCAGGGCGCCGACCAGCCGCAGCGCCAGGTCGGCCCTGGCCACCTCGACGGTCCAGCGCAACGCGGCCGACAGGTTGTCGTGCTCGGCGGCCATCTCGGTGACTGCTGCGATCTGCCGGCGGTCGCGGAGTTCGGGGTCGGACCTTTCCGCCAGCTCGGTGAAGAACGTCGCGTGTGCCAGCCGTACGCGCCCCTGCTCGCCCGACTCGGCCAGCCGCTCGGCCGCGTAGGCGCGAATGGTCTCCAGCATCCGGTAGCGGACGGCGCTGCCGTGGTCGTCGGCCGCCAGCAGGGATTTGTCCACCAGCCGGGCCAGCACGTCGAGCACGTCGGCGGCGTCCAGGCCGTGCCCTGCGCAGACCCGCTCGACGCAGTCGAGGGCGGCGCCCCCGGCGAAGACGGACAGGCGGCGGGCGAGCGTCCGCTCCTGCTCGTCCAGCAGGTCCCAGCTCCACCCGACCACCGCGCGGAGCGTCTGGTGGCGGGGCAGCGCCGTACGGCTGCCGCCGGTCAGCAGGCGGAAGCGGTCGTCGAGCCGGTCCGCGATCTGCTCGGCTGACAGCGAGCGGAGACGGGCGGCCGCGAGCTCGATGGCGAGCGGCATGCCGTCGAGCTCACGGCAGATCCGCACGACCGCGGCGGCCTCGCCCGCGGGCCGGTAACCGGGACGGACGGCCTCGGCGCGTTCGGCGAACAGGCGCACGGCCGGGTAGCCGAGGGCCTCTCGCGGATCGCCGTCGCCGGGTGGAAGGCCCAGCGGCGGCACCGGCCAGGCCGTCTCGCCGGTGATGCCGAGCGGTTCGCGGCTGGTGGCCAGGATCCGCACCTCCGGACAGCTCCCGAGCACCTGGTCGGCGAGCGTCGCCGCCGCCTCGATCACGTGCTCGCAGTTGTCCAGGACGATCAGCAGCCGTTTCCCGGCGAGGCTCGCGCTCAGGCGGGTCAGCGGGTCACGGGCGGTGGGCACGGGGATCCCGCCGGGCGCGGAGGAACGTGCCGGCGCGGGGACGTCACGCAGCTCCAGCGCCGAGAACACGGCCTGCGGGACCTCGGACGGCTCGGCCACCGGGGCGAGCTCGACCAGCCACGTCCCGTCGGGCATCCGGCCGGCGATCGCCTCGGCCGACTCGATCGCCAGCCTGGTCTTGCCCGCACCGCCGGGGCCGAGCAGGGTGACCAGCCGGTGGGCGGCGAGGAGCTCGGCCGTTCGGGCCATGTCGCGCTCCCTGCCGACGAAGCTGGTGAGCCTGGCCCGCAGGTTTCCCCGCCGCGGAACCGGAACCTCGGCGGGTGACGGGATCCCGGCGGATGACGGAACCTCGGCGGGTGACGGGACCCCGGCGGGTGACGGAACCTCAGTGGAGGGCGGGAGCCGTACGGCGGCGCCCTCGGCCCACTCCCGGCGCAGCATCGACAGGTGGAGGGCGACCAGTTCGGGTGAGGGATCCGCGCCGAGCTCGTCGGCGAAGGCCGCGCGGGCGTCCTCGTAGGAGGCCAGGGCCTCGACCTGGCGGCCCGAGCCGTACAGAGCGCGCATGAGCTGACCTCGGAGCCGCTCGCGCAGCGGGTGGGCGGTGATCAGCGCGGGCAGCTCGGCGGCCACCTCTGCGTGCCGCCCGAGCAGCAGGTCGGCCTCGACGCGGTCTTCGACGGTGGCCAGGCGGAGCGTGTCCAGCCTGGTGATCGCGGCGGCGACGGCGTCGTTTCCCGCCAGGTCGGCCAGGGCGGGCCCGCGCCAGAGCCCGAGCGCGGCGCGGAACGCGGTCGCGGCGTCGGCCGGGGCGCCCGCCGCCAGGGCCGCGCGGCCCTCGGCGGCCAGCCGGGCGAACCGGTGGGCGTCCACCCGGTCGGGATCGACGGCCAGCCGGTAGCCGGCGGCGTCGGCCTCGACGAGCCCCCGCCGATCGGCCAGCGTGGCCCGCAGCCGGGAGACCAGGGCCTGCAGCGCGTTTCCGACCGCGTTCGGAGGGCGCTCCTCCCACACCCCGGCAACCAGCCGGTCGATCGGCACGACCCGGCCGGCGTCGAGGAGAAGCAGGCCGAGGAGGGTGCGCAGACGTTGCCCGGCGATCTCCACAGCCTCGTCACCACGGCGAATCTCCAGGGGGCCGAGAATGGTGAAGCTGATCTCGGTGTCCAACCTCACCCCCTCCACGCTTTGATTCTGTCCGATTACCGAGTATTTCCGCGCCATGGAACCTCGCGATCCGGTCTGCGCATCTTCCAGACCCGCGTAGCATCATCGGGCATGGGGCAGCCGAATACGTCTACGCACCGCCCGCGGCAGGCCGTCGGAACGGCACTCGCCGCGGCGTTCGTCGTCGTTTCCTCAGGCTGTGGGATAGTGAGCAACTCCGCCTCCGCCGATCGGCTGCAGCTGAAGCCGATCAGCGTCTCCAGCCCCCTGCTGCGGGACGGCGCTCCTCTGCCCTCCGACTACTCGTGCAGGGGTTCGGCCGGTAACCCGCCGCTGCGCTGGTCGGGGGTGCCGGAAAGCGCGAAGTCCGTCGCGATCGTGGCCGACAGCAACTCACGCACCGGTGGCGAGGTGAACTGGGTCGTGTTCGACATCGACCCGCGCACCAACGAACTGGCTGAGAACAGTGTGCCCGTGGGAGCCGTGGAGGGAAGCACGACAAGCGGCAAGGTGGGCTACGCCTCCCCATGCCGCGCCCAGGAGAACTATCGTTTCACTGTCTACGCGCTCAACGCCAAGGTCCATCTCCACAAGGGCGCCCCCCTCAGCGAGACCTTGAAGAGCATCGCGGACAAAACGATCGCCTGGGGACGAATCACCACGGCGCACATCGAGTGACATGCCAAACACCGGAGGTAGTAATGGTTACCGAATCTTCACTTAGGGTGTGACAACGCTCATAGTGGTCCGACACAATCAGATCCAATGTCCGAGCGCAGGTGATGCAAGGGGGCAGGTCGCGTCGATGGCCGCGCGACCTCACCGGCGCCGCTGGAAGGCCATGGCCTTGAGGGTGGTGCAATGATCGCGGTCATAGTGAGCCTGGTCGCCGTCGTGCTCCTCGTGCTCGTCGTCGTGGCACTGGGAATGCGGTCGATGAACCGCAGGGAGAGCGCGCTCCCGGCGGAGCGCCTGCGGGAGATGGCCGAGAAAGAGGCGCAGACGCCTACCGTGTCCATCGACGACTTCGCGACGCGCGAGCCGAAGATGACCCACTACTCCCCCGACCTGACCCCGTTCGACGAGCCGAAGCCGCCGCGCCCCCCGCGCCCGGCGGGTGCACGCGGCAAGCGCGGCGTCACCGAGTTCGGCGAGACCGACGACTACGACGACGACTACTGGACACGCCTCCAGGCCGACGACGGCGGTTTCGGCGGATCCCTGGCAGCCCGGATGGGCACGAGCCGTCCCCTTCCCGCCGATCACGACCAGCCCGGCCAGCCTCCCCGGGTGGACGCCGACGCGGTGACCATGCAGGCGCCGCTGCCGGTCAGGCAGCCGCCCCGGCCCGCCCCGGCTCCCGACCCCGAGCCCGCCATCGCCTCGGCCTCCCTGCCGTCGGGCCTGTCCGACCTGACCGGTCCGGTCCAGCCGAACCCGGCTCCCACCGCCGCCGCGCTCGCCGAGCAGAAGACCGTCACCTTCGCGGCCCCCACGCCCGGCACCTTCCCCGAAGCCCGCACCCCGCGGTCGAGTTCCCGCCGGAGCAGCCGCGCCGCCGCCGGCGGCGCCTCCTCCCGCGCCACGAGCGGCGGTGTCCCCTCCCGCGCTCCGGGTGGCGGTGCCCCCTCCCGGCCCGACCCGTTGAGCGACCCGCTGGGCGGCTCCTACCCGCGCGGCGCGGGCCCGGCGACCGCCGGCGGCCCGGCGCCCGCGACCGGCGGTACGCGCGGCTCCGACCCCGGCAACAGGCCGATGCCCCCGATGGGCCCCACGACCAGCGGCGGCTTCCCCGCCGCGCCGAGCACGAACCCGTCGGCGGCGCCGTACGGCACCGCGAACGAACCTCCCAAGGACATCTCCGACAACCCCTGGGCGCGGGCCACGTCTCCGACCTCCGGAGGCTGGCCGGCCGCGCCCACCGCCGACATACTCGACGACCCGGCCCCGTCCTACGACTCGTACCAGATGCCGGTGTACAGCGCCCCGCCCACCGCCTCCTACGAGGTGAGTTCCGGCTGGGCCACGATCGACGAGGACACGGTCACCGGCCCGAGCCCGGCGGTCTCGACCCCGACCGGTCCCTCCCGGACCGTCTCCCCCTACGACGACCGCACGGTCGACACGCGGTCGGGTTCCATGCAGGGCGGCGGCTACGGCTATGAGACCAACCGGCACACCCCGGCGTCCCCCGCCGCCTGGCCGGAGCCCACGCCCGGCGGCGGTGACGGCGCCGGCGGGAGCTGGCCGGGCTACAGCACCGGTTCCGCCGCCACCCCCGACGAGCAGGGCCACGCGGGATCGCGAGGCGGCCGCCGCCGGGTGCAGGAGCCGGACTACCCCGACTATTACCGCTGATTTCCTTCTCCCTCCGTAAAGGCCTCCGATAACGGCTTAACCAGCGAGAGCTGGACGCATAAGGTCTGTCCCATGGGGACGGACACGAAGAGTGACACAAACTTCACAAAAAGTAACATTGCCTCCGTGCTGCGGCACGACCTGCCCGCCTCCCTGGTGGTCTTCCTGGTGGCGGTGCCCCTCTCGCTGGGCATCGCGGTCGCCTCGGGAGCACCGCTGGCGGCCGGGCTCGTCGCCGCCGTGGTGGGCGGTGTGGTGGCGGGTTACCTGGGCGGCTCGGCCGTCCAGGTAAGCGGACCCGCCGCCGGGCTCTCGCTGGTGGTCGCGGAGCTGGTCACGACGTACGGCTGGCGCGCCACCTGCATGATCACCTTCCTCGCGGGCGCACTGCAACTCCTCCTGGGGGTGTTCCGGGTCGCCCGTGCGGCGCTGGCGGTCTCCCCCGCCGTGGTGCACGGCATGCTCGCCGGGGTCGGCGTGGTGATCGCCCTGTCCCAGTTACACGTGGTGCTCGGCGGCAGCCCGCAACGGTCCGCGATCGAGAACCTGGTGGAGCTGCCCCAGCAGATCATCGACAACCACAACCACGCGGTCTTCACCGGCCTGCTCACCGTCGCGGTCCTGGTGGGCTGGACCCGGCTGCCGCAGCGGCTCCGGATCGTCCCGGCACCGCTGGCGGCCCTGTTCGTCGCCTCGGCGACCGCCGGGGTGCTCGACTGGAACATCACCCAGGTCGACCTCTCCCAGAGCCTGGGCGAGTGGGCCGCACCGGCCTGGCCGAAGGGCGACTGGCACGGCATCAGCGCGGCGGTGCTGCTCGTGGCCCTGCTGGCCGGGGTGGAGTCCCTGCTCTGCTCCGTGGCCACCGACAAACTGCACGACGGCAGACGGTCCGACCTGGACAGGGAACTCACCGCCCAGGGCGTGGCCAACATGGTGACCGGCGCGCTGGGCGGCCTGCCCGTGGCCGGGGTGATCGTGCGCAGCACCACCAACGTCCGCGCCGGGGCCCGCAGCCGCTGGTCCGCGATCATGCACGGCGTGTGGATCCTGGTCTTCGCCGTCTGGCTGGGATGGATGATCAAGCTCATCCCGATGCCGGCGCTGGCGGCGCTGCTCGTCTTCATCGGCGTCCAGATGGTCAACATGGGGCATCTGCGCAACCTGCGCGGTCACAGCGAGGTGCCGGTCTACGTCGTCACCATGGCCGGGGTCGTGCTGCTCGGCCTCGCCGAAGGCGTGCTGTTCGGTCTCGGCCTCGCCGCCCTGTCGGCGCTGCGCCGTCTCACCTGGGTCACCGTACGGGCCACGCCCGAGGCCGACGGCCGCTGGCACGTGCTGATCGCCGGCTCGCTGACCTTCCTCGGCGTGCCCAGGCTCACCTCGGAGCTCCACGCCATCCCGGCCGGAGCGGCCGTGGAGCTCGACCTGAACATCGACTTCATGGACAACGCGGCCTTCGAGGCCATCCACGCCTGGCGGCACAACCACGAGCGCGGCGGCGGCACCGTGGACATCGACGAGATCCACGACGAGTGGTACTCCATGGCCGCGAGCGGCGCCCGGATGTTCCCGGCCAAGACCCCTCCCCGGGCGCCGGACCGCTGGTGGCTGCCCTGGGCCCACCGGCGGCGCAGCCGGCCCCGGCCGGCGCCCGCGAGCCTCCCGGTGATCCCGGCCCAGCACACTCCGGGAGGGAGCAGCCCCGCCGTACCGGATCTACTCGCGGGCGCCCGGGAGTTCCACCGCCGCACGGCCCCGCTGATCCGCCCGTTCCTGCACGCGATGGCCCGCAAGCAGGAGCCCTCGCACCTGTTCATCACCTGTGCGGACTCGCGGATCGTGCCGAATCTGATCACCGCCAGCGGGCCCGGTGACCTGTTCACCCTCCGCAACATCGGCAATCTGATCCCCCGCTGGGGCTCGGTGCCCGCTGACGACTCGGTGGCGGCCGCGATCGAGTACGCGACCCGGGCGCTCAACATCCGGACCATCACGGTCTGCGGCCACTCCGGTTGCGGAGCCATGGCCGCGCTGCTCGGCGGCGGCGAGAAGACGTCCGACCTGCCCGCGCTCGGCCGCTGGCTGCGCCATGGCAACCACACCCTGGCCCGGTTCGTCGCCACCGAGAGCGACGGCACCGACTGCGGCCCGCTGGACCGCCTCTGCCGGGTCAACGTGATCCAGCAGCTGGAGAATCTGCGGACCTACCCCCAGGTGGACCAGCTCGTCCGCGCGGGGCGCCTGCAGCTGGTGGGCCTCTACTTCGACATCGGCACGGCCCGGGTCCACGTCCTCGAACAGCCGCCGGTCACCGCCAGTCCGCTCTGAGCGGACGGCTTGCGCCAGGGGTGAAAGCGCATGGCCCCGTTCCCGAGGAAGGCGAACAATGAAGCGCCATGAGAACTTTGATCATCGGCGGCTCCGTCTTCCTCGGCCGGGCGGTCCTCGAGGAGGCGCTGCGGCGCGGGCATGAGGTCACGACCTTCAACCGAGGCCGGAGCGGGGCCGACCTGCCCGGTGTCGAAGTGGTCCGGGGCGACCGCGAGGTGGCCGAGGACCTGGCGCGTCTGGCCGACGGCCGGGAGTGGGACGCGGTCGTCGACGTCTGCGGGTACGTCCCCCGGGTCGTCGGCGAGTCGGTGCGCGCGCTCAACGGCAGGGCGGCCACCTACTCGTTCGTCTCCAGCATCTCGGCCTGCTCCGCCTGGCCGGAAACGACGGGAGCCGACGAGAGCTCGCCCCGGTTCGAATGCGCCCCGGACGCCGGGCCCGGCGACGGCGACTACGGCACGCTCAAGGCGGGCTGCGAGCGTGCCGTGGAGCAGGGCTTCGACGGCAACGTCCTGATCATCGAGCCGGGTCTCATCCTCGGCCCGCACGAGGACGTCGGCCGCCTGCCCTGGTGGCTCACCCGGATCGCCCGGGGCGGGCAGGTCCTCGCCCCGGGCGACCCGGACGTGGCGATGCAGGTCATCGACGCCCGCGACATCGCCGCCTTCACCCTGGACCAGGCCGAGGCGGGGACCGACGACCGCTTCTTCACCACCGCGGCCCCGGGCAACATCACCTACGGTGACTGGCTGGCCGAGTGCCGCGCGGTGACGGGCTCGGACGCGGAGTTCGTCTGGGTGAAGGACCGGTTCCTGCTCGACCGGGAGGTCGGGCCGTGGGTCGAGCTGCCGCTCTGGGCTCCGGAGGGTCCCGACCTGGCCGGGATCTGGCTGACTTCGTCCGCGAAGGCCATCGCGGCCGGGCTGCGCTGCCGTCCCGTCGCCGAGACCGTCCGCGACACCTGGGCCTGGCTGCGCGACATCCCCGTGGAGGAGCGCTCCTTCGGCAAACACGGCATCGATCCGGAGAAGGAGACCCGGATCCTCGCCGAGTGGGCATAGAGAACCGGCTCGACCGGCCCAGTCAGCTCGATCGGCTCATCGGCCGGGGATCCGCCCGGGTGCGGGGGCGGATCCCCGGCCTCGACGACGGAGCCGCCTGCCGGGCCCGTGGCGCCGCGTGCGGCTCTTTTCTGGCAGGCTATGTGATCGCCGGAAAGTAGGAGAAAGACATGGTTACCGACGTGGAGAGCGCGGCGGCCCGGTTCGCCGAGCCGGCCGGGGGACGACCCGTCGGAGCCGGAGGAGACGCACGATGAGTTCACTGTCCGTCCCTGGGCCCCTGGTCACCGTCGACTGGCTCGCGGAGCGGCTGGGCCATCCCGACCTGGTGGTGCTCGATGCCAGCGTGGGCAGCCATCGCGGTGAGGAACCGCGGATCCCGGGTGCGCGGCTCTTCGACATCGACGGGGCGATGTCCGACCAGTCGAGCCCGTTGCCCCACACGATGCCCGGCGCGGAGCGCTTCACGCAGGAGATGCGCGCGCTCGGGGTGAACGACGACAGCACCGTCGTGGTCTACGACGGCGCCGGCATCTACTCCAGCGCCCGCGCGTGGTGGATGCTGCGGGCGATGGGTTTCGACCGGGTCGGCGTGCTCGACGGCGGCATGCCCGCCTGGGTCGCCGCCGGGCTGCCCCGGCAGCCCTCCGGGGTGGAGGAGCCTTCGCCCGGAGACTTCACGGCGAGGCCGCGCGAGGGGCTGATCGTCGGCAGCGACGTGGTGACGGCGGCGCTGCCGGACGCCGCCGTGGCGGTGCTCGACGCCCGTACCCGGGAGCGCTTCACGGGGCGGGCCGAGGAGCCACGGCCGGGGCTGCGGGGCGGGCACATGCCCGGGGCGATGAACCTGCCGTTCGGCGACCTCCAGGTGGACGGCCGCATGCGTCCCACCGGCGAGCTCCGGGCCCTCTTCTCCGACCTCGCCGGACAGCGTGAGCGACTGGTCTTCAGCTGCGGCTCAGGGGTCACCGCCTGCGTCCTGGCGCTGGGGGCCGAGCTGGCCGGGTACCGTGACCTCTCCGTCTATGACGGATCGTGGAGCGAGTGGGGGCTTCCCTCCGACCTGCCCGTGGTGACGGGCTGAATCGAGGGGGCGGTGTTCCTCCTCCAGGTGAACGCGTCATTGCAAGGAGTCCCAAGCCATCTGCAAGCCTGCTGGCCTATCCCTTGGTGCGTAGAAGTTCCAGCACCTCCGGGAGAGAAACTCATGCGTGGCGATCTTCGCTTCCTGCTCGGGCTCACCACCGCCGCCGCTCTGGCGTTCGGCCTGCCGACGGCCGCGACGGCGGCCGTCGTCCCGGGCGTCGTCCCGGGCGTCTCGGTGGCGTCCGTCGCGACGGCCGGATCGGCCTCGGCCGAGACCTGGCACTGGGGGCCGACGGCCTCCTCCGACACGAAAGGCTGGGCGGGCGGCGTCGTCCGGAGCACCGGCTCCGGTTTACGGATCTCCGGCGACCTGTACGACGGCGCGGGTGCGCGCACCTGCTCGTGGCTGAAGATCAAGTGGCTTACGGACAGGGGCAAGTATCGCACCGCGACCTTCAAGAACTGCTCGCAGTCGGAGACCCTCGCCTTCCGGGTGAACGCCGGATACATGTTGTCTTCCGAGGCCAAGGTCTGCCGGGGCACCTCCACCGGGATCACCGGCAAATGCTCCGCCTGGGAAGGCCTCTGGTCCCAGGCCGGCTGAGCAGGTCACCGGACGGCTGAGCAGGTCACCGGACGGCTGAGCGGGGACGGACGGCTGAGCGGGCGGCCGGGCGACGGACGGGCTGGGGCCGGCGAAAACCAATGGACGGGCCGATCGAGTGGTGGAATAGTCCCCGGCGTGATCGCGACTGCCACTTCCCTGCCCGTCTCACTGGCTGATGGTCTCATCCTGAGAGAGGCACGCCCCGCGGACCTGGAGCAGATCAGCACGCTCCTCGCCGAAAGAGGCGAGGAGCCCGACGCCCTCGATCACCGGCTGGTCGTGACGGACCCCGACGCCGGCTGGTCCGCCTGCGCCGTGGTGGTCGACGGCGATCGGGTCGTCTCCACCGCGACGCTCCTCGACGAGGAGCTGCGCATCGGCGACGTACGGCTCCCGGCGGGCCAGATCGAGCTGGTCGCCACCGACCGGGAGTACGAAGGGCGCGGGCTCGTGCGAGCGCTCATGCGGTGGGCGCACGACCGCTCCGCCGCCCGGGGCCATGTCCTGCAGATAATGATCGGAATCCCGTACTTCTACCGGCTGTTCGGCTACGAGTACACCATCGACATACCGCCCGCACCGGTCATGCGCACCGTACCGGCCGGCGACGGGGCACCGGCGCTACGGGCCGCCCGGCCTTCGGACATCCCGGCGATGGCGGCGCTGCAGGACATGGCGCAGAGCCGGTTCGACGTGGCGATGCCCCACTCGGCTGCGTGCTGGCGGTGGCTGCTGGCCCACGAGGCGAGCACCACCTGGGTGGTGGAGCGCGACGACACCGTCGTCGCCACCGGGCGCACCACGCCGCCGGACGACGAGATTCTCCTGGCCGAGGCCGCCGCGCTCGACGAGGCGGCGGCGCGGGAGCTGCTCCGCGGTGTCGCCGCCCTCGCCCCTGGCGGGCAGGTGCAGGTCGTCGAGCGGGCGGGCACGGTGGCCGCGGCGGCGTGGCACGGGTTTCTCGCCGATGAGCGACGGACGGAGGCGGAGCAGTACTACATCCGCGTCCCGGACGTGGCGGCGTTGCTGGACCGGCTGCGGCCGGTGCTGTGGCACCGCCTCGTGACGGCCGAAGTCGACCGCGCCGGCAAGGACATCGTCATCTCCGCCTTCCGCGCCCACTACCGGATCCCGGTCGGCGCCGACGGCCTCGGCGCGGTCACCGTCGGCGGTGCGATGCAGGGGCCCGGAGCCGTGGGCGGCGCCGGGGTGGCCCCCGACCACCTTCCCGCGCTGCTGTTCGGCCCGCACGGGATCGACGGGCTGTCCCGGATCCGGCCCGACGTCTATCCCGGCCCCGACGACGAGCTGTTCCAGGCGCTCTTCCCGCCGCTCACCGCCGACGTGCTCAGCTACTACCTGCCGTACTAGGGTCACGGCCCGGAATCCGCCGGCGCGAACCGGTCGGCAGCCGCGCTCGACTCAGGGCGCAGCGGGAAGTGGCAGGCCACCTGGTGCGCGTCGCCCACCAGCGGCGGCTCGATCTCGCAGATCTGCTCGGCGAGGGGGCACCGCGTCCGGAACCGGCACCCTGTGGGTGGATTCAGCGCGCTGGGCAGCTCGCCACGAATGGTGATGCTCTCGCGCGGCGCGAGGCCGGGATCGGCGGAGGGGACGGCGTCGATCAGGGCCTGGGTGTAGGGGTGCCGGGCGGCCCTGACCACATCGTGGGCGGGACCGACCTCGACGAGCTTGCCCAGATACATGACGCCGATCCGGTCCGACATGTAGTCGACCACGGACAGGTCATGGCTGATGAACACGTACGCCAGCCCCAGCTCGTGCTGCAGGTCCCGCATGAGGTTGAGCACCTGCGCCTGGATCGACACGTCGAGCGCGCTCACCGGCTCGTCACCGACGATGAGCCGGGGCTGCAGGGCCAGCGACCGGGCCAGCCCGATGCGCTGGAGCTGGCCGCCGGAGAACTCGTGGGGGTAACGCTCCAGAACCCGCCGCGACAGGCCCACCTGGTCCAGCAGCGCCGCGACGCGGGCCCGGCGCGTGGACGGGTCGCCCACCTGCTGGATCTCCAGCGGCTCGGCGAGGATGGCGTCGATCCGCATCCGCGGGTTCATCGCCGCGTAGCTGTCCTGGAACATCAGCTGGACCTGCCGGTGCATCCGGCGGCGTGCGCGCCGGTCCAGGGTGGCGATGTCGGTGCCGTCGAGGACGATCTGCCCGCCGGTCGGCTCCTCCAGCCCGACGATCAGCCGGCCCACGGTGGACTTGCCGCACCCGGACTCGCCCACGAGCCCGAAGGTCTCACCCGGGCGGACGTCGAACGACACCCCGGCCACGGCGCTCACCTGCCCCGACACCCGTCGCAGCGCCCCGCCGACCGTCGCCTCATAGTTCTTGACCAGCCCGCGGATCGACAGGATCGCCTCCGGCGCCGGTGCGGACGGCTCGGACGGCGGCGGCGTGAGCGGCACAGGTGCCGGCTCGGACGGTTCCGGTGGCCGGGAGGCGGCCCCGGCCGTCCGGACGGCCGGGACGGCGGCCTGGACGACCGGGTGCAGGCACGCGTGCCGGTGCTCGTCGTCCGACAGGGTCACCTCCGTGGTACGGCACTCCTGCGAGGCGAACCGGCAGCGAGGAGCGAACCGGCAGCCGGTCAGCGGCCGGGACAGGTCCGGCGGCAGGCCCGGAATGCTGTAGAGCCGCCCGCGCCCGCCGGTCTCGCGGGTCGCCGACTCCGGAAGCGCCTCCATGAGAGCCTCGGTGTAGCGGTGCCGAGGCGACCGGAACAGCTCCGCGGTCGTCGCGGACTCCACCACCCGGCCGGCGTACATGACCGCGACCCGGTCGGCACGGTTGGCGATCACTCCCAGGTCGTGGGTGACGAGGATGACGGCCATCCCGAACTCCTCGCGCAGGTCGTCGATGAGTTCGAGGATCTGGCGCTGCGTGGTCACGTCGAGCGCCGTCGTCGGCTCGTCGGCGATGAGCAGGCGCGGGGAGCAGATGAGCGCCATGGCGATGACGACCCGCTGGCGCATCCCCCCGGAGAGCTGGTGCGGGTAATCGTCGACGATCTTGTCCGCGCGCGGCATCCCGACCCGGCGCAGGATCTCGATGGCACGCTCTCGCGCCTGTGCCTTGCCGACCCCCTCGTGGACGCGCAGCGGTTCGGCGACCTGGGCTCCGATACGCATCGTGGGGTTGAGCGAGGTGAGCGGGTCCTGGAACACCATGCCCATCCGGACGCCACGGATCCGGCGCGCCTCCGCGGGCGGCAGGGAGCGCAGGTCGCGGCCCTCGAAGAGGATCTGCCCGTCGACGACGGCGCCGCCCGGAGGGAGGAGACCCATGACCGACAGCGCGGTCATCGTCTTGCCGCTGCCCGACTCTCCCACGATGCCGAGGGTCTGCCCCGGCCGTACCTCCAGGTTGACGTCGTCGAGGGCGTGTACGGTGCCCCGGCGCAGCGCGATGTCGGTGCTGACATGACGCAACTGCAGCAGGGGCCGGCCGTCTTCCGTTTCACCGGGCGCCTCGCGGTGCCGGACGGTCGGGTCGATCCGTGCGCTCATGTTCCTGCTCCTGCTAGCGCCGCCGGAGGCGGACCTCGAAGACGTCCCTCAGCCCGTCGCCGATGAAGTTGAAGGCGAGGACGATGAGAATGATGGCGATTCCGGGCGGGTAGAGCAGCCACCAGTGGCCGCTGAACGTGTCCGCGAGACCGTCGGAGAGCATCCCACCCCAGTTGGCCGCGGGCGGGGGGACGCCGAGCCCGAGGAACGACAGGTAGGCCACGTAGAGGATGGCGTCGGCGACCTGGAAGGTCGCGTTGACGATCACGGTCCCGATGGCGTTGGGGACGATGTGCCGTCGCACCGCGCGGCCTCCGGTGCCCCCCATCGAACGCATGGCCTGGACATACTCGCGAGAGCGCAGGGTCAGCGCCTCGCCCCGCACGAGCCGGGCCGGTCCCAGCCAGGCGAAGGCTCCGATGATGAGGATGAGCATCGGCACACTCGGGGTGACGATGGTGGCCATGAGCATGAAGAGGAACAGCGAGGGAATCGACATCATCGCGTCGACGACCCGCATCATCCCCGCGTCCACCCACCCGCCGGCGAATCCGGCGACGGCCCCCCACAGCGTGCCCACGACGGTCGCGAGGATGCCCGCCGCGAGCCCGACGACGATGGAGGTCTGCCCGCCGAGCATGAGACGCCCCAGCTGGTCGTAGCCGACTCCGTCGGTTCCCAGCGGGTGCCCTGCCGTACCGGGGGACAGATATACCGCCGCGAGATCGGTGTGCACCTGGTCGGTGTGGTAGAAGAGCGGCCCGATGAAGCAGACCCCGGCCAGCAGGACGAACAGGGCCAGGCCCAGCAGGGCCAGGCGGTTCTCGCCGAAGACCTCCGCCCCCTGGCGCCACAGGCCCCGGACGGGCGCCTCGTCCACGTCGCCCGGCTGCGGCAGGGGGCCACCCGGCTGCCGCAGGGGGTCGCCCGGCGCACCGGTCGCCTCTGCCGGCGCGGTCACGATCGGCTCGCTCGAAGACGGGCCCTCCGGCGCGGTCACGATCGGCTCGCTCGGAGACGGACCCTGGGGTCGACGGCGGCGTAGAGCAGGTCGGCGAGCAGCGCGCCGAGCACGGTCGCGACCGAGACGATCAGGGTGACCCCGAACAGGATCGGGAAGTCGCGCTTCAGCGCCGCCTGCCAGAACAGCTGTCCCATGCCGGGGAAGTTGAACAGCGACTCCACGACCAGGGCACCGCTGAACAGCGCGGGCAGGTACATCCCGAGCAGCGTGATGACGGGGAACAACCCGTTGCGCAGGGTGTGCAGGAGGACCACGCGCCGCTCCGACAGCCCCTTGCCGCGTGCGGTGCGCACGTAGTTCTCGTTGAGGTTGTCGACCATCGAGGAGCGCACGTAACGCGAGTACACCGCGATGGTCACGATGGCGAGCGTGACGGTGGGCAGGACGAGTCCGGCCGGGTCGGCGAGCACCTCCCCCAGGGTGAACCCCTGTGGTGCCTCCGGCGGC
Organism: Streptosporangium sp. NPDC000396; assembly: GCF_042898655.1. Taxonomy (NCBI): domain Bacteria; kingdom Bacillati; phylum Actinomycetota; class Actinomycetes; order Streptosporangiales; family Streptosporangiaceae; genus Streptosporangium; species Streptosporangium sp. NPDC000396. Next base: position 101,181 of record NZ_JBIAZA010000007.1, read on the forward strand.
AGGATCGGCCAGACCTGCGAGAAAAGGATGATCATCATTAGGCCCATGAAGAAGATCGGCGTGGCGTAGGCCAGCAGTGAGAGCGCGGTGATGGTGTAGTCGGGCCACCGGTTGCGCCGCACCGCCTGGACGACCCCGAGCGGGATGGCCACGACGATGGCCAGCAGTGTCGACAGCAGCGACAGCACCATGGTCTTGGGCAGCCGCTGGCCGATGGCCTCGGTGACCGACTGGTTGAGCTGGAACGAGTAGCCGAGGTCTCCCTGCAGCAGGCGCTGTACGTACATCACGTACTGCTGGGCCCAGGGGCGGTCGTAGCCCATTTCGTGGTCGAACGCCGCCAGCTGCTCCAGCGTCGCCTCCTTGCCCAGGGTGGCCCGCGCCGCGCCTCCCGGCAGGAGGTGCAGGATGACGAATGTGATCATCGTGACGAGCACGACGATGACGAGGGCCTGGCCCAGGCGCGTGATGAGATACCGGGCCACGGGGGCCCCTCCTTGTTCGGGGGGCTCCGGTGGCCCGGTCAGGCGCCACCGGAGTCCGGGACGGTCAGTGCCTCAGCTCTTCCAGGACCAGTCTTGAAAGAACATTCCGTTCATCGGGTCCTGCGGGTCGACCCCCTGCAGGCCCGACTTGTACGCCGAGATCTGGTACACGGGGTTCGGCATCCACAGCACCGGCAGGTCCTTGGCCAGGTGGTCGTTGTAGGCCTTCAGCGTGGCGTCGTCGCCGGAGAACTGCGTCGCCTCGATGAGCTTGTCGGCCTCGGGGTCGCTGTAGCTTCCCAGGTTGACCGGGGCGCCGGTGGCGAAGAGCCGCTCGCCGCTGGCGAAGGCCGGGTAGTACCAGCTGCCCTGGGAGCCGAAGAAGGACATGTCCCACGAGCAGCTCGCCTCCGACGGCTTGCACGCCGGGGTGACCGCGACCGAGTCGGGCACCTCCTTGATGGTCAGGTCGATCCCGACCTTGGCCATCTGCGACTTGATCTCGGCGAACATCTTCGTCGTCGCGGAGAAGCCGGTCTGGCTGGTGACCGTGAAGGCCAGCGGCGTGCCGGCGGCGATGCCCTCCCCGCACTGGTCCTGACCCGTGCCCGGCTTCTGGCAGGTGGTCCGCCCGTCCGGGGTCACCTTCCACCCGTGGCTTTCCAGCAGTTCCTTGGCCTTGGCGGGGTCGAACGAGTAGGCGCACCCCTCGCTTGACCCGTTGGTGCCCGGCTTGAGAGGAACGGGACCGCATGTCGGCGAGGCCATGCCGGACCAGATGACCTTGCTGATCGTCGGCTGGTCGATGAGCATCTGCATCGCCTGGCGCAGGTACGGCTGCTTGAACACGGGCCCGGACTTGGGGTTGTTGTAGTTCAGCTGCAGGTAGGTGATGGACCACCCGTACCAGGGCGAAACCGTGTAGCCCTTGGACTCGAGGTATTTCTGCTGGGACAGGTTGGCCGGGGGGACGTACCCGTAGTCGATCTCACCGGCGCGCAGCACGTTGAACTCCGAGTCGTCACCGGTGAACGGCCGCAGCACCACCTTGGACAGCTTCGGCTTGTCGCTGCCGGAGTAGTTCTCGCGAGCGGTGAGGACGACCTCTCCGTTCGGCACGTACTTCTCCAGCTTCCACGCGCCGCTGTTGACCTTCCACAGGTCGTTGGTCGCGTAGGTCTTGGGGTCCTTCGACGCCGCGGTGAGGAAGTCGAAGACCTTCTTGGCGCCGGCGGGGGTGGTGTCGAGGTCACTCACCTGCGCCGTCGCGGAGTCCTTGTCCCAGGCGTGCTGCGGGAGGGGGACGATGCGGTTGAGCTGGTTCCCGACGAACCACGCGGTGTTGTACACCTTCGTCGTCGTCAGCGAGAAGGTCTTCTCGTCCTTGACCGTGAAGTCGGCGATGTTGTCGGGGAAGCCACCGGCCCGGTAGGACGCCCACTTGTCCTTGTTCGCGGTGACGAGGTTGTACCAGAACCGCACGTCGCGGGTGGTGACGGGCTTGCCGTCCGACCAGGTGTTGTCCTTCAGCGTGATCGTCAGGGTCTTGCCGCCGTCGCTCACCTCGGGCGGTTCGGCCATCGAGCGCGCGGGATCGATGTTGTACTTCGCCGAGCCGTCCAGCCGGTATTCGTACAGGTGGCGATACTGCGCCGCGCCGAAGATGGCGTTCTCGCCCTGGGTGAAGCCGGGTGCCGAGATCGGCAGGATCCAGTTGGGGGGCCGGAAGGCGACGGTCACGGTGTCCTTGCCCTGACTTCCGCCCTGGGCGCCTTTCGGCGAACCGCCGCCGCCGCTGCAGGCGGCCAGGCCCAGCCCGATGACGGTCGCGCCGGCTAAGACCGCGGTGCCGCGGAGTGCGCGCCTGTGGAATCTCGTCCGCATGGGTCTCCTCGATTGACGTGCACGTGCCCTGCGCTTTCGGGGGCCGGGGTGCGCTCAATGCGGAGAATGTATAGATGGTTATGTTCGAAGTCAACGGAACTAATCCACTTTGTTCGATCACTTCTTTCGGATTAGAGTCGAAGTCGAACTCGACGGAGGCATCTTTCGGTGGTCTTCGCGATGGTCCATGATGGGCCTCATGCACCGCCTCGGCAGGTGAGGCAGCGCCGGAAGACCGGCCGGAGAAGGAGAGGTATGTCGGATCCGTCGATCCCCGCCAATTTGCGTGACCAGGCCCTCAACCTGCTCGCCAGCGGCGAGGCCGCCTCCCGCGCCGACCTCGTCGAGACGTTGCAGGTCGCGCCCTCGACCGTCTCCGCCGTGGTACGGCGCCTGCTGGACGAGGGCGCCATCCTGGAAGAGGGCGTGGGCCGTTCCACCGGAGGACGGCGACCACGGATCCTTCGCCTGCGCGAGGTCGAGGGCGTCTTCGCCGTGTCCGAGCTGGGCGCCCAGCACGCCCGCGTCGGCGTGTGCTCACCCGACGGGTGGCTGCTCGCGGCCGAGGAAGTGGCCATCGACATCGCCGCCGGTCCCGGCGAGGTGTTCGACGTGGTCGCCCTGGCGTTCACGCGGATCCGGGCGGCGGCCGCCCCCGGTCAGGCATTGCTGGGGGTGGGCATGGCGCTCCCGGGGCCGGTCGAGTTCCCGCGCGGACGGCTGGTCGGCCCCGCCCGCATGCCCGGCTGGAGCGGCGTCGACGCGCAGGCCGACCTCACCGAACGCTTCAACGTGCCCGTGGTCGTCGACAACGACGCCAAGGCGGCGGCGATCGGCGAGCACGCCACCCGTGGCCGGGACACCGGAGACATGATCTACGTCAAGGCCGGCACCGGTATCGGCGGCTGCCTGGTCACCGGTGGCCAGGTCTACCGCGGAGGCCGCGGGCTCAGCGGCGACGTCACCCACGTGCGCGTGGCGGACAGCGGCGAGCGCCACTGCTCCTGCGGCAGCCGCGGCTGCCTGGAGACCGTCGCCAGCGGTGCCGCGCTGGCCCACCAGCTGGAGGAGCGAGGCCTGCCGGTCACCACGACCCGCGACGTCATCGCCGCGGCCGTCGACGCCGAGCCGACCGTGGTGACGATGGTGCGCCACGCCGGTGGACTGCTCGGCGTGGCCCTGTCCGGCCTGGTCAACTTCCTCAACCCCGACGCCGTCGTCATCGGTGGAGCGTTGTCCAGCCTCGACGTCTACGTGGCGGCGGCCCGAGGGATGCTCTACGAGCGCTGCCTGCCGTCCATGACCCAGTCCCTGTCCATCGAGGCCAGCGTCGCGGGCCCGGATGCGGCCCTGGTCGGCCTCGGGCATCTGGTGCGAGCGGCGGCCGACGTCCGCCCTTCCTGAGGAACCCCACCCGTACCCCTTCCCACCGCGAGGAACCGCTCCCTTCACCAGGAGCCCCTCCCCTGTCCCGTTCCCGCCATGAGGAGCCCCGTCCCCTTCACGAGGAGCCTCCACCCGTGCCCCGTTTCCTTCGCTAGGAGCCCTCTCCCGTGTCCCGTTCCCTTCGCATCGCCATCGGCGGCGTACACATCGAGTCCAGCACCTTCTCCCCCCACCTGAGCACCTCCGACGACTTCGAGGTCACCCGCGGGGAAGCGCTCCTGGCGCGCTACGGCTGGCTCTCACCTGCCGAGCCATGGGCCGCCGACGTCGAATGGGTGCCCCTCGTGCACGCGCGGGCCCTTCCCGGCGGTGCGGTCGACCCCGCCGCCTACGACGCCTGGTCCGCCGAGATCCTCGACGGGCTGGCCCGGGCCGGCACCGTGGACGGCGTCCTGCTCGACATCCATGGCGCGATGAGCGTCGTGGGACGGGACGACACCGAAGGTGATCTCGTCACCGCCATCCGATCGGTGATCGGGCCGGAGCCGTTCGTCTCCGCGGCCATGGACCTGCACGGCAACGTCTCGCCCGCCCTGTTCGGCGGCTGCGATCTGCTCACCTGCTATCGCACCGCGCCCCACGTCGACGTGTGGGAGACCCGCGAGCGCGCGGCACGCAACCTGGTCGACGCGCTGCGTCGCGGGCAGCGCCCGCACAAGGCCCTCGTCCACGTTCCGATCCTGCTGCCCGGCGAGATGACCAGCACCCGGCTCGACCCGGCCCGGGGGCTGTATGCCCGCATCCCCGAGATCGAGGCCAGGGAGGGGGTCATCGACGCCGCGATCTGGATCGGTTTCGCCTGGGCCGACCAGCCCCGCTGCCGTGGCGCGGTCGTCGCCACCGGCACCGACGCCGCCGCCACGGCCGAGGCGGCGCGCGAGCTCGGTGAGCACTTCTGGGCCGCGCGCGACGACTTCTCGTTCGTCGCGCCCACCGGCTCCATGGACGAGTGCCTCGACACGGCGCTGGCCGCGATCGCGGACCCCTCCCGGCGCCCGTTCTTCATCAGCGACTCCGGCGACAACCCGGGCGCCGGCGGCGCCGATGACGTCACCTTCGCCCTCGAACGGATGCTGGCCCGCCCGGAGATCCGCGACGGCTCGCTCCGGGCGGTGTACGCCTCACTGGTCGACCCGGAGGCCGTGGCGCAGGTCGCGGACCAGCCGCTCGGTTCGCCGGTCAGCGTACGCGCCGGCGGCCGGATCGACCCGCGGGACCCGGGCCCGCTTCAGCTTGAGGGCGTCCTGGAGGCGGTCACCGAGGACCCCGCCGGCGGGCGGTGCGTGAGCGTGCGGGTGGGCGGCCTCAGCGTGTTCGTCACCTCCCGCCGGATGCAGTACTGCGAGCTGGCCTCCTACGCCCGTCTGGGCATCTCGGTGGACGCGGTGGACCTTGTGGTCGTGAAGATCGGCTACCTCGAACCCGAACTGTTCGACGCGGCCGGCGACTGGCTGCTCGCCCTGACACCCGGTGGCGTCGACCAGGACCTCCAGCGCCTGCCGTACAAGCACCTGCTGAGGCCGGTGTTCCCCCTGGACCGCGACTTCACCGCGGACCTCACCGTGGTCACCCGATGACCGCGCGAAGCGGCCTGACCATGATCATCATTACAAGCGGCTACGAATCCTCACGCCATATGGAATAAAAAGCCACAAATCGAACAATGCACTCAGCGGCGCTCCACGCCACCACCGCGAACGCATTCGAGCGTGCGATTCAATCCGATTTATCGACGCGACCGAAATGCCGGTATGGTTGGCCCGTCGCGGGCGGGCGCGAACGGTCTGCTGCGATATGGCCGATGCGATGCCGAGGAGATACCGTTGAGTCTCGATACCGTCCGCGAAGAAAAGGCTATGCGCCTGGTGGCCAATCGCCTGGTCGGGACATTCACCGACATCCATTCTGCCGAACACGTCGAAAGCACGGTGGAGGTGGCCCACCGCCGCTTCGACGGCCACCCCATCAGGGACTTCGTTCCCATCCTGGTAGAGCGCCTCGTCCGCCGGGAATTGGAAGCACGGACAGAGGAGACGGCGGACGCGAATACGAAGGCGACGGCCGAAAAGCGGCCGGACACAGCCTCCCATGCATTTCCGGACCCCGCCGCGAATGTTCGGCCGGAGACTTCCGAAGACACTTATCATTCAGGTGGGCGTAACCCTGCAGAAACCTCTCGATCATCGTGGGTTAAGAAATCGTGGGCTGGAAATAGAAAATCCCTTCCGGTGCTCGTGGCGGCGGTCGTCGTGGTCGCCGCCGCGGTCATTGTGATCACTACGCGCGGAGAGACCCCGCCTCCGCCCGCGATCGCGAGCAACGCGACCTCCCCCCAGCCCGTGAAGCAGAAGATCGCGCCCTCGCCCACCACGGCGACCTCCCTTCCGCTCGTCACCGTGCATGGCGTGATCGGCTCCGAGAAGCAGGCGTTCTTCGAGGACCCGAAGGTGATCAAGGCGTTCGCCGACAAGGGACTGAAGGTCGAGGTCGACCCGGCGGGCTCACGGCAGATCGCCACCTCGATCAATCTCAAGCGGTATGACTTCGCGTTCCCGTCGAGCGCACCGGCGGCCGACCGGATCCAGCGAGAGAGCAAGGTCAGTACCAAGTACACGCCGTTCTCCTCTCCGATGGCGATCGCGACGTTCCAGCCGATCGCGAAGCTGCTGACCAAGGCGGGGGTCGTGAAGAAGGCGAGCGCCGGGAAGAAGCGGGGTTCCGGAAAGAAGGGCGCAGCGAAACACAAGGCCCTCCGGACCTTCGACTTCGCCCGTTACCTCGACCTGGTCGCCAGGGGCGTGCAGTGGGACCAGCTTGGCGGGAACACCGCCTATCCCGTCCGCAAGAACATCCTGGTCTCCACGACGGATCCGCGCAGCTCGAACTCCGCGGCCATGTATCTGGCCGTCGCCAGCTACGTCGCGAACGGTCACACGATCGTGCAGGGCGCCGCAGCCGAGAAGAACGTGCTCCCCACGATGTCCCAGCTCTTCCTCGGCCAGGGCTACACCGACAACACCAGCGAGGGGCCGTTCGAGGAGTACCTCTCGGTCGGCATGGGCCCGACGCCGTTGGTCTGGATCTATGAGGCCCAGTTCCTGGAGGCCGCCGCGCGAGGGCGGACCAGGCCGGGGATGGTGCTGACGTACCCGTCGCCGACCGTGCTGTCCAAGCACACGCTGGTGCCCCTCGACGCGGACGGCGACCGCGTCGGACGCCTGCTGTCCACCGATCCGGAGCTGCAGCGCCTCGCCACCGAGCACGGGTTCCGCGCGGGTGACGCCACCCGGTTCGCCAAGGTCGCCGCCGACCACGACGTGCCCGTCCCGACCGATCTCATCGACGTGGTCGACGCACCCTCCTACGACACGCTCGAACACCTGCTCGGCAAGGTCGCCAAGTCGTACGGCTGACGCCCCGTTCCTCGAAGGCGTGACGATGCCCCTGGCCGGCCTGCCCGGCCAGGGGCATCCCGCCCGCCAGCGCATGACGGATCCCTCCGAGGAAGCCCGCATCCGCCAGCTCACCGTCACCAACGGCGAGCTCAGGGCCGAACTCCAACGTCTTCGGGCGCAAAATGCGCTACTTCTGGGCCGACTTCGAGAACACGCGGCCACCCGGCACGTCGATCACGATCACCCGCCGGAGCAGGTGAGCTGACATGCCCAACCTCCCCCCGCTCAGAGGATGGCTTCGGATCCCCTCCAACAATTTCGGGCGTGCGATCTCAGTGCGAGATCCGCGTTTACTGTCGGCGCATCAGCAGGCGGCCCTGGCGGAACCGCTCCCCCGCGTGAGGCTCGTGCAGCACCCGGCCGACTTCGACGAAGTCAGCGGCGCGTGCCAGCGCGGCCAGTTCGTCGATCGGCCACCGATATGCCAACGTCACCTTGTGGTCGAAGGGCGCCACCGGCCCTCCTTCGGACTCGAAGAAGCCGAGCAGGAGATGGCCGCCCGGGGCCAGAACGCGGCGGAACTCCCTGAAGTACGCCGGCAGCTCCTGCGGGGGCGTATGAATGACGGAGTACCAGGACACGATGCCCCGCAGCCCTCCGTCGGCCAGGTCCAGGGCGTCCATCGAACCGACCTCGAAGCCCAGCTCCGGATACGCCTCACGGGCAAGATCGATCATCACCGGCGACAGGTCAAGGCCGAAAATGTCCAGTCCCAGCTTCTGCAGGTACGCCGCCACATATCCAGGGCCACATCCGAGCTCGGCGACCGGCCCACCACCGGCGGTCCGCACGACCTCGGCGAACACACCCAGCGCCGCGCGATCCAGCGGCTGGTCATCGAACGCATCCTAAAAGAGGTCAGCGTAAAGAGCGGCGACAGCGTCGTAGGCATCGGCTGTGGCAATGAGATAGGAGGGGCGTTCGATCATGACGGGCCGCCCTACCCGATTCGCCCCAAGATCCATGAAGGGTTCGAAGAGACCTTCTCACTCTCGCCGACGAGATCAACCTCCGGCTCCGAGACATGTCTCTACCGCAACCTTGCTGGTCAAGACGTGTAGCACGCATCAAGGTGCAGGGAACTGCTGAGCCTTTACTTCCCCTAATCAGCCCATGGCCCACGGCCCGCATGGCGGTGCCCGGCGTTCTTAACGAGATCAGGTGGTCCAGCCGAGGGTCTGCTTGAACAGCCGGAAGGCGTGTTCCAGATCGAATCTGTGCAGGAACGTTTGCCGGTGCAGGTCGTAGACGGCATCGGCCACGGTGAGGATCGGCAGGTCACCGTGACCGATGCCCAGCGGTCGGGATCCCCCTTTGCGGCGACCTTCGCGACCTCGGCAGGAAGCAGCGCCGCCTGGACCTGGCGATCGTCGGCGCGCAGGCCACTGACGGCGTCCACGAAGGAGTGTCTGTTTCAACGTGAGCGAGCTCATACCGGCCACTCTAACGCACGTCACAAACATATGTTTAAAACATGTGTATGGTTGGCGGCGTGACGCAAGCAACCATTGCCAGCGACTACAGCTGCCTGTCCAGACGCATCAGGCAAGCCGGACTACTCGATCGGCGGCCGGTCTACTACTTCGCGCGCCTCAGCACCGTGGCCGGGCTGTTCGCCGCGGGACTGATCGCGTTCTTCGCACTCGGTGACTCCTGGCTGCAGATTCCCCTGGCCGCCTGCTTCGCGATCGTCTTCGCTCAGGTCGCGCTCGTCGCCCATGACCTGGCGCACCGCCAGATCTTTGTGAGGAAGGGCCCGAGCGACGCGCTCGGGCGCCTGGCGGGGAATCTTGGCATCGGCCTCGGTTACGGCTGGTGGATGAACAAGCACACCCGCCACCACGCCAACCCCAACCACGAGGACCTCGACCCCGACGTCGTGCCCGACGTACTGGTCTGGTCGCAGGAGCAGGCCAGGAACAGCAGGGGTCTGGCCAGGTTCATCGGCCGCAGGCAGGCGTTCCTGTTCTATCCGCTGCTCCTGCTGGAGGGGCTCAACCTCCATGTGAGCGGGGTGCGGGCATTGCGGCAGCCGTGGATGAAGCACCGCGTACTGGAAGGGACGCTACTGTTCGCCCACTTCGGGCTGTACCTGGCGGCGCTGGCCCTAACCCTGTCGCCGGGCAAGGCACTGGTGTTCTTCGCCGTTCATCAGGGATTGTTCGGCGTCTACATGGGCTGCGTCTTCGCCCCTGGACACAAGGGCATGCCGACGCTGACCGGCAAGGCCGACCTTGACTTCCTGCGCAAGCAGGTGTTGACCACGCGCAACGTGCGCGGCGGCTGGTTCGTCGACATCGCGATGGGCGGGCTCAACTACCAGATCGAGCACCACCTGTTCCCGAACATGCCCACCCCCGGCCTCCGCAAGGCGCAGCCGATCGTGCGCGCCTACTGCCGCCAACTCGGCCTGCCGTACTACGAGACCGGCTTCGTCTCCTCCCACGTGGAGGCCATCAGGCACCTGCACGACGCGGGTGCGCCCATTCGAAGGGAAGCGACCTCATGACCGTCGCATCGGCCCAGCGGGCCGGACGCAAGCAATGGATCGGGCTGGCCGTACTGGTCCTGCCGGTGCTGCTGATCTCCGTCGACCTGCATGTGCTGTCCTACGCGTTGCCGTTCATCAGCACGAGCCTGGCGCCGACCGCCGCGCAGTTGCTGTGGATCATCGACATGTATCCGTTCATCCTGGCCGGGCTGCTGCTGCCGATGGGCACGCTGGGCGACAGGATCGGCCGGAGGAAACTACTGATGATCGGGGCGGCCGCCTTCGGCGCCGCCTCGACCGTGGCCGCGTTCTCCCCCGACGCGGGCACCCTCATCGCCACCCGCGCCCTGCTCGGTGTCGGCGGCGCGACACTGATGCCCTCGACGCTGTCGCTGATCAGGAACATGTTCCACGACGAGCGCCAGCGCCGCGCGGCCATCGCGATCTGGACCGCCGCGTTCGCCGGTGGCGCCATGCTGGGCCCGCTCATGGGCGGCGCTCTCCTGGAGTACTTCTGGTGGGGCTCGGTGTTCCTGGTCAACCTGCCGGTGATGGCGCTCCTGCTCCTGCTAACGCCGCTGCTGCTGCCCGAGTCGCGCGACCCGCGTCCCGGCCGGTTCGACGTGTCCAGCGTGGTGCTGTCGCTGGCCGCGATCCTGCCGACGATCTACGGCATCCAGCACATCGCCGCCGACGGCCTCAGCCTGCTGTCCGTGCTCGCCGTAATAGCGGGGCTGGCGCTCGGCGCCGTGTTCATCCGCCGCCAGCGTCTGGTGCCCGACCCGCTGCTAGACGTGTCGCTGTTCCGCAGCCGCGCCTTCGCCGCCGCGATCGGCACCAACACGCTCGGCGTATTCGCGATGGTCGGCTCCAGCCTGTTCACCACCCAGTACCTGCAGATGGTCATGGGCGTGCGGCCCTTCGTGGCCGGGCTCTACGCGCTGCCGTCCGCGGGCATGGCGATGCTCACCGCGGGACTGGCACCCGCTCTGGTACGGAAGATCCGCCCCGGTCTGATGGTCTGCGCGGGCCTGCTCGTAGGCGCCTCCGGCTTCGCGTTCCTGTCCCTGCTGGACACCGGCGGGCACGCGCTGCCGCTGGTGGTAGGGATCATGCTGATGGCCGGAGGCGTCACGCTCGTGTTGACCGTTTCCTCCGACCTGATCATCGCCGCCGCCCCGCCCGAGCGCGCAGGGTCCGTCGCCGGCCTGTCGCAGGTCGCCACGGAGTTCGGCGGCGCTCTGGGCATCTCGATCCTGGGCAGCATCGGAGCCGCGGTCTTCCGCGCCCAGGCGCCTGGAAGCCAGACCCTGGGCGCCGCGCTCGAGGCCGCCAAGGATCAACCCGCCCTGGCCGCGGCAGCGCGCGAGGCGTTCGTCGCGGGGCAGCACTACGCCATGATCACCGCCGCCGTGCTATTGGTCCTGATGGCGATCCTGCTGCGAGTTCAGCGCACCTAGACCGCGGACGAGTTCCCCAGCCGTGGGCGCGTGATCGGAGTCGATCATCCACTGCACCAGCATGCCGATGACGAGGGTGAGCAGCGCCTTGGACTGCTCACCCTCATCCCCGCTCAGCGTCTCGGCCAGCTCCGCCCGAGCGCGCGCCTGGCCCTCTGCGAGTTGGCCGCGCAGCTCGGGCGAGTGCGGCGCCTGCGCCAGGGCCACAACGTTGGCTCGCCACAGCTCAGGACGCTCGCGGAAGGATCTGGTCATCCCTTCCCAGAACGTCTCCAGGTTCTGCGGCCCCTCGGGCATCGCCTTCAGGATCTCCTGGACCGCGTCGCCGGTCGTCTCGATCATTGCCTGGTTGAGCAGGGCGTCCTTCGAGCGGAAGTGATAATTGATCGCCGCCAGGTTGCTGCCCGAGATGGCGATGATGTCGCGTACGGTCGTCTTGGCATAGCCGCGCTCGGCCAGGCACTGCTTGGCTGCGGCCAGCAAATCCTCAGGAACTCCCACAGGGATACACTATCAAACACTTGTTTCAAACAGGCGTTTCGCAAGCCCTGTGATGACGGCAGCAAAGACGAAAAGCCCGGCACCTCTTCGGCGCCGGGATCATCGATTCTGCCAATCTTATGCCCGCCCCAAGCACCAGCTGCTGGGCTACGACGCCTTCGAACTCACCCGGAAGGCGCTGAGTGCGCAGCTTCCCAGCGATGCCGACGATGTGATCATCGAACGGTCAACCCACTGACGTCCCCGCGCTGCACGGCCACGAACCCATCTGGAACATGTCGTCAGCTTCTTGGACGCCTGCGATTCCTGGCTGCGAGTAGAGATCGATTCGCGCAACGAGATGCGGCACTCTTCGTTCTCATTCTCATCCTCGACAGAGACGACCAGACCCGGTGCGACGTAGAAGGATGTCGCGTAACTGGGGCTACATCCATGTTCGCGTATTTCCGCGACGTCCATGTTCATCCTCCTGGAGTGGCATCTGCGTACGTCAGTCTCCGGCGAGCGCAGCGTGGACGGACGAGACCGCGCTCGCGCCGTCGCCGACGGCCGTGGCCACGCGTTTCGTCGAACCCGAGCGCAGGTCGCCGACCGCGAAGACCCGGGGTGCGCTCGTCTGGTACGGCAAGGTCGATCCGGCGGGCAGGCCGACGTCAGTGAGCACGAACCCGTTCTCGGCCTTGGCCACGCCGGTCAGCCAGCCCGACACCGGGTCGGCGCCGACGAAGCAGAACAGCGCACGGCTGGCCAGGCATGCCGGCCGCTCGCCGGACCGTTCGACGACGACCGACGTGAGGGTGTCGTCGCCGGCCAGTTCGCTGACTGTGCTGCCGGTGTGGACTCGGATCCGGGAATTGGCCTGGATCCGGTCGGTCAGGTAGGACGACATGCGGGCTGCGAGGTCGTGGCCGCGGACGACCAGATCGACCGTCGCGCCGCGGGCGGCGAGGGACAGAGCCGCCTGCCCGGCCGAGTTGGCGCCCCCGACGACGGTCACCGGCCGGCCCTCGTAGCCCCGGACGTCCGGCTCGGTCGCGGCGTACCGGATGCAGCCGGACTGCTCGAACGCCGCCCATCCGGGGATGTCCAGACGCCGGTATCGGACGCCGGTGGCGGCGATCACCGCGCGGCACTCGACGCGGGCCCCGTCCTCCAGGACGACGACCGGCCGCCGCTCGTCGGAGAGGTCGAGGCCCTTCACAACGCAGGGCGAGTGGATGCGTACACCGAACTTGAGGGCCTGGACCATGGCCAGGCGGGTCAGGTTCACGCCGCTGATCCCGTCCGGGAAGCCCAGGTAGTTCTCGATGCGGGCGCTCTTGGCGGCCTGGCCGCCGAGCCCGCTCCGGTCCAGCAGCACGGTGACCAGGCCCTCGGACGCCCCGTACACGGCGGCGGCCAGGCCCGCGGGACCGGCGCCCACGACGACGAGGTCGACCGGACCTCCGCCGTCCCGGTACGTGAGGCCGAGCGTCTGCGCGACCGTTCCCGGCGTCGCGCGCCGCACCACCGAACCGTTGGCGATGGCCGCCGGGAGGTCGGCCTCCGTCAGCCCGGCCGAGGTCATGAGGGAACGCCCGGGGGGTGAGGTGGCGCTGCGCCAGGTGTGGGGCAGCAGCATCTGCGTCACGTAGCCGCGCAGTTCCAGGGTCTCCGCGGAGTCCGGCCGGCCGACGATCTCCAGGGTGCCGCCTGCCGCCGCGCGGAAGACCTCGCGCCGCTCCTGGAACGCCGCGAGCATCAGTCCGGCGATGTCGTCCTGCTCAGCGAGGGCCCGGCGCAGTCGCGCCGCCCCGATGCGGACGACCGTCCCGGCGGACGTCACCCGGGCGGTCAGGTAGACCTGCTGTCCGGTCAGAAGGTTGAGCTCGCCGAGGAAGTCTCCGGGGCCGCCCCGGTAGATCAGGCGTTCCGGCTCGATCGCCGTCACGTCCCGGATGATGTCCACCGTCGCCGTCCGGAGCAGGAAGAAGTCGTAGGAGTCGTCGCCGGAGGTGTACAGGTTCCGGCCGGCCTCGACGTGCTCCTCCTCTCCGTATCCGGCAAGGCGGCGGAACTGCTCGTCGTCGAGGACCGGTCCGCGCCGGGCCGGACGGTGACGCTTCGGCCGAGCGACGGTCACGACGTACAGGAGCAAACCCGCCGACGTTAAGACGAAACCGGCCCAGACAGTGGACAAGGTGCCCCAGCCGGCTTCCAGGGTGACCGCGCCGCCGATCGCGCCGAGGGAGTTGGCCAGGTTGAGGGCGGCCAGGTTGAGCGCGCCCATCAGGGTCGGGGCGTCCGGCGCGAAGCCGGTCAGCCTGACCTGGATGGTGGGGATCGCGAACATCATGGTCGCGCCGACGCCGAACAGACACGGCAGTAGGACCAGCAGATCGCTGCCCGCCACGCCGATCAGCACCAACAGCGCCAGGACGCCGCCGTACCCCCAGATCAGGCCCCGGTGCTCGTACCGGTCCGCGACTCGCCCGCCGAGGTGGTTGCCGACCGCCATGCCGAGGCCGAAGACGGCCAGGGCGACGGGGATGAGCGCGGCGTCCCGCCGCGCCGCGTCGGTGACGAAGGGGCCGATGAACGTGTAGACGGCGAAGATGCTGGAGATGCCGAGCGAGGCGACGGCGACCATCAGCCAGACGTTGATCCGGCGCAGGCCGTTCAGCTCGCTCCTGACGGGGCTGCCGTGCAGGTCGTCGGTACGGGGCAACCAGGCGACCAGTGCGATGCCGGCCAGCAGGCCGACGGCGACCACGGTCCAGTACATGACACGCCACCCGGCGTGCTGGCCGATGAAGGTACCGAGCGGCGACCCGGCGATGGTGGCGACGGTGAGTCCCCCCATCACGGTGGCGAACGCCTTGCCGCCCTTGCCCGGCCCGTACACGTACGCGGCGACGACCGCCCCGGCGCCGAAGAACGCCCCCTGCACGCTGCCCGCGACAAAGCGGAAGACGACGAGCAGCACGATGTTCGGCGCCAGCGCGGACAGCCCATTGCCCACCAGGAAGAGCACGACCAGGCCGAGCAGCAGCGTTCGCCGGTTGACCCGGGCGGCGAGCAGAGTGATCAGCGGAGAACCGATCACCACCCCGAAGGCGTAGGCGGTGATCGCGTACGTGGCGACCGGGATCGACACGTCCAGGTCGGCGGCGAAGAGCTGGATGATGCCGTTGCTGCCGAACTCGCCGGTGCCGATCGCGAAGGTGCCCAGTGCCAGCGCGAACAGAGCGAGCCTGGGGTTGACGGCGGGCTTCTCGGCGGAGGTGCGCCGTTTCTCCTCGGCGGCGCACTGGCCTTCGTACGCGCGGACGAACATGGTCAGCGGGCTGCGCGCTTGATGAGGCCGGCGGTCACGGCGGGTTGGGAGATCATCGCGACGTGCGAGGAACCGACCTCGCGCACCTGCGACCCGGCCCGCCGCGCCATGAACCGCTGCGCCTCGGCGGGCAGCACCTGGTCGTTCCTGGCGACGAGGTAGTAGGAGGGAATGGTCTTCCACGCCGGAGCTCCAGAGGGCTCCCCGAGCGTGCGCGCGTCAGCGGGCCGCTGGCCGGCGTGCATCAGGTCGGTGGTCGATTTCGGTACGTCACCGGCGAAGACGTCGTGGAAGAACTCCTTCTTGATGTAGCCGTCGACGAGGCCCTCACCGTAGGGGCGGAAGTCCAGCGCCGCCTCGTCGAGCTTGCTGCCGGGGAATTTCGTCTGCAGTTGCAGCAGCGAATCGCCCTCGTCGGGGGCGAACGCGGCCACGTAGACGAGTGCTTTCACGTTCGGGTTGCCGGCCGCGGCGTTCGTGGCGACGATCCCGCCGTAGGAGTGCGCAGCCACGACGATCGGGCCACTGAGGGTGGCGAGAACACTGGCCAGGTAGGCCGAGTCGGTGGCCACGCTGCGCAGCGGGTTCGCGGGCGCGATGACCGGATAGCCGTCGCGGATGAGCTTGGCGGCGACGTCGTTCCAGCCGGAAGCGTCGGCGAACGCGCCGTGCACAAGGACCACGGTGGGTTTGGGCTTGGCTTCCGTATGGGAATGTGCCTGCGCCTCGGACGTTCCCAGCAGCGTGCCGGTTACGACCGCGGCGGATCCGGCCAACACGGCTCGGCGAGTTGTCGTCATGATGTTGCACCTTTCACCTCGAATTGCGGTCAATGTTGATTCCGGGCACTTGACGATCACTGAACGAGCGATTCAATCGTCGTCCAGTACGCCGATCTAGCCTGCGGCCATGAAATCGGCGAAAAGCGCAAGCGCCCGGATCTGGGGCCTGCGCTTCCATCTGCTCTTCTACGTCCTGAGCAATCTGGCCCAGGTCATCGTGTGGTGGGTCTACGACCCCGGCCACTTTTTCTGGCCTCTGTGGTCGATCGTCTTCTGGGGCGTCGGGCTGGCCTTTCATTTCTGGGGTGTCTACTCGCCGCCCAAATCCAGAATCGAGTACTGAGCCGTGTCGTTCTTCGCCGAGTTCGTGCGCGCCCCCATGACGGTCGGGGCGGTCGTGCCGAGCGGTCCGGCGCTGGCCATGGCGGCGACGGCGGTGGTGCCCCGGACCGGTTCCCCGGTCGTGGTGGAACTCGGTCCGGGCACCGGCGCCTTCACCGGCGCCATCCAGCGGCGCCTCGCGGGTCGCGGCCGGCACATCGCCGTCGAGATCAACCCACGGTTCGCATGGCGGTTGGCCGAACTCCATCCGGCGGTCGACGTCGTGACCGCGGACGCGGCCGGCCTTGCCACGGTGCTGACGCAGCGCGGGCTCAACGAGGCCGATGTCGTGGTCAGCGGCCTTCCCTGGGCGGCGTTCACCGAGAACAGGCAGCATGACGTGCTGTCATCGGTGTCCGCCGCGCTGCCGCCGCACGGCGTGTTCACCACCTTCGCGTACGTGCACGCCCGATGGGCACCACCCGCGCGGGCGCTGCTGCGATCCCTGCGGTCACGCTTCGACGAGGTCGTCGTCAGCCGGACGGTGTGGGCCAACCTCCCACCCGCGCTGGTCTACTACTGCCGTCGCCCCAACACCCGCTGAGCGGTCAGGTCGGCGAGCAGTCACTCGTCGCGGTGTGCGAACGGGTGCGCCTCACGTTCGACGGACGACGTCCGGGCCCGTTCGGGAGCGGCTCGGACGGCGAGGAAAGGGCGCCGCTCGCCCGTATAAGCCACGGAGTCTTGATCGCGCTCCGCATCGTTGCGTTGTCTGGATCAGCCGACCTGGAGCAAAGGCAGGCTGCTCCGCACGGAATGCCAAAACTTGTCAGCATGCCCCAGAATGTCCGCCATGGATTCCCCCTTGGTTCTGGCCAGTCTGCCTTACGCTCTCGGCATCGTCATGCTCGGCCTGGGTCTCGGCCTGACCCTGGACGACTTCCGGCGGGTGGGCCAGTATCCGAAGGCGGCCGTGGTTGCGCTGCTGTGCCAGGTCGTGCTGCTGCCGGCGATCTGCTTCGGCCTGGTGGTGGCGTTCCGGCTCCCGCCGGAACTGGCGGTCGGGATGATGGTGGTCGCGGCGTCGCCCGGTGGCCCCACGGCCAACCTGTTCAGCCACCTGTTCGGCGGGAACGTCGCGCTGAATGTCACGCTCACCGCGGTCAACTCGGTGCTGGTTGTGGTCACCCTGCCGATCGTGGTGAACCTCTCGGCCGGGTACTTCCTCCCCGGCGGGGCCACCCTCGGGCTGCAGTTTGACAAGTTGCAGCAGGTCTTCGTGATGGTGCTCGGGCCGGTCGCGATCGGGATGCTCGTGCGCGCGCTGGCACCGCGGGTGGCGCAGCGGCTCAACCTCCCCGTCCGGGTGCTGTCAGTTGTGGTCCTGGTCACGGTCATCTCCGCCGTGCTGTACGGGGCGCGGGAGAACCTCGTCGACTATTTCGTCTCGGTCGGGCTGGCCGTGCTGGCTTTCAACATCGTGAGCCTGCTGATCGGCTACGGCGTGCCGCGCCTGGCCGGCGTCGACCACCGCGCGGCCACCGCGGCCGGGTTCGAGATCGGCATCCACAACACCGCGCTCGCCATCACGATCGCGCTGAGCCCGGCGCTGTTGAACAGTGCCGAGATCGCCATCCCGGGCGCGGTGTACGGCATTGTCATGTTCTTCACGGCGCCCGGGTTCGGCTGGTTGATCAGCCGTCGAACTCGGACGAGCTCCGCCCTGTGACCCTTCTCGGCCGTGCGGCCTGATGTCGTGACCTGACACCGAAGGCGGTTCCCCGCGACGGTGTCGCTCGTGCTGAGCAGTGCGATCAAAGCTCGGCAAGGAAGCTCTCTGCGCGGCGGGCGAAGAGGTGGGACTCACGTTCGTTGGACTGGTCGCGGGCCTTTTCCGCAGCGGCTCGTACGACTTCGGCGGGTTCGCCGCGGGCGTGGAGCAGGCGTGCCCGCAGCAGCAGCACAAGTCCTTCGGCGTAGCGTTGGCCGTAGGCCTCCAGTGCCTGGTCCGCTCGGTCGAGGGCGATGGCCGCCTTGTCCGGCCTACCGGCGGCCAACCACATCTCGGCGAGCAGTCCGTGGTGGTACGCGACGCCCCACCGCGGCGGGTCGACCAGCGTCCCGGCCACGAGCTGTTCGGCCTCCGCCGCGATACCGGCCGGGTCATCGCCGGTGAGGGCACGGGCCCAGTACCAGTTCAGCCGGATGTAGTGCTCCTGCTGGATGGCGGCACGGCCGGTGCCAACGGCCGTCCACCGGTCGATCGTGCGCATCACCCAGCCCGCGTCACCGGCCATCGAGGCGATGATGGTGATGTAGTAGGCCCAGGTCGCGACCGCATACGAGTCGTCGGGGCCGTTCCACTTGTCGATCATGACCCCCGCCGTCTCGACGTCACCATGTAGCGCCGTAATGACGGCCAGCCAGCCGGGCCACTCACCCGAGACGTCACGCCGGATCGGGGTCTCGCTGTGCGAGGAGACGACCCCGTCGAGAAGAGCGGGGTTGTTCTCGCTGAAGCACCGGTATGCCTCGCCGATGTTGCCGATGTCCCACTGGTGCAGGCCCCAGGCTTGCCGGCCGTACACTCGGACGACCAGATCGGAGGACGCCTCCCCTTGGTCGTACAGCCGGCGGACCAGACGAACGCGGTCCCACTCCAGGAAGGTGTAGGCCCCGAACAGGCGAGCGAAGAGGAGGCCCGCGGCCTCTACCTCCCGGCCGAGTTGGCGGGCCAGAAGTTCCGCACGCTCCAGCAGATCGAAGGTCGTGCCGCCGAACCCGGCTTGCCGACGCGGGGCGATGGCGAGGAGCGACAGGGCGGAGAGCTCGAGTTCCGGAAGCCCGGCGGTCCGCGCGATCTGGGCGGCAGATTCCAGGTGCCGATCTGCGGCGGCGAACGCGAGCTTGGCCGCCGCGCGACGACCTGCGCGCTTCAGCGCCTCTGCGATACGAACCGGGTCGGCGAGGTGCCTGGCGGCCCACAGGTGGAAGGCGAGGCGTTCGGTGATGGACTCGTCGTCCGCTTGGCTTTCTTCGAGCGCGTCCGCGACCCGCAGGTGCAGCCGGGTGGCACGCCCGTGCGCCATGGTCTCCGTGACCGATTCGCGAACCAGGTCGTGCGCGAAGCGCCACGAGAACGGGTCCTCCGGCTCCGATTCGAGCAGGCCGAGCGCGCGCAGCGGTTCGAGGCGTTCGAGACAGTCCGCGACGTCGGCACCGGCGGCGCGGGCGAGCAGGCTGAGGTCTACGTCGCGGCCGATCAGCGCCGCGACCTGCAAAAGGTCGCGAGCGTTGTCGTCGAGGCCGACCATCCGATCGCGGACGACGTCTCGCACGGTGGACGGCACCCCGGCCCGAGCCGATGCGTCACCGTCGCCGAGCGCGCCGCGGTCGCTGAGAAGCCGCGACAGTTCCCGGACGAAGAAAGGATTGCCGGCGGTGCGAACGTGGATGTTGCGGGCGATGTCCGTGCTGGGTTCGTGGCCGGTCTCGCGGCGGATGAGTTCGGCCACGTCGGTCAGGCTGAGCGGACCGAGCCGGATCCTGCGGTGGCTGGGCAGCCGGCTGGCCGCGGCCAGTGCCCGCGAAAGGTCGGAGCCGGGTGTCGGTGCGCGGTCGCGAAGGGCGCCGATGATCGCGGTTCCGGTGGGTAGCCGGCCCACCACGTGGCCGAACAGTTGGAGCGAAGCGGCATCGATCCATTGAAGATCGTCCATGACCAGCAACATCGGCCGTTCCGCCGAAGCCTGGCCGATAACAGTGACGACCTGCTCGAACAGGCGGAACTGGGCACGGCTGCCGGCAACCGGCGGCGCGGCGTCATCGTCTCCGGATTCGAGGAGACGACCGAGTTCGCCGGCCCGCCACTTCTCACGCGCCGACGCGGGCAGGCTGTCGAGGACAACGGTGAGCGCCTGCTCCCATGGCCACATCGATGGTGTTCCGTCGCCTTCCAAACTGGAAGCCCAGACGACGAGCGCGCCACGCCGGTCCGCGACGGCGGCGGCCTCCTCCAGCAGGCGCGTCTTCCCCGCGCCCGGTTCGCCTTCGACGATGGCGAGCCCGGTGCGGCCGGTGAGCGCCGCCTCGATGGCCTGCCGAAGCACGCCGAGTTCCTCGCCCCGGCCGACCAGTCCGGCTGCCTGCCTCGCCGGTGACCGGTCACCCTCACTCTCCGTGCTCGTCACCACCGGCGGCCTCGGGGTCTGCGTCAGGACGCGCAGGTGCGCGGCCTGCAGCGCCGGGCCGGGGTCGATGCCCAGCTCCTCGGCGAGGCGGTCACGGACCGCGTGGAACGCTGACAGCGCCTCCGCCTGCCGTCCAGCGGCGCCGAGCGCGGTGATGAGGCCGGCATGTACGGGTTCGTGGAACAGCGCCATCGACGCGGCCAACTGCAACGGCGGGATCACCCGCTCCGGTCGATGTAACGCCACGGCCAGTTCGGCCGCTGCCGTGCAGGCGGCGTGGAATTCGTCGTCGAGGGCGGCCAAGACCGGCATCGCGATCGATCCATAGGAAAGTCCGTCCCCCGCGGGTCCCTGCCAGAGGCCGAGCGCTGTGACGTAGTGGTCGAGCGCCACTTCGCGTGCTTGCTCGGCGAGGGCGGCCTGGGCGGCTTCGAGGAGTTCCCGGAACGTGACCAGGTCGAGCGTGCCGGGTCTGGCGCTGAACACGTACGCGTCGCCGCGTCGGTGCAGGTATGTACCGGCCGCCCGGGCGGGGACCGCGGGTTCGAGCACCCGCCGCAATGCCCCGATGTATTTCTGGATGATGTTGAGCGCGCTGGCGGGGGCGTCCTCGGCCCAGATCAGGTCGATCAATTCTCGCGTGCTGACCGGACGGCCCACGCGCGCCAGGAGCAGGGCCAACAGCTGCGCCTGCTGTCGGGGGCCGGCGTCCAGTTCGACGCCATCGCGCCACAGCCGCAACGGACCGAGGATCTGCAGGCGCAGCGAACCGGCGCCGACCAACAGACCTTCGCCGTCGGGCCTAACGGGATGGGCTGGCCCAGTCACGTCTGTCGACTCCCAGATGGGCATTGCAGATTTGTCCGCTTGCAACCCGTTTCGGGCCGCAGTGTGCACCGAGTCTACTGGTCCAGGATTGGTCGTAGAAGGTTCGGCGGACACGCCACCTCGAGCCGAGTTGAGTGAACGAGCGGAACGCCGGAAAGGCGTGATCGAGCACGTCTTCCGCCACACCCGTAATGGACCGAGATTCGTTCAGTAGTAGTCAAGTTCGCATTCGTATGTTGAGTCTGGGGCGGCGATGAGGCGCTTCTACGCTCGCCGTGACCTCCATGAAAGCGACGACCCGTCCGCGCAGGCACATGACCTGCCTCCGACACCAGCCCATGCGTAACCCGAGCCATAAGGAGCGTTGGATGCCGACTCGCGTGAACCGGCAGACCGTCGATCTATCCGCCTATCCCGACCTCATGGTCCTGTACCTCGGCATGCGGGTGAATCGTCTGTACGGGATCCGGACCTTCTTCAGCTTCGGCCGGAAGATCAGTGAGTCGGTCGCGGGCAAGCCGGAGGGGCTGCTGCTGCACGAGCCCGTGTACTACTCGTTCTTCCCGATGAACATGGGGATGCGCCAGTACTGGCGGGACCTGCCGTCGCTGCTCACCTTTGCCCGGTCCGAGCCGCATCGGGAGTGGTGGCTGGACTTCCTGCGGGACTCGGGCGGAACCGGTTTCTGGCACGAGACGTACTCGATCAGGGGCGGCATGGAGGCCGTCTACGACGACGTGCCCAAGCCGCTCGGGTTCGGACGGTTCGCCGGGATCCGGCGCGCTCGTGGACCCATGTTCGGTTCCGCGGCTCGCCTGGGACGCACCGAGCACGGCAGCCCGGTCCTGAGTGAGACGGACCTCTACGAGTCCTAGCCGCTCGGGCCACCGTCGATGACCACAGAGTGTCCGCCCTGTGACACCGACCGTCGGCAGAATGCCAAGGGAGCGATTCGAAAGGCCGCCGGCCTCGGCGATGTGCGCTTCCACGACCTGCGGCATACCTGCGTGACGCTCCTGCTCAACCTCGGAGTTCCGCCCCAGGTCGTCCGCGACATCGTCGGCCATAGCGACATCGAGGTGACCATGACCATCTACGCCCACGCCTCCCTCGATGAGAAACGCAAGGCTCTTGGGAAGCTTGGCGGAGTTCTCGACTGATCATCGAAGTGGTCGGCGGGGTATCAGTTTCGCCTGGTGCCCCGCTTTGCCCTGCGCTTCGACGAGGTCGTCATCAGTCGAGCCGAGTGGGCCAACGTCCCACCCGACGTCGTCTACTACTGCCGCCGCCCGTACGCGGCCTGCGCCGATCTCGATGCGTGACGCACGGCGTCAGGTCACGGAACAGGTCCGCCAAGCTCTCGCACCAGTTGCTCAGCCCGGCGGGTGAAGAGGTGAGCTCCCCGCTCGGCGGACAGCACACGTGCCCGCTCGGCGGCTGCCCGGGCCACCTCGACGCGGGCGCCTTCGGCCATCAGCAACCGGGCCCGCAGCAGGAACAGCAACCCCTCGGCGTAGCGCTCGCCGTAGGTTTCGACGACCCGGTCGGCGTGATTGAGGGCAACTGCGGCGGCGTCCGGTCTACCGGCGGCGAGCCACATCTCGCTGATAAGGCCGTACCAGGTGGCGAGGCCGGTGAGCGGCGGGTCGAGCAGCATCGCCGTCAGCAGCGTTTCGGCCTCGGCCGCGGCTCCGGCCGGGTCGAGGCCCGTCACGGCGCGCGCCCAGCACCGAATTATGCGGAGGTGCGCGCCGAAGAAGGCGAAGGAGAATCCGGGGTCCTCGGCGATGCCTCGTTCGGTGGCGCGCAGTGCCCAGGCGGGGTCGTCGGCGAGCGCCGCGATCACCGAGGCGAACGCCGCCCACAGTGTGATCGCGT
The DNA here is from genome assembly GCF_042898655.1 of Streptosporangium sp. NPDC000396. Classification (NCBI taxonomy): domain Bacteria; kingdom Bacillati; phylum Actinomycetota; class Actinomycetes; order Streptosporangiales; family Streptosporangiaceae; genus Streptosporangium; species Streptosporangium sp. NPDC000396. Next base: position 124,218 of record NZ_JBIAZA010000007.1, read on the forward strand.
ACGGGTCGGAACCGGCGGCCTCCAACGTGTCGAGCACCGGCCTGGCCGTGTCAAGGTCTCCGTGCAGTGCGGAGATCTCCGCGTGCATCCCGGCCGCGATCAGGTGGAGATCGCGTCGCAGCGGAAACTCGCTGTAGCCGGCGATGTCTTCGAGCAGCGTGCGGTCCGACCGCCTCTGGTATTCGAACGCGCTGCCGATCTCGCCGATGGCCCACCGGTAGATAGCCCACGCGTGCAGGCCATAGGCGCGTAGGACGGGATCGGCCGACGCCTCGGTCTGTTCGAGGAACTGCCGCGCCAACCGTTTGGCGCGGTCGAGCTGCATTCCCTGGCAGTAGGCCGCCTGGCGGGACAGCAGGAAGTTGACGGCCTCCTCCTCGCGGCCGAGTTCGCGGGCCAGATGCTCGGCGCGTTCGAGGAGGTCGGTCGCGGAGCCGACGTATCCGGGCCCCATGCCGATGACAGCGGTGAGCTGTGACAGCGCGGACAGTTCGAGCTCGGCGAGACCCGCCGAGCGGGCCACCTGCGTCGCCGACCGGAGATGCTGTTCGGCCGCTTCGAGAGCGGATTTGGCGACCGCCCGGCGACCGGCACCAATGAGCGCGCTCGCGGTCCGGGACGGGTCCGCGAGGGGGCCGGCGGCCCAGAGATGGTGGGCGACGCGCTCGGCGACGGACTCGACGCTGCTTTCGGTGGCTTCCAGCGCGTCCGCCACGCGGAGATGCAGCCGGATCATCCGGTGCGGTGACGTGGCCGTAGCGACCGACTCGCGGACCAGGTCGTGTGCGAAACGCAGCGAGAACGGGTTCCCGGGAGTCGGCCCGAGCAGGCCGAGGTGGTCGACAGGCTCCAGCCGGTCGAGACAGGTCTGGGTGTCGAGCCCGGCAACGCGGGCGAGCAGGCCGAGGTCGACGTCGCGTCCGATGAGGGCCGCGGCTTGGAGCAGGTCGTGCGCCTCGTCGTCGAGGTGCGAGACGCGGTCGCGCACGACGTCCCGCACGGTCGACGGCACGGCCGCGTCCCCGCTGATGTAGCCCCCCGCGGCGAGCAGCCGGGACAGCTCTCGGACGAAGAACGGGTTGCCGGCCGTGCGCGCGTGGATGCTGCGCACGACGCCGTCCCCGAGGTCGCGGCCGGCCTCGCGGCGGACGAGTTCGGCGACCCCGGCCGGGCCCAGCGGGCCGAGGCGTATGCGGCGATGACCGGACACCCGGCTGGTCACCGCGAGCAGCCGGGACAACTCCGTCCCCGGCGTGGGGGCGCGGTCGCGGAGCGTGCCGATGATCGCGACGCCGCTCGGCAGCCGGACGGCCAAGTGACCGAACAGCTGCAGGGAAGCGACGTCGGCCCACTGGAGATCGTCGATAACGAGCACGACCGGCCGCGCGGCGGAGACCTCGCGGAGCAGCGCGACGACCCGTTCGAACAGGCGGAATTGGCCTCCGGCGTCGGCCTGCTCCGGCTCGGCCGGTGCCCGGTCGTCCGACTCGACGAGGTAGCCGAGCTCGCTGGTCAGCCACTTCTCGCGCGACGCCGGCGCCAGGGCGTCCAGGACCGTGCCGATGGCCCGCACCCACGGCCACATCGACGGTGCGCCGGCGTCCTCCAGGCAGTTGCCCCACACGACGTGTGCGCCTCGCCCGTGGGCCGCATCGGTCACTTCTTCGACCAGCCGTGTCTTGCCGACTCCCGGCTCGCCCTCCACCAGGACGAGCCCGGTGTGGCCGGCCAGAGCGGACTCCACCGCCTGCCACACCACAGCGAGCTCCTCGACCCGGCCGACAAGCCGGGCGGCCGCCAGCGGTGGCTGCCCGGCGTCAATCGGGTCGGCGGCGGCCTGCGGTGGCGGGACGCTGGAACCCAGCACCCACTGGTGGGCGGCCCGTAGCGCCTGACCGGGGTCGATGCCGAGTTCCTCAACCAGCCGCGCGCGGACCTGCAGGTAGGCGGACAACGCCTCGGCCTGGTGTCCGGCAGCCGCCAGGACCGTGACGAGGGCGGCCTGGACCGGCTCGTGCAGGGGGGCCAACGACGCGGCGAGGCGCAGGGGCTGGAGTATGCGCTCCGGCTGGCCCAGCGAGATCGCGAGCTCGGCCGCCGCGGTGCAGGCGTCGAAGAACTCGTGGTCGAGCGCGACGAACGTCGACATGGCGGTAGCCCCGTGATTCCAACCCTCGGCCGTGGACCCGCGCCACAGCCCGAGGGCGTCGACGTAGCAGGCGAGCGCAGCCGTCTGCCGCCCCTCGGCCACGGCGGCCCCGGCCGCCCTCACCCGGCGGCGGAACAGGACGAGATCGAGGGTCTCGGACTCGGCCACGAACAGGTAGCTGTTCCCCCGGCGCTGCAGATAGGACCCGCTCTCCCGCGCCGGCAGCGACGGTTCGAGGAGCCGGCGGAGCGCACCCACGTATTTCTGGACGATGTTGAGCGCGCTGGCCGGCACGTCGTCTTCCCAGATGAGGCCGATCAACTGGTTCGTGCTGACGGGCCGGCCGGCGTGGGCCAGCAGCAGCGCGAACAGGAAGGCCTGTTGCCGCGGGCCGGTATCCAGCTCGACGCCGTCCCGCCAGACCCGCAACGGACCGAGGACCTCGATCCGGAGGGCGCGCTCGTGAGCCACGGCATCGTCCTTCGCAATAATCCGCCGCAGTAGCCCACGGCGAAGTCAGGTTTGTGGATGGCGACGCCGAGGCCCGCCCCGTCAAGTATCCGGAACCGGGCCCAACCTTCAATAGATCGCTCCTCGCCACACCACCCCGGCACGTCTAGCTGGGCACACGCCACGACGCAGTCACGATCACCAGGCCAGCATTGATCAAATCCCGTTCCCATGCTTGGCGTGGGGAGCGGCGGATCCTGCTGTCGACGCTGAACGAGGTCGTCGGTGCGAGCCAGGACAAGCTCAGGGATGCCGCGCGGTACGCGGAGCGGTGGAAGCGACTCGGGGAGCGGCTGCATCCGCACGAGTACTACGAGTAGCCGCACGCAGGGGAGGTGTTCGCGGTCGCGCGTGGCGAGCGCCGGGTACGCAACCTCGCTGGCCGTGCGGAGGCGACGATCCGCGCCGGAGCCATGTTCTCTTGGTTTCGGGCAGTCGCGACCCGTCCGGCGATGGAGCTGCGGCGCGGTCCCGTGACGTGGCTGGCTCCTGGTAACGCTTGTTCGCTTGCCGGCGAACGGGAACGGCGTGAGGGGCGGTAACGGCTGGTATGGGATTCTGTGGCGTGGACTCGGTAACACTGCACGTGGCGGCACGCCGGTATCTAATAGAGCGCTACGACGAGTTGGCTGACCGGTACGTTGAGCTGCCCAACCAGGGGCGGGCGGTGGACGGGTATGACTACAGTCCCGAAGCCTGGCGCATCTTCCCTCGCTACAACGTGGTCGCAGCGATCCTGGAACAGGTGGAGCGGCTTGATCCAGACCGGCTGCCCGAGTTCTCCGGCCTCGTCGACGCTCTGGCAGAGGCGGCCGACACGGCCCAGTCACCGTTCACCCAGCCGGCGTCCCACGAGGTGGAGGCCAAGGCAATGGCTGAGGAACGTCGGCTGTTCCAGTCGACCCTGCATGGCTGGGTTACGCGGGGCGGTCTTCGGGTGACACCGTTGGCGTACCGGCGCGTGTTGACGCCTGCCGAGTCGGCCGAACGGCAGGAACAGCTGCAGCAGCGGTGGGGGCTGGTGGGCAGGTCGTGGCACCCGATGCTCGCCGAGCCAACCCCGCCCGACGCGCTCGTGCTGACGGAGGCATCGATGTGGGATGAGCAGGGACTCGCCCAGGTGCGCGCCACACTGCTCGAGATGAGCGGCAGCCGTGTGACAGAGCTACGCGAGTACGGCGCGGACTACCTCGTTGACGTGGAGATGTTTGCACCCCGGTACACGGGCGCCGAGGGCGTGTGGAGCGATGACGCGCTTACTTGGATCGCGTTCGCCTCCCACGAGGGAACCGTCGCCTTCGGTGGCCAACTCGCCGCCGCCCTCGAAGCGAAGTGGGTCGACCTCGACCGATGGTGCTGGTCAGCCTGAGCCGCTCCGGCTTCGATGGACGCTTGACCTTCTGATCCGTAGCCAGTTCGAGATCGTCTATGGACGACCACCACTGTCACGAATGGCTGCTCAGCGGCTCTTCCTGCTTGATCGGCTTCCAGGTTCGTACACCGGCGTCCAGGCACGTTGTTAGCAACAGCGTTAGCAAGATCCCCGGGCCAGCGCCTCTTCAGGCGACACGTCGGTCGGCGTTGACGTTCATGATCAGCCGAAACGCTGGATCACGGACACGAGCTCGCTCTGAGCCTTGGGAGCCCACCCGATCAACGCCACCACCACGGTGCCACGGGTCGATATGGAGGCTTCCCCATACCGCTAGGGTGTCGCGAAAACGGAGATCATCTTGTCGCGATTAGCCCAACTCGCATGGGCGACCGCCCTAGCCGCCGCAGCGTACTCGACCTGGAGCGCCTGGCAAGTCGAGTACGGGTCCTCCTATGCCGTCCTTGGCTGCGTGGGGTTCTTTGACACCGCTGGCTTTGGCCTCACCAGACTGGCGTCGGCACCCCTGGGGGACGCCTACGAGATCGCGGACCTGGCCCTCCTATGGGGCGTGCCCTCTATCCTCGTCCTCACAGGGTTCCTGATGTCGGCCGCCACCGGGAACGGAGCGATCATCGGTCGCCGGGTGGCCGGCCTGCTCGTCTTTCTCGCGATCGTCGGACCGGCCGCCCCTTCGTACATGGCTGAGGACGGCTGCTCGATGATCCCCGTCCTCAGCAGCGAATGGTTCGCGACCGTGGCGAGCGCCTACGGGCCTGCACAGTCGGCCCTCCTGCTCTCCGCGTTGCTGGTGCTGCTGGCCTCCCGAACCGTGAGGGACACTTGGCCGAGTGGGTTCGCCGAGCGCCGGGCGGTGGCGTTCACCTTCGATTACTTGATCTTCGTCGCCTTACTGAGTCTCTTAGAGGGAGGGCTCAGCAGTTTGGACTACGGCCTCCTGAACTGGTTCAGGGTCAACGAACCGACATCGCTGCTTGTCGCCGTGCCCGCGTTCTTTTACGTCCTGACGGGACGGACGTTCGGCAAGCGGCTGATGCGCATCCGCGTTGTCTCCGCCGACACCGGCCACTGGCCGGGTTGGCGCAGGGCCGCGGTCCGCGCGCTTGTCTTCCCTGTCCTGGTCTGCGTGCCACAGTGCGGGCTGGTCGTGTTCTTGGTGGACGTTCTGTGGTCGGTGGCCGACCCGGCCGCTCGCACCTTGCACGACCGCCTCGCTGGCACTCGGGTCGTGCGCGACCTGCTGTAACTGCGGCGCAGCGGCTCGCGGCACTCGACAAGCCGGCCTGACTCCCGATGATCCGCCTGAGCCGTCGTCCCCTCGCGGACCGGCCGCCCTTTCGGTCGGGGTTTCACGATCGCCCTCTCACCGCTGGTCGGCACCCGGGCCGTCTGTGTCCGCCCCGGCCTTAAATGGTGACATCGTGTTTCGATCTAGGCGCAGCATGAGCGCCTACTTGCAAACGGGAGCCAGTCACGACGTGAGGGCTCCTGCCCCTGGTCACGTGGCAGATGCGGGTTGGTGGCGTGTGATCGTGTGAGACGGTGTTGCTGTATTCGGCTGCTGTACACAGCGCTCTGCCCGGCGACCTGACCCGTCCTGATCCCGACGTCTGCCGTCTCCTTCGATCAGCTCGGTAGCCTGCTGGAGTGAATCTTGTGCAGCGTGCCGTTGGCGCGGTCGTCGGCTCGGCTGTGGGCGACGCGCTGGGCGCTCCATTCGAGTTTGGCCCGGCGGGAGCGTTCTCCTCCCGCTTTCCGGTACCGAGTGCCGGCGGCGAGATGAGTGGAGGCGGCGGCTGGGACGCCGGCGAGGCCACCGACGATACGCAGATGGCCGTTCACGTAGCCGAGTCGCTGCTGGAGTATGGCGGCTTGGACCTGCCGGATATCTTTGCCCGGTTCCAGCGGTGGGCGGCTGATGAGCCCAAAGACATCGGTTTGCAGACCGAAGACGTACTGACCCGCGGCCTGCCCTGGGACCAGGCCGCCGCCGCCCACTACCGGAGCAGCCATCGAGCCGCGGGTAACGGCGCGCTGATGCGAGCCACCCCGTCGGCGGTGTACTTCGCCCGCGACGGCCGGCAGGCCACCATGGACGCCGCTCGGCACGTCGCCGCCCTCACCCACGGCGACCCGGCGGCGTGGGAAGGCACCGCGATCTTTCACGACCTGATACGTGTCGCCCTGTACGGTGCGGACCCCTTGGACGAGCTCTCGCAGACCCTCAATGCCGTCCCACCCGACCATCGTCAGCGCTACACCGCCATCCTCGCAACCGGCTGGCATCCCGACCACGCCACCGAGTTCAACGGCGCCGTCTGGCCCTGTCTCGGCTCAGCCGTGTGGGCTCTGCGCACCACCCGCAGCTATGCGGATGCCATCCGCGCCGCCATCGACCTGGGCGGCGACACCGACACTGTCGCCGCGGTCACCGGTGGCCTGGCCGGAGCCGTGTACGGGCTGGCAGCAATTCCAGCCAACTGGACCGAGCCCTTACATGTTCCGCTACCCGGAAGCGGCGGCCGAACCCTACGCCTGCCCCACTTGCTCGATCTTGCTCGTAACCTCGCAGAGCGTCCGAGTACAGACTGACGACGGAGCCTGGTCCGCCAGAGCGTGACGACCTTCCGCTTTTCAGGCGGACCAATCACCCTGGTCCTCTTCTCCGTCCCGAGGTCAGCGGTGCCGTACGGCTGCCGCCGTGCGCTCATGGTGGCCGACGTTGTCGTCACGGTTGTCGTCAGCCTCATACCCCGTAGTCAGCGGTGAAGACTCGAAGCGTTCAGGGCATCTGGCGGTATCAGCATCCCCAACCCCCGCCGTCCGGGGAAGAGCTCACGTTTATGTCGTACTTCTCTCCCGTCGCATCCGGGAACTCCACCGAGAGGTCAATGTCTCTCCCACCGAAGGATTTGGTGAAGCAGCTCACCCCTTCACCGTCATCGTCCGGAGAGGGCGCCCACCCCTCCTTGATCGCGACGTCCCGGTAGAAGGACAGCGCGTCGGCTCGTGGGCCTGAAAGACGGTAGGTCTGCCAGACGGTCGTTATCCGGTCGTCGCTGTCGCAAGAGCTGCCGCGTCCTTCCTCCAGTGTTGCGCTTGCCGGATGAGCGTCGAGCACACTGAGCGTGGCCAGAGAATCAGCGAGCCGGTCGTCATCAGCGGTGCACCCATACGTCAACACCAGGAAAGCGATAGGAGCAATCGCAACGGCGCCGATCCCCACGCAGACAGCCACGATTACCGCGATCATCGACTGCTTCATGATCAGCAGCTTAGTGTTCCCGCATATTCGCTCAACAGGTATGCCTTGGCTATTCCTGAATGCACCATGATCATGATTCAGCCTGCGATCACTTCATTACGAGTCAACGGCACGTCCCAGGTCGGCAGGCTCATGCCCTGGTCAGATGGTAGATCCGGGTCGGTGAGATGTGATCGTGTAAGACGGTGTTGCTGTACGGGACTGCTGTGCAACAGAGCCAAGGGGTGTCAACGAGACCGCGTGGTCGGAGGCTCGTGAGGCCCAGCGTCAGGAGTCGCTCTCGCCTGTCACCCTCTTTTCGCCGATCGCCTCTTGTCGCTCATCGCCCATGTCACTTCGGTCGATGATGCGCCCGTAGGCCACGCGCCTCCAGTGGAACGCCATCCGACGCGAGTCGCCATATAGTCGGGCCACCAGGAACAGCGCCGATCGAGCGTGATGGGGTCGCATGGGGATCGAGGGGTCGTTCTGGCGTGCTATCGCGGTCTACCGCATCGCCTCCCTGGGCTACGCCGCACTGTTGCTGGCGAGCGCCGGCGGCTACCAGCGTCCCGTCGCGGGCTGGCTTGTCCTCGGCGTGATGGCGGTCTGGACCGCAGCCACCACCATCGCGTACTCGACCGCAAGAAACCGCCCTCTATTGGTGATAGACGTTTTTGTCACTCTCGGCTGCATGCTGGCCTCGCCGTACGTCCAAGGACCTGATGCCGGACCGGCGGGTGTGATGCCGGTCACGGCGACCTGGATCGGGGGACCTGTTCTCGCCTGGGCCGTGTACGGCGGGCGGCGGACGGGCGCGGTCGCAGCGGTCGTGCTGTCGCTCGGCGACCTATGGCTGCGAGGTCTGCACGGATTCGATTTCTCCGTCCCCGTCAACGGAGCCGTGCTGCTGATCCTCGCCGGAACCGTCGTCGGCCACGTGGCCCGGCTCACCAAACAGGCGGAAGAACGACTGCAACGGGCCGTTGAGATAGAGGCGGCTGGCCGAGAACGCGAGCGGCTCGCTCGCGGCATCCATGACTCTGTTCTTCAGGTACTGGCGCTGGTGCAACGCCGCGGGCTAGAGATCGGCGGGGAAGCCGCCGAGCTGGGACGGCTCGCCGGTGAGCAGGAAGCGGCAGTGCGCGAGATGATCCGTAGCCAGCCGACCATGGCTGAGCAGGACAGCGCGGGCCTCGTCGACGTGGGGGCCCATTTACGCCGGTACACCACGGCAATGGTCACCGTGTCGACGCCCGCGACCCCTTTGCCGCTCCCCGCCGGTCAGGCTCGCGAGGTTGTCGCGGCCGTGGGCGCGGCGCTCGACAACGTCCGGTGGCACTGCGGCGAAGACGCGAGGGCCTGGGTCTTCGCCGAGAACGACGGTGTCTCGATAACCATCACAGTGCGCGACGAGGGTCCCGGCATCCCTGCGGGACGCCTTTCGGAGGCGGAGGCAGAGGGCAGGCTCGGCATTGCGCAGTCCATCCGGGGCCGGATCGCCGGCCTCGGTGGCACCGTCAGTTTCACGTCCATGCCCGGCCAGGGAACCGAGGTCGATCTGGTCATCCCCGTCCTCGCACGGCCTCCTGCCCACGAATAGACCCACACCCTAGCGGGACCACGGGCAGGTTTACAGTTACGACATGACCAGCGCTCTGCGGGTGATGGTGGTGGACGACCACCCGATGTGGCGGGACGCAGTTGCCCGCGACCTGGAGAACGCCATGTACGAGGTGGTGGCGACCATGGGCGAGGGCCGCCAGGCGCTTCGCGTCGTCGCCGCCATACGCCCCGATGTAGTTATCCTCGACCTGCGGCTTCCTGACCTGTCCGGTGTGGAGGTGGCTAGAGGGCTGGCCGCATCCGACCACCCGCCCCGCGTACTGGTGCTGTCAGCGAGCGGTGAGCACGAAGACGTGCTCGAGGCGGTCAAGGCCGGGGCCTCCGGCTACCTGGTCAAGTCGGCGAGCCGGGAGGAGTTTCTCGACGCCGTCCGGCGCACAGCCGAAGGGGAACCGGTCTTCACCCCTGGTCTGGCCGGGCTGGTGCTCGGCGAGTATCGCCGCCTCGCCACGCAGAGACCTTCCAACGACGGGCCACACCTCACCGACCGGGAGACCGAGGTGCTGCGCCTCGTCGCCAAGGGCCTATCTTACAAACAGGTCGCCGAACGGCTGGTGCTCAGCCACCGGACCGTGCAGAACCACGTCCAGAACACCTTGAACAAGCTCCAGCTCCACAACCGGGCCGAGCTCGTCCGTTACGCGATCGAGCGGGGACTCGACGAGGCATAGGGCGACCGGAGGGACAGCTCAGAGACTGTCGACCTTGTAGGGGTCGTGCTCGGAGAGCAGTTTGTCAAGGCGCGCCTGGTCGACACGGCTTGACATGCTGCCGAGTTCCTGCCGATCGCGCACGCACTTGGCCAGGCCGAAGGCCGACGTCACCGTGTACAGCACGGCGACCGCGAGAAACGCACGAACCCAGGGATCGACCGGCAGAAAGACGATGCCGAGCGCCACGCTACCGAGCGCCACGCCGAAGGAGATGACACACTGCGCGAAGTAAGCGGCGGTCATGGCGGGCTGGAGTGGTTTGTTCATGCCATCAAGGGTCGGGCACCAGTCAGCCGGACGCCTGAGTACGCGTACCTGCCTTGTCTAAGTACATGAACCGAAGTGGACCCTCGTCAACGTCACGCCTGATGCCGGTCACGGATCCGAGCGGGAACGGTGAGCACCGGTCGCCAGTCACTCCACGACGCCAACAAGTTTCCACCAGCGTCCGAGGAGATAAGAAGAGGAAGCGTCCAACCAAATCTGAACCAACCTGAGGCAGCGCAGGTCGTAGCGGTTCAGCATCCATCAAAGGGCCGGGGTCGAGGCTTCCCCATCCAGTTGCCGTGACCCTCTACGCGATCACCAGCCTGTCCACCTGGCAGGCCGGTCCTGCCGACCTGGCCACCTGGATCCGCGGCCACTGGAGCATCGAAAACCGGCTCCACTACGTCCGCGACGTCACCTACGGTGAAGACCATTCCCAAGCCCACACCGGCAACGCGCCCCGTGTTCCATGCCGCTCAAGGTGAGGACGTAGTTGGGGCTGGTGGTCGTTGCGCGCCGTTTACGGGACATGTTCACCCAGTTGGCCAGCGTGCCTGCGTTGATTCCCAGCTCCCGAGCCACCTGCGCGACCGATTTATCGGTCTCCTCAACGATCCGGACCGCGCCGTCCCGGAAGTCCTGCTCGAACGTCCGTCGTGTTTCTGCCATCGCCGTTTCTCAAGGCGATGTCTCTACGTTACGAGGGGAAGCCCAATCACACCCGGCACCTCATATCCGGGTCCTTCGAGCTGACGGGAGCACCCGCCCATGAACTGAGAGAAGATCATCGCCCACCAGCAGGACCTGCTGACCAAGCTGCGCGGTCACCTCACGCAGATGCACGTCCCGACCTTCCTGACGGCCGACCACAGCGGCCAGCCCTGCCTGGAGATCACCGACCACAACGCCCGCACCCGCCGCGTCTACGTCCAGGTCGTCTTCTACTGGGGCGACCGGCCCGACGAGCGTACCTCGACGATTCACCTGCCGATGGCCGCCGAGGACATCGCCGCCGCGGTCCGGCGCGGCTGGCACGAGGGCGAGCAGGGCACGCTCAACATCAACCTGGGCAACATCTCCGGTGCGCACGGCCGCTGACGCATGACCGACGACATCGACGGGTGGTTGACCGGCAGGCAGGTCTACGACCGGATCGCCGAACGGCTCCGCGCGCAGATCGCCTCCGGTCACTACCCTCCGGCCGGCGCCCTGCCCTCGGAGGCGGCGCTGGCCCAGCGTTTTCACGTGGCCCGCAGTACGGTCCGGCGTGTACTGGCCATCCTGAAGGACGAAGGGCTGATCGACACGATGCCCGGCGCGGGACGCCGGGTGAAGAGCACCGAGCAGCAGGCGGCGCTGTACCGCTACCAGGCGATCGCCGCCGAGTTACGCGAGCGGATCACCACGGGCGCCCTGGAGGAGGGGACGGCTCTGCCGAGTGAGAGCACGCTGCGGCGGCAGCACGGGGCATCGCGCAACACCGTCCGCCACGCCCTGGCAGAACTGGAACGCGAGGGACTGGTCGTGACGCGACGCGGTAAGGGACGTTTCGTCCGCCCTGAAGTGTTTTGAGACGTCCTAGGACGTCTGGCGTCATCTCTGGAAAGGCTCTGGAAACGGTTTCTATGGTGAAGCGCATGGGACAAGCCGAATGGGCACGTGACCTGGCCCGGCAACTGCTGCAAGAAGCATTGCCGCGCCGGTGGGCGCACACCCAGGGAGTGGCCGCGCGCTCGATGTCGCTGGCGCCGATCCTCGGCGCGGAGGCCGACCTGCTGACCGCCGCGGCCTGGCTGCACGACATCGGATACTCACCCACGTTGGTCGACACGGGTTCTCACGCGCTGGACGGCGCCCGCTACCTGCGTGACGTCCACCAGGCCGACGACACGATCGTCCGGCTGGTGGCTCACCACACGTGCGCGGAGTACGAGGCGGCCGAGCGCGGCCTGCTGGACGTGCTGAACACCGAGTTCGACGAGGAACGCCCCGAGCTGGTCGAGGCGCTGACCTACTGCGACATGACCACCAGTCCGGACGGCTTGCCGGTCGAGGCGGAGGCCAGGCTGCTGGAGATCCATTCCCGGTACGGCCCCGAGCACCTGGTCAGCCGGTCGATCACGAAGGCGACTCCGTGCATCACCGCGGCCGTGCACGCCGTACAGGCCGCGTTGGAGCGAAGCTGACCTCTACGGCGGGAGCAATCCAGATCATTTTTCGGGGTCAGTAGCCGCGGCTTTCGGCCTTCCGGCGGATCTTCGCGCTGCCGTACTCCCCACGCCGCAGGCACCTCGGACACGGGCAGGGGACCCTGCCGTGAGCGTTGGGCATGTACCGCCAGCCGGTGACCCGGTTGACGCCGCGGACCCGGTGGATCTCCTTGGCGTCGATCGCCCGGGGGACGAAGACCTCATACCCTCGGGCGTCCTCGCATCCGGCGATCAAAGCAGCGGCCTCGGCGCTGGCGAGCTCGACAGGCTCATGGCCGTAGTGGCCGACACGGACCGGCTCGTCGTCGGGCAGCCGGAAGTCGACGGCGACCATCGTGCGCCGCCCGCCGCGCCGCAACTCCCGGCCCCACTGGTGGGTGAGCTGGTAGGAGGGCAGGATCGGCAGGCAGAACACCCCGGCCGTGCCCTCGTAGTCGCGGCTGCGGGCGCGCACGCCGGCCCGCCGTATCGAGCGGACGTCATCGGCCGAGGTGAGGTGCGTGAACAACGTCATCGGGCGCGCCCTCCGGGCGCCTTCTCCACCATGATCGGCACCTTACGGGCGCCCAGCAAGGCACGGCCACAGGTTTTGGCTCTGGTGCAAAGCCCGTCGGAAGCGGTGCGGTGGCCGCGGCAGCGGGTCAGCTCACCCCGCCCACGATGGCCTTACCCTCTCGTGCCGCCGCCGCGTAGAACGGCCCGAGGTCCTCAAACCCCTCATAAGCGCCCTCTGCCGCGTCCCGTCGAGTGGCGCCGAATCCCCATCCCTCGCTCATCAGGCCCTGCGCGATCGCCGTCACCTGGCCGGGATCGAGGACGAACGCCGGGCCGTAGTCGAACTCGTAGCCGTCCACGTCGTTCTCACCGGTCTCGCCGGTCGCCGCCGCGAGCCAGGGATAACACTCCCGCCACTGCGCACTCTCATGCTCGGCCTCGGCTCTGCCCTGTGCGATGGCATCGAGGGTTCGGTAGTCATCGCCGAACATGTCGGTTTCCGGCTGGAAGCCGACGGGCGCCTGCCCATCGTCGAAGAAGATCGCGCCGATCAGATCAGGGTCCGCCTGTACGGACTCCAGCAGCTCGACATCGATCTTCGCGAGGTTCAACCACATCGACACGATCATGAATGATAGCCGTGCGGACCCAGGCCGAGATACACCTGGCCGAGATCTACTTCCGGTACGGTCCCGGACATCTGGTCAACCGGTCGATTATCAAGGCGGCTCCGTACATCATCGCAACCCTGTACACCGCACAGGCCGTCCTGAAGGCGCGGACCTGACGTTACGCCGGACTGGCGTGGACGGCCAGGATGCGCCAGCCGTGTTCGTCGGTGCGCACCCAGGTGCGGGTGTAGCGCAAGCGTGAGGCGAACGGCGTGCCTGCGAATGTGCCTTCCAGCGTGCCCAGGAAGCAGGTGACGCCGGTGGTGCCCGCGACGAGCACGGTGAGGTCCTCCTGGACGAGCTTGGTCATGACCTGCCTGCGCGAGCGGTGGTTGTCGAGGTCGAGCTGCTTGGCCCGCGGGTGGCACGAGCCGTCCGGCGGTCCGGTGAAGATCAGCCGCTCGTCGAGCAGCCGGTCGAGCTCCTCGACGTCTCCGGCGAGCTGTGCTGCCTGCAGATGGCGTTCGGCCTCGTACAGCTCATCGGTGAAGGTGCGGTCGGTTACGAGGCTGTCTTCCAGGACGAGGGAATGTTCGGGGACGTGTGGGCGCGGGTGCCTCGGGTCGCCGTGCAGCCCGTCGGCGTGAGCGCGTTCACCCGATGTACGGCCCGGCGGCGGTGTCGAGGAAATGCCCGAGTCGCAGCCGCATCGACCGATCCATGGTCAACGCGTCGATCTCGTCGCGGGGCACCCAGCGCACCTCGCGGGACTCGTCGCTGGGTGTCGGCTCACCGCTGACCGGCCGGCCGTGCAGCACGATGGAGAACTCCTGGCGGGCCTCGCCGTTGGAGGTGTAGAGGATCACATGACGAGGGTCGGTGTAGGTGCCGACCAGGCCGGTGATCTCACACGTGATCCCGGTCTCCTCCAGCGTCTCCCGGATGGCCGCCTGCGGCAGGGACTCCCCCAGGTCGATCGCGCCACCGGGCACGGCCCAGTTGTCGTTGTCGCTACGGCGGATCATCAGGATGTCCCCGCCGTCGTTGACGACCACGACGTTCACGGACGGGACGAGGCTGTTGGGCGCGGGGGCGGAAAGGTCGTCGTAGAAGTCGATCCGGCGGGCCGTCATGAGTCAGGACTCTACCGGCCTGGCCCGCTCCCACACGGCCTCGAAGCTGTTGAGATACGTGGTCACCATGGTGCCGCCGGGCACCTTGCGCAGGTGCATGACCGGGGCGTTGGACGCGAAGGTTCCATAGACGTGGGTGTTGACCATGAGCTGGTCATCGGCGCGGTAGATGGAGTTGTACAGCACCGTGTGATGGAACCGGATCTCCACGTTCTCGTGCTCTCGCAGCGTTCGGTAGAACACGAGCGCGGTCTTGATCTGGGCGGCCATGCCGTCGTCGATGCCCTCGTCCGCGCCGCGCTGGGCGATCTCGGGTGAGTCGGGGTCGCCGAGCAGGATCCGCGCCCGCACTCCGGCGTCGGCCCTGTCGGCGAAGGTGCGCGCGATGCCGGTGTCCTGGGCGATGAAGATGCCGCTGTAGACCAGTATGTCGATCTCTTCCCGGGCCGCGGCGAACAGACGTCCCCAGGCGTCCTTGGGCACCGCCCAGCGGTGCGGGTAGACGGTGACGATCTCGCTTTCGGACACGGCGGCGACCTGTGTGGGGGTCAGCGCGTCCGGCCACAGGTAGGCCTCCTCGACGCCGAGGAGCCTGGCGACCGCGAAGCGATGCTTTCGGTACGGCGTGCGCCCCTGGGTGATCCACCGCTCCACGGTCTTGGCATCGACCCGAACGACTTCGGCCACCGCATCCACCGTGGTGCCGTGTTCGAGCAGGGCCGTCCGTAACCGTTCGTTCTCCATCTCACCTGCCTGTAAGAGGAAACGTCCAGGGATCCGGCAATCGTAGACCGGACGTCCCGAACATGTCCCGTCCTGTAGTGATCACGTCCTGACTCGTTGTCGCACCCTCGTAGCGCACGGCACCACCGGCAGCGACGAGAGGAGAGACGACAGTGATCAACCACATCCGGCCGATCGACGAGACCCCCGCCTGCGCGTGCGGCGCAGCTCTGGAGCAGGGACAGTTCCTCTGCCGTAAGCGCCGCGCCCGGGACCGGTGGCTCCGGCGTCAGGCGGCCCGGCGCCGGACCACCAAGCGGCGTGGGCAGACCCGGCGTCCGGCCAACCGCCGGCGGGGCATCGTCGAGGCGGGGGTGATCTGGGCGTGACCGCGATCCCCTTGATCATCGCCCTGATGCTCGGCGTCACCATACTGGTCGGCTATGTGCTGGTGCTGGTCGGGATGCGCCAGGAGGACCGGCGGATGCGCCTGGGTGAGGCACCTCCGAGCCCAGCGGCGGGTCTGGCCCGGCGGGTCACCGGCTGCCACGTGCGCGGATGAACCCGCTACTCCCCCTCCCCCCGATCCTCGCAGCCGGGGTTCCGGTGGATATGACGTTCCACGACCTGCGGCACGCCTTCGCCACCGCAGCCGGATCCACGTGAATGCCTCTCAGGGCTTCGATCTTCCTGAGAGGCTCCGCTACAGGTCAGGGCGGACGAGTCGGCCTGTAGGCCGGGTTTTGTCCTTCACGGATGTGAAGGGGCGACCATCCATCTAGGACCGCCGTTGCCGGCGGCCTCAAGCGGTCTACCCGCGCGACTCGGACGGGCAGCCCTCAAGCGTCGCGCGCGGGACGCTCCGGGGAGCGCCCCTTCTTGACCTTGCTCCGGGTGGGGTTTACCGAGCCGCCCACGTCACCGTGGGCGCTGGTGGTCTCTTACACCACCGTTTCACCCTTACCTCCCTGATGGGAGGCGGTCTGTTTTCTGTGGCACTGTCCCGCGGGTCACCCCGGGTCGGCGTTACCGACCACCCTGCCCTGTGGAGCCCGGACCTTCCTCGGCGGGCCTCCGAAGAGACCCGACGCGGCCGCCCGGCCGACTCGTCCGCCGTGTCTTCGAGTCTATCGGCTCCCAAGTGGTATCCAACCGAGTGGCAAGTCGCCTCCGGTGAAATATGGGGCAGGCGGCCGTCCGGCCGTCGATGTGAGGGTCGCCGGGTCAGCGCAGATGCGAGGTGTCGTTGAACGCCTTGACCACCGCCGGCCCGTCGGCGTAGTACTCGATCAGGGACAGGGCTGACAGGTCGAGATGCATGCGGTAGAGCGCGTCGGGGGGAGCCAGCAACGCGAACCGGATCAGCATCTTGATCGGCGTGACGTGCGAGATCGCGAGGATCGTCTTGCCTTCGTAACGCTCGACCAGCCGGTCCCCGGTCGCCTGGACCCGCCGCGCCGCCTCCTCGAAACTCTCCCCACTCGGCGGCGCGGCGGACGGGTCCGCCAGCCACGCGGCGAGTTCGTCCGGCCAGCGGCGCTGGATCTCGGTGAACGTGTGGCCCTCCCAGTCGCCGAAATTGGTCTCCTTGAGGCCTTCTTCGACGATCACCTCCAGCCCGAGCCGGGCGGCGACGATCTCGGCGGTGACGCGGGCACGCTTGAGCGGCGAGCTGACGACCACCTGGATGTCGTACGGCTTGCGCGACAGTTTGTCGGCGGCGGCATTCGCCTGGGCGATGCCGTTGGGGGTGAGCTCGGGGTCGCCCAGCCCGGAGAACCTGCGCTCCACCGAGAGCGGGGTCTCGCCGTGCCGCAGCAGGAGCAGCGAGGTCGCCACGGCCGTGGGCGCGCGCCAGCCGCTGCCGAGGGTCGCGGGCGTTGCCCTCTCCCCTTCTGAGGACACGGACAGGAGGTCGTCGGAGTCGAAAAGGGAGTCTTGCGTGGAGACGGCGGGGGCGGTGGCCCTCGCCTGGCTCCGGGAGGGCTCGGCGGCGGGGGTGCCGGGAAGCCCGATCCCCGAAGATCCGGAGGGACCCTCGGCCGAGGACCCGGCACCGACGGAGCCGTCAGCCGAGGACCCGGCTCCGAAGGAGCCTGCGGCGGAGGACCCGACCGCAAAGGACCCGGCCGCGGAGGACTCTCCGGGGCGCCAGGGGCGGCCCGCCGCCGCGGCGTCCATGGCCTCGTTGGCCAGACGGTCGGCGATCTTGTTCTGCTCCCTGGGGATCCACCGCCAGGTGACCTTCAGGCGCCGGGCCAGGGCCGCCGCCTCTATCGCGAGCGGCCGCAACCCCTCGTTTTTGATCTTCCAGCGACCGGCCATCTGCTCGATGACCAGCTTGGAGTCCATCCGGATCTCGACGACCGCCCCGTCGCCCGCCACAGCCAGCACCGACCGCAGGCCCGCGATCAACCCGCGGTACTCGGCGACGTTGTTGGTCTGGGTGCCGATCGCCTCGGCGGTCTCGGCCAGCACCTGGCCGTCGGCGGCGTCCTTGACCACGGCGCCGTAACCGGCGGGGCCGGGATTGCCCCGGGACCCGCCGTCGGCCTCGATCACGAAGGAGGTCACAGGCCGGACTCTGGGGTGCGGACCAGGATGCGGCGGCATTCCTCGCAACGGATGACCTCGTCGTGGGAGGCGGCCTTGATTCTGTTGATCTCGGCGATGGACAGGCTGGTGCGGCAGCCGAGGCAACGGGTGCCCTGCAGCATCGCCGCGCCCACCCCGAACTGCTCCTTGAGCTTGCCGTAGAGGCCGAGCAGGTCGGCCGGGATGTCGGAGACGACACCGGCGCGCTTGCCCTGAACCTCGGCGCCCTCCTTGTCGATCTCGGCGAAGGCGGCGTCCCTGCGGTCTTCGGCGAGGTCGCGGGTGGCGGTGAGCTGGTCGCGCTCGGCGACGAGCTTGGTGACCTGCTCGTCGGCCGCCTCACGGCGCTCCATGATCTCCAGCACGACCTCCTCCAGGTCGCTCTGGCGGCGGGTCAGGGAGGCGATCTCGGACTGAAGACTGGCCAGGTCCTTGGGAGAGGAAACCTGACCGGAGTCGAGGCGCTTCTGGTCACGCTCGGCTCGGATGCGGACCGAGTCGACGTCGGCCTCGGCCTTGACCTGCTCGCGGGCCAGGTCGCTCGCCTCGGTCTCGGCGGCGATCGTCTGGGTCGCGAGCCGGGCCACGCGGGCGGAGATCTCATCGATCTCGGCCAGCTCCGGCAGAGTGCGACGGCGATGGGCCAGCCGGTCAAGGGCGGCGTCGAGTTCGGCCAGATCGAGCAGGCGCTTCTGGGCTGCCGGGGCTGCTTTCACTTCAAATCCTCGCACTCTGCTGTTGTCTTCCAGGCGTCCGTGACCGTCTCGGATACGCGTGTCTCAACAGTATTCCCCTTCGCCGCCGACGCGGACGTCAGACGGTGTGCCGCGTCGGCCAGCCAGGGCCATTCGGTGGCCCAGTGGGCGGCGTCGATCAGCGCGGGCCCCTCGGAGGCCTCCATGAGGGAGGCCTCCATGAACTCGCTCGCCGGATGGTGGCGCAGGTCCGCGGTGAGGAAGACGTCCACTCCGGCGGCGCGGGCCGTGCCGAGGAGGGAGTCTCCCGATCCCCCGCTCACCGCGATCCGCTGGACCTGGCGGTCGAGGTCTCCGGCGACCCTCAGGCCGCCCGCCGTACGGGGAAGCCCGCGCGCGGCCTGCCGGGCGAACTCGCGGAGGGAGATCGGGGCGGGCAGCGAGCCGACGCGGCCGAGGCCGCGCCGGGGATCGTCCTGCGAAGGAGACAGGGGCGTCAGCGGGCCGGTCAGTCCCACGGCGCGGGCGAGCGCGTCGGAGACGCCGGGGTCGGCGACGTCGGCGTTGGTGTGGGCGGTGAAGAGGCCGACATCGTTCTTGATCAGTTTGTGGATCAGGCGGCCCTTGAAGGTGGTGGCCGCCACGCTGGTGGTGCCGCGCAGGTAGAGCGGATGGTGCGTGACGATCAGGTCGGCGCCCCACTCGATGGCCTCGTCGGCGACGACCGCCACCGGGTCCACGGCGAACAGGATCTTGCGCACCTGCGCGGAAGGGTCACCGCAGACAAGTCCGACCGCGTCCCACGACTCCGCCCATCTGGGGTCGTAGAACGATTCGAGCTCTTGGACGACGTCCGCAAGAATAGGCACGTGCGCAGAATACCGGCCTATTTCACGGCGCAGGCGGATCGCTTAGTGTAAGTGGATCCTGACACCCGGAGGGCTGGCGTATGAGTCCGACTGTCGCGATCATCGGTGCCGGGTTCGCCGGGCTGTGCATGGCCATCCGGCTACGGAAGGCGGGGATCGACTCCTACACGGTCTTCGAGAAGGGCCCCGGGGTCGGGGGCACCTGGCGGGACAACACCTACCCGGGGGCGGGATGCGACATCCCCTCGCACCTCTACTCCTACTCCTTCGAGAAATACTCCAGCTGGACCCGCCGCTATCCCGGGCAGCCGGAGATCCTCGGCTATCTGGAGATGTGCGCCGACAAGTACGGCCTGCGCCCGCGGATCCGGCTGAACACCGAGGTCACGGCCGCCGCCTTCGACGAGTCCCTGGGCAAGTGGCGGGTGCGCACCTCGGCCGGTGAGGAGCTCTTCGACGTGGTGGTGTCGGGGGTGGGGCAGCTCAACCGGCCCCACCTGCCCGACATCCCCGGGATGCCGGAATTCAAGGGCACGACCTTCCACTCCGCCCGCTGGGACCATTCCCAGGACCTGACCGGCAAGCGGGTGGCGGTGATCGGGAACGGGTCGTCGGCGGCGCAGCTCATCCCCCGGGTGGCCGAGGTGGCCGGGCGGGTGGACGTCTTCCAGCGCACCCCCAACTGGGTGATCCCCAAGCCGGACGCCGTCTTCGGCGACGTCGCCCGGAGCTCCTTCCGCCACGTGCCGTTCCTGCAGAGGTGCTACCGCGAGTGGATCTACCGGTACGCCGAGGGCACCCTCTACCGGGCCCTCGCGAGCGGGTGGAGCGCCGGGCTGCTGCGCAGGCGCGCCCTTGCGCACCTCCGCGCCCAGGTCCCCGACCCGGAGCTGCGCGCCAAGCTCACCCCCGGCTACCCGGTCGGCTGCAGGCGGATCATCATCGACAGCGGGTTCTATCCCGCGCTGACCCGTCCCAACGTGGACGTCGTCACCGACAGGATCGTCCGGATCACCCCCGAGGGCGTCGAGACCACCGCCGGGCTCCGCGAGGCGGACGTGATCATATACGCGACCGGGTTCCGGACCACCGACTTCCTGGCGCCCATCGACATCACCGGCCGGCAGGGGCGGCGTCTCAGCGAGGAGTGGAAGGACGGCGCCGAGGCCTACCTGGGCATCGCGGTTCCCCATTTCCCGAATCTGTTCCTGCTCTACGGGCCCAACACCAACCTCGGCCACAACTCGATCGTCTTCATGATCGAATGCCAGGTCGGCTATGTCATGGGCTGCCTGCCGTACCTCGTGGAGAGGGGGCCGATGGAGGTCAGGCCCGAGGCGATGGACGCGTGGCGGCGGAGCCTGGAGCGGGCCATGGGCGCCATGGTGTGGGAAGCGGGATGCACGAGCTGGTACAAGAACGCGGCGGGCCGGGTGACCAACAACTGGCCGGCGACGACGACGGTCTACCGGCGGATCACCAGGGCGCCCCGGCCGGCGGCGTTCCGCTTCGCCCGCTGACCCGGGCGACGACGCCGGGCTCCCGGCAGCGCGCCGGCGTCCTCGTTTCCTCCCCGGGACTGAAGTCCGGATCTCTGTTCTGGAAGGATTCGGATGTAGGACGACACCACTTGCGAAGAAGGGCCTGCCCGTGTCCGCTGACCTCCATCGTGACGCCGTGGTCGCCGATGCCCACAACGACCTGCTGATGGCCGTCTCGGCACGGCCTCCGCGGCAGTGGGCGTCGTTCTTCCGAGAAAGGTGGCTGCCGCAACTCCACGAGGGCGGAGTGGACCTGCAGGTGCTGCCGGTCTTCATCGATGATCAGTACCGGCCTGAGGGAGCGCTCCGGCAGACGCTCCGCATGATCGAGTGCGCGCACACGCTGGCCGAGGGCAACGCCGACGCGGTACGGCTGTGCACCGACGGCGCGCAGATCGACCAGGCTCTCTCCGACGGCAGGATCGCCCTGGTGCTGGCGCTGGAAAGCGCCCCCGGCCTGGACGCCTCCATCGAGCTGCTGCCCACCCTGTACCGGCTGGGCGTGCGGGTCGCCTCGATCGCGCACTGGGGCCGTACGGCCCTGGCCGACGGCAGCGGCGAGGACGCCACCGGGAGCAGGCTCACCGCGGCCGGGGTGGAGGCGCTCCGGGAGATGGAACGCCTCGGCATCATCTTCGACGTGTCGCACCTGAGCGCCTCCGGCGTGCAGCACGTGCTGGAGCTGGCGACCCGGCCGGTGATGGCCACCCACTCCTCGGCCCGGGCTCTGCGCGACCACCACCGCAACCTCACCGACGACCAGATCCGCGCCATCACCGCGACCGGCGGCGTGGTCTGCGTCAACTTCCTGGCCGGCTTCCTGTCCGACGACCCGGTCGGCTACACCGTGGACCGCCTGGTGGACCACATCGAGCACGTGGTGAGCGTCGGCGGGATCGACCACGTCGGCCTCGGCCCGGACTTCGTCCGCGAGGTCATGCACGACGTCACCCCGCCCTGCTGCGAGGGGTTCAGCTACAGCGGCGTCGACATCATGTCGACCCTCCCCGGCCTGGCGGGCCCCAGCGGGCTGCCCCTGGTCACCGACGCCCTGCTCAAACACGGCTTCGCCGACGACGAGGTCGTCAAAATCCTCGGTGACAACGTCCTGCGGCTGTTCCGCGCCGAGCTGGGAAGGCCCGCGTGAACCTCGACCGGATGCTCCAGGACCTGGAGGAGCTCGTCGTCTGCGAGTCGTTCTCCGCCGACCACGAGGCGGTGGCCCGAAGCGCCGGGGTCGTCGCCGATCAGGGCTACGGGAAGCTCGGCGCACGCCCCGAGACGATCGTGATCGACGGGGTCACCCACCTGCGGTGGGCCTTCGGCACGCCCCGGGTCCTGTTGGTCGGCCACCACGACACGGTCTGGCCGATCGGGACGCTGGAGCGACACCCCTGGTCGCTCGTGGACGGGATCGCCCGCGGACCGGGCGTGTTCGACATGAAGGCCGGGCTGGTCCAGATGTTCCACGCGCTGGCCGCGCTGCCGTCACTGGACGGGGTGTGCGTGCTGGTCACCGGGGACGAGGAGGTCGGCTCACGGTCCTCACGCGCGTTGATCGAGGAGTCGGCGCGCGGGTGCGCCGCCACGTTCGTGCTGGAGGCCGGCGCCGACGGCGGGGCGCTCAAGACCGCGCGGAAGGGCACCTCCAACTACGAGATCACCGTGTACGGCAAGGCGGCCCACGCGGGCCTGGAACCGCACAAGGGTGCCAACGCCGGGATCGAGCTGGCCCACCAGATCCTCGCGCTCAGCACGCTCGCCTCGACGGTGAACGACGGGGCGACGCTGAACGGGCTGGGCCCGACCACGGTCACGCCGACCGTGCTTTCGGGGGGCACCACGACCAACACCGTGCCCGCGCTGGCCAGCGTGGAGGTGGACGTGCGGGTGCCCACCACCGCGGCGCAGGCCCGGGTGGACGAGCTGATGCGGGTGCTCATTCCCCGGGTTCCGGGGACGCGCCTGGAGGTGAGCGGGGGGCCGAACCGGCCTCCGCTGGAGGAGGCGTCCTCGGCGCGCCTGTTCGAACTGGCCTGCCGGATCGCCAAGGATTCAGGTATGGAACCGCTGCGGGGAGTGGCCGTGGGCGGCGCCTCCGACGGGAACTTCACCGCCGGGATCGGCTGCCCGACGCTCGACGGGCTGGGAGCGGTGGGCGGCGGCGCGCACGCGGCGCACGAGCACGTGCTGGTCGCGGAGATGCCCGGCCGGGCGAGGCTGCTCAGCGGGCTGGTCGCCTCGGTGCTGGCGGGAGAAGTCCCATCGACCGGAGAAGTCTGGCCGACGGGAGAGACTTCGCGGGCCGGAGAGGACCCGCGGGCCGGAGAGGCTTCGCTCGCGGGAGAGGCTTCGGCGCCGGGGAGGGAAGACCGCGGATGACGGACTCTCCGCCGGGCGACGAGTGGGCCAAGGCCGCGGCCTGCGCGGGGGTCCGCATCACCGAGCT
Organism: Streptosporangium sp. NPDC000396; assembly: GCF_042898655.1. NCBI lineage: Bacteria > Bacillati > Actinomycetota > Actinomycetes > Streptosporangiales > Streptosporangiaceae > Streptosporangium > Streptosporangium sp. NPDC000396. The sequence goes on from NZ_JBIAZA010000007.1 coordinate 147,441, forward strand.
TTCCGAGCCCGGCGGCTTCGAGGACGTCTTCCGGCTGTTCGACGGCATCTGGCGTCCCGCTCCCGGCAACCCGCCCGTCACGGTGGAGCTCATGCGGGCGCTGTCGCACGCGGGCAACTACGTGGCCGGGGCCTACGAGGAAGACCGCCTGGTCGGCGCCTCGGTGGCGTTCTTCGCGGCCCCGCCCGGGCAGGTGCTGCACTCCCACGTCACCGGCGCCGTCTCCGGCCGGGGCGTCGGGTTCGCGCTCAAACTGCACCAGCGCGCCTGGGCGCTGGCCCGCGGCCTGGACCGGATCACCTGGACCTACGACCCGCTGGTCCGGCGCAACGCCCACTTCAACCTGACCAAGCTCGGCGCCCGGCCCGAGGAGTATCTGCCGTCCTTCTACGGGACCATGAACGACGCGATCAACGCCGGAGACGAATCCGACCGGGTGCTCGCCGTCTGGCACCTGTCGCAGCCCCACGTGCTGACCGCCATCCGGCAACGGCCGCGCCCGCCGCGGGTCCCACCGGAGGCGGTGGTCGCGCTGGCCGACCGAGACGACCGGCCGGTGCCGGGCCGGACCGACGCGCGGACGGTGCTGGTGGCGGTGCCCTCCGACATCGAGGCCCTGCGCCGCACCGATCCCGCGGCGGCCGGGGCCTGGCGGCGGGCCGTACGCGACACGCTGGGCGAGTTGATGCGGCAGGGCGCCCAGGTGACCGGGTTCACCGACCAGGGCCACTACATCGTGGAGCGAACCGGCTGACCGTACCTCGTGGAACGAACCCGCCGGCCGGCGACATCGGCGCGCGAAGCCCGGCGCCCGGCGACCACCCGGCAGTGGGCCCGCCGGCCGGTGGGGATCCGGCATCACACGGCACCATCCGGGCACCATCCTGGAAACGAACCGCCTGACCGGCGGCGCTATCGGAGGGAGAGGCGGCGCGGGCCGCACATCACCATGAAGATCAACGGAATCGAGTTGCGGCGGATCGCGATGCCGCTCACCGCACCGTTTCGCACCTCGTTCGGCACCGAAACCGAACGCGACGTGCTGCTCGTGCGCGCCGTCACCCCCGACGCCGAGGGCTGGGGCGAATGCGTGGCCATGTCCGAACCGCTCTACTCCCCCGAATACGTCGACGGCGCCGCCGAAACCCTGCGCCGCTTCCTCATCCCCGCCCTGCCCACCCACGTCGACGCCGACACCGTAAGCCGCGCCCTGCATCCCTTCAAGGGCCACCGCATGGCCAAAGCCGCCCTGGAAACCGCCGTCCTCGACGCCCAGCTGCGCGCCGGCGGCCAGTCCATGGCCTCCTTCCTGGGCGCCGCCCGCGACCGCGTGCCCTGCGGCGTCTCGGTCGGCATCATGAACTCCATCCCCGAACTGCTCGACGCCGTCGAGGGCTACCTGGCCGAGGGCTACCAGCGCATCAAACTCAAGATCGAGCCAGGCTGGGACCTCGCCCCGGTCCGCGCGGTCCGCGAGCGTTTCGGCCCCGACCTGCTCCTCCAGGTCGACGCCAACGCCGCCTACACCCTCGGCGACGGCCCCCACCTGGCCAAGCTCGACGTCTATGACCTGCTGCTCATCGAGCAGCCGCTGGCCAACGACGACCTGGTCCAGCACGCCCAGCTCGCCCGCCGTCTCGCCACCCCGCTCTGCCTGGACGAGTCCATCGACTCGGCCGAGCACGCCGCGGCCGCCATCACGCTGGGCGCCTGCTCCATCATCAACATCAAGCCCGGCCGGGTCGGCGGCTATCTGGAGGCCCGCCGCATCCACGATCTGGCCCGCGCGCACGGCGTCGCAGTCTGGTGCGGTGGCATGCTGGAGACCGGCATCGGCCGCGCGGCCAACGTCGCGCTGGCCGCGATGCCCGGCTTCACCCTGCCCGGTGACACCTCCGCCTCACGCCGCTACTACACCACCGACATCACCGCGCCCTTCGAACTGCGCGACGGCTGTCTCGACGTGCCCACCGGCCCCGGCATCGGCGTCGACCCCGTCCCGGACATCCTCGACGAGGTCACCACCTCCACCGAATGGATCACGATGTAAAGATCGCCCACCGGGCCGGCGACCGGCGACCTCCTATTCGGAGCCTCCGGACAGGTATTCCTCGCGGACCTTGGAGCGGGAGAGCTTCCCCGTGGGGGTGCGGGGCAGGTCGTCGCGGAACTCGATGACCTTGGGGTGCTTGAAGCGCGCGATGCGGGGGCCGAGGTGGTCCAGCAGTTCTCCCGGGGTGGGCCGGAAGCCGGGCGCCGGCTGGACGAGCGCGACCACGTTGTGGCCCCACTCCTCGTCGGGCACGCCGATCACCGCGACGTCGGCGACCGCCGGGTGCTCCAGCAGCGCCGCCTCGATCTCCGCGGGGTAGATGTTCACCCCGCCGGAGACGATCAGGTCGGTACGGCGGTCGCACAGGAACAGGAAGCCGTCCTTGTCCAGGAAACCGATGTCGCCGGGGGCGTACCACTCGCCACGCATGCTGGAGGCGGTCTTCGCCGGGTCCTTGCGGTACTGGAAGCCGCCGAGACCTGACTTGACGTAGATCATGCCGGGCTCGCCCGGCGGGAGTTCCTCGCCGTCGGCGTCGAGGATCTTCGCCTCGAAGCCCGGGGCGGGGCGGCCGACCGTGCCGGGGTGCTCCAGCCACTCACGTGGCTTGACGAAGAAGGCGATGGTCGACTCGGTGGAGCCGTAGTACTCGTACAGGACCGGGCCCCACCAGTCCATGATCTGCCTCTTGACCGCCACCGGGCAGGCCGCGCCGGTGTGGATCACCTGCCGGAGCGACGACACGTCATGCTTCCTCCGGACCTCCTCGGGCAGCCGCAGCATCCGGTGGAACATCGTCGGGACCATCATGGAGTTGGTCACCCGGTGCTTTTCGACCAGTTCCAGGATGCCGGCCGGTTCGAACCGGGGCGCGATCACCAGGGTGTGCCCCAGGTGCAGGGCGAACATGGTGTGCGCGCACGGCGAGGAGTGATACATCGGCGAGGTCACCAGGTGGACTTCCTCGCCCGGCCTAAGGTCGCAGACCTCGCCGAGGAACCAGGTGACGAGCGGTATCGCCGCCTCCGGCTCGGCACCGGACAGCGGCCGCTGCACGCCCTTGGGGAATCCGGTGGTGCCCGAGGTGTACCACATGACCGCGCCCGCCGACCTGTTGCCGGGGGCGGTCGCCGGTTGCCCCTCGGCCAGCTCGGCGACGCCGGTGAGCCTCCCGCCCACGGGATAGGACGGGTCGGCGGTCACGACCTTGGCGTCGCAGTCGGCCAGGATGTAGGCGACCTCCCCGGCGGCCAGGTGCCAGTTGACCGGCACGTAGTACAGCCCGATCTGCCCGGTGGCCATCAGCATGACCACCGCGTCGACGCCGTTGGGCAGCACTCCCGCGACCACGTCTCCCTCGGCGAGCCCGCGTGCCCGCAGCCCGTGCGAGACCTGGTTGACCCTGCCGAGCAGCTCGCCGAAGGTCGTCACGGTGCCGTCGGTGTCGATCACCGCCCGGCGGTCCGGGTCGGCCTCCGCGATCTGGTAGAAGCCGTGGAGCGTGCTGATGTCGGGCATGGAGTCCCTCCTTCGAAGAGCTCCGGCGAATCGCTTCAGAGCTCCAGCAGATCGGCCAGACGGGTTCGGTGGATCCGTGGCGGGCCGAGGAGCACCTCGTCCGCCTTGGCTCGCCTGTAGTAAAGGTGCGCGTCGTGCTCCCACGTGAAACCAATGCCGCCGTGAAGCAGCAGGTGATCGCGAGTCACCTCGAAACAGGCCCGGCCCACGTAGGCCTGGGCGAGCGCGGCGGCCACGGGCAGCTCGCCAGGGGCCTCGTCGGCCGCCCAGGCCGCGTAGCGCACGATCGACTCGGCCTGCTCCAGCTTGCAGTGCATGTCGGCGAGCTTGTGCTTGACCCCCTGATAGGAACCGATGAAGCGGCCGAAGGCCACCCTGATCTTGCTGTAGGCCACGATCGCGTCGAGCGAGGCTCGCATCACGCCGAGCTGTTCGGCGGCCACCGCCACCGCGAAGAGGTCCCGGGCCCGCGCCACGGCCGTCTCCGACGAGTCGACGAACCGCCATCCTCCCGGCTCCACCAGCGCCTGCCTGCGGGTCAGGTCCAGGGTGGCCAGCGGGGTGCGGGAGGCACTGAGAGAGATCTGGACCCCCGTATCCCTCGGCACCACGATCACATCGGCCTCGACGCCGTTGGGGGCCCGGTCGCCGTCGAGCACCACGGTCGCGATCGTGGTGCCGGCGGCGATGCCCGGCAGGAGTTCCTTCTCGCCCACCTCCGTCAGGAGGATCGCGGCGAGGGTCGTTGCCAGGAACGGGCCCGGCAGCAGCGCCGCGCCGGTCTCCTCCAGGACGACCGCGAGCTCCGCGTAGCCGGCTCCGGCTCCGCCGAACTCCTGCGGGACGATGAGACCGGCGAGGCCGAGCTCGCCAGTGAGGCGCCGGTAGACCTCTGGGTCGTAGCCGGTCTCGGATTCGGCGGCCTGGCGGACCGCGGGCAGCGGTGAGGCGGCCGCGAGAAAGGAGCGGACCGTGGCGCGCAGCTCCCGCTGCTCCTCAGTGAGCACGAGTTTCATCGAAGTCGCCCTTTCTGCGATGATCAGGCCGATCTTTCGACGGCACCCGGCCGTCGGCGGTCGTCCTCCGGCGCGCGGTCGGGCGGGCGGAAACCGGCGTCATGCCGAGCCTCCGCCCGTCTTCAGATCCTTGAACGGCACGGTCTTGTCCACTCGCGGCTCGGGCGGCAGGTTCAGCACCCGGTCGCCGATGATGTTGCGCATGATCTCGTTGGTGCCACCGCCGAGGGACAGGGCCGGGGCGAAGAGCAGCGAGCCCGCCAGCCGCCCGTCGTCCTCGTAGGCCACGGCCTCGGGACCGGCCAGCGAGGTGGCCAGGTCGGACTGGAACAGGACCAGCTCGGCGAGAAGCAGCTTGGCCGCGCTGCCCCGGGCGCCGGGGAAGATCCCGGCCTTGGTCTCCTGAGCGAGCCTCTGGTTGAACAGGGCGAGCGCGCGGGAGCGGATGTAGAGCTCGACGAGCTGGTCTCTCACCAGGGGGTCGCGGGTGTCCGCGGTGTGGCGCAGCGCCTCGAAGGCCACCGGGTTGTCCTTCTGACCGCTCATGCCGACGCCGCTGGAGATCGACAGGCGCTCGTGCAGGAGGGTCGTCACCGCGCAGCTCCAGCCGTCGTTGACCCGGCCGATCAGGTTGCCCGTGGGGATGTGCACGTCGTCGAAGAAGATCTCGTTGAAGTGGGCGCGACCGGTCATGTCCCTCAGCGGCCGGACGGTGACGCCGGGAGCGTGCATGTCGACGATGAACATCGACAGGCCCTTGTGCTTGGGCACGTCCACGTCGGTGCGGGCGAGCAGCAGGCCCCAGTCGGCGTGCTGGGCCACCGAGGTCCAGACCTTCTGGCCGTTGACCACCCAGCCGTCCTCGCTCTCGGTCGCGCGGGTCTGCAGGGCGGCGACGTCGCTGCCGGCGCCGGGCTCGGAGAACAGCTGGCACCAGATCTCCTCGCCCCGCAGCAGCGGCCGGACATGGCGTGCCTTCTGCTCGGGGGTGCCGAGGTCGACCAGGGTCGGCCCGCACATGCCAAGCCCGATGGAGAACACGTAGGTCGGCAGCGTGAAATCCTTGGCCTCTTCGGCGAAGGCCCGTTCCTCGGCCTGGCTGAGCCCCTGCCCGCCCCATTCGGACGGCCAGGCGATCCCCGAATAACCCGCGTCGTAGAGCTTCGCCATGAAGGTTTTCGCGGCGGCGAGCCCGTCGGGATCGGGGCTGCCCTCGGTCCCGACGTCCCGGGCGTTGGCCTCCAGCCAGTTCCGGGCCCGCCTCCGGTACTCCTCAAGATTCATATCCGCTCCAATCAGCGCGCACTTACTCTAACCAGCGCCGCATCAGGCGTACAGAGCAATGATCTACGGCGGATGGTGAGGTGATCTTTGCCCCGGCTTGGCCATGAATTGCCAGGAAGCGGCAATGAATCTGCCTAATGTGATCGTCTGGTCACAGGGGGAGATTGCCGTGATCGCTCAAGGCAGGTGGTCAGTCCGAACCCGGCTGACGCTGATCGCCGTCACCGTCGCCGCCCTGTGCGGCCTCACCCTCACCCTGGCCACGACGCTCTCCCTGTACAACCTGGCAGGCCGTTTCCGGACGGACGAGGTGGCCAGCACCACCCTTGAGGTCATCAACCTCACCAAGCAGGGACGGCTGCCCGCCGTACTGCCGCAGGGGAAGGTCGCCGGCGTCCAGGTCATCGACGCGTCCGGCGAGGTCGTCGCGGCGACCCCGAACCTGAAGGGCGCGCCCCCGATAGCGGCCCTCGTCCCTCCGAAGGGGCAGGTCCGGACCACGGCGACGACCTGCCGCCTCCCGCGGTTCCCCGGCAGGTGCATGGTCGTCGTGGCCTTCCGGGTCCACCAGCCGGACGGTGACTGGGTCATCTACTCCGTCGACGACGTCGTGCCCTGGTACGCCCATCCGGGGTTGTTCGCCCTGCTCCTGGGCGGTTCCCTGGCACTCGTGGCGGTGGCCGGGTTCGGCGCCTACCACATGGTGACCAGGGCGCTGGCCCCGGTGAACGCGATCAGGAGCGAGCTGGCGGAGATCACCGCGACCGACCTCGGCCGCCGGGTGCCGGTGCCGGAGGCGTGGGACGAGGTCAGGGGGCTGGCCGAGACGATCAACGAGACCCTGGACCGGCTGGAGAGCGCCGCGGAGCGGCAGCGCAGGTTCGCCTCCGACGCCTCCCACGACCTGCGCAGCCCGCTCACCGCCATGCGCGCCCAGGTGGAGGAGGCGCTGCACTATCCCGAGGACACCGACTGGAAGGCCAAGGCCCACGCGATGCTCGCCAGCCTGGACCGGCTCCAGGCGATCGTCTCCGATCTGCTGGAGCTGGCCAGGCTCGATTCCGGCGCCCCCGGGAGCGAGGAACCGGTCGACCTGGCCGAGCTGGTCAACGACGAGCTGGACCGCCGCAGGCGCTCCGTCGAGGTGGTGCGGGAGCTGGAACCGGGCGTCACGGTGATCGGCGACCGGCTCCGGCTGGTGCGGCTGCTGACGAACCTGCTGGACAACGCCGAGCGGCACGCCACCTCGCGGGTCACGGTGAAGGTGATGGAGGACAACGGCACGGCCGTGCTGGAGGTGCTCGACGACGGCGGCGGAATCGCCCCCGAGCAGCGGGAGGTGGTCTTCGGCCGGTTCACCCGGCTGGACGCCTCGCGCAACCGGGACGCCGGAGGCACCGGGCTGGGCCTGCCCATCGCCAGGGAGATCGCCGAAGCGCACAACGGAACCCTGACGCTGGAGGACAGCACGCAGGGCGCACGTTTCGTATTGCGTCTGCCCGTGAGCCGCTAGGGTTCCCATGTGGCACGGGGATTTGGGCGACTACGCCGCGAAGATCTGCTCAGGACCGCATGCGATGTCATAGCGCTCCAGGGTTTCGGTCACACACGGACGGCGGACATCGCGCAGGCCGCCGGGGTCAGCCAGGCGTTGCTCTTCTACCACTTCGAGACCAAGGACAAGCTGTTCGCGCAGGCCTTCGCCTATGCGGCCGAACGCGACCTGGAAGGGCTCACCAAGCTGGAGGAGTCGAGCGGTTCCCCCCTGGAGCGGCTGCGGGCCCTGCTCAAGATCTACTCCCCTGTCGGCAGGTCCAAGTCGTGGGCGCTGTGGATCGACGCCTGGGCCGAGTCGATGCGCAACGCCGAGCTGGAGGAGATGTCCCGCAGGATCGACCTGCGCTGGAAGCAGGCGCTACGCACGATCATCGAGGAGGGCGTCGAGGCGGGAGACTTCAGCTGCCCCGACCCCGACGGCTCGACCTGGCGGATCGTCTCGCTCATCGACGGCCTGTCCACCCAGGCGACCGTGCACAGGCGCGTTCTGACCCGGGCCCGGCTGGCCGAACTGGTCCGTACGGCTACCGCCGGCGAGCTGGGCCTGCCCGCGGACGCGCTCTCCTGAGCAGCCCGCCGGGCAGCGCCCTCCCGAGCAGCCTGCCGGGCAGGACGACCAGAAGCATGGCCAGGGCGATCAGCCCTCCGCCGAGGAGGACGCCCCAGGTGAGCGGCTCGCCGTACAGCGTGACGGCCAGGAGGGTCACCCAGAGCGGCTGGGCCGACAGGATCACGGCGGCGGGCACCGGCGGGACGTGGACCTGGCCGAAGGACCGGGCCAGGAACCCCAGGGCGCAGGCCACGATCGACAGGTGGCCGAGGATCGCCCAGTCGCCCGGCGTCCGGGGCAGGGTGAGGCCGTCCGGCGCGGCGAGGATGCCCGTCATCAGCGCGATGGTGCCGAGCTGGATGACCGCGACCGCGTAGGCGTCCCGGCGCGCCCCGGCGAAGTTGCCCAGCACCAGCGTGTGCGCCGAGTACAGCACGGCCGACAGCAGGGTGGCGGCCAGCGCGGGCAGATGGATCTCGCCGCCGCCCCCTCTCATCACGGCGAAGGCCGTCATCGCGACCGTCGCCAGCAGCACCGCGACCCAGGTGCGCCCCGAGACCCTGGCGCGGAGCAGGATCAGCCCGAGGATCGGGGTGATCACCACGTACGAGCCGACGGTGAACCCCGAGACCGACGAGGGGAGGTCGTGCAACGCGACCGCCTGGGCGGTCTGGCCCACCCCGAACAACAGGCCGAGCAGGATGCCGGTCAGCCAGGTGCTCTCGGGCAGCCCCCGCAGGCAGCGCGGGCGGAGCGCGACCAGGACGACCATCGCGATGCCGTACCGCTCGGTGAGCAGGTCGGCCACCGGCATGCGGACGATGAGATCTTTCATCAGCGGGAAAGCCGACCCCCACGCGGCGCTGACGAACAACAGAAGCACGGCTCCCATGAAGGGTCGAGGAGCGAAAACCGCTGCCATACCCCGAAGGATTCCATCACCGCGGGCGACCGGCGGATCACTCATCGGGCGGGGAGTGGTCTGAATACAACCCTGAGTTAAGGACGTCACACCGGCGTGAGAGACCTCATACCCTCGCGGGGACTTCCCTCACTATTAGATGATTCGTACAATTACGGGGCGAGACATCCGATGGGAGTGCAGATGACACCCGCTCCGAACACCACCGCGGACAGAGAGAACGACCAGTCGGTCACGGAGAGGCGCGCCTACGAGGCGGTCATCGAGCGCCTGTCCAAGGCCTCGGTCGACAAGCACTGGGAGCCCTACGTCGACATTCCCTGGGACGACGAGGACTTCCTGATCCACCAGGACGATCCGCGCTGGGAGCTGCCGGGGATCGACAAGCTGGGCGGCCACGCGTGGTACCGCGCCCAGACACCCGAGGTCCGCGCCAGGATCGGGCTGTGGCGGGTGGCGACCGCCATGAAGATCGGCCTGCAGTTCGAGAACCTGCTCAAGCGCGGCCTGCTGAACTACGCCTACCGGTTGCCCAACGGCTCCCCCGAGTTCCGTTACGTCTACCACGAGACCATCGAAGAGGGACATCACGGGATGATGTTCCAGGAGTTCGTGAATCGCACGAAGCTTCCAATAAAGGGGATGCCGGGGCCGCTGAGCCTGCTCTCCCAGATCACTCCCTGGATTCCGCTGATCTCCACCGAGCTGTTCTTCATTTTCGTGCTCGGCGGCGAGGACCCGATCGACCACGTGCAACGCAAAGCCCTCAGGCAGGGCCAGATCCAGCACCCCCTGGAAGAGGTCATCATGCGGATCCACATCGCGGAGGAGGCCAGGCACATCTCCTTCGCTCGGCACTACCTGCGCCGCCGGGTCCCGCGGATGCCCGCCTACCGCCGCTTCGCGCTGGGAATCGCCTCCCCGATCATCCTGGGCATCATGGCCCGGATCATGCTGTCGCCCCCCGGGTCGATGATCAAGGCGTTCCGGATTCCTGAGCACGTCGTCAAGGAGGTCTACGTCGACAACCCCGAGGCGGCCGGAGAGATCCGCGACTCGGTGGGCAGGACCCGCGAGCTCTGCGCCGAGCTGGGCATGACGAACCCGATCCAGCGCGGGGTCTGGAAGGCGATGGGCATCTGGGCGGCGCCGGCCAGGACCGCGGGCCGATGAGGACGGCGATCGTGACGGGCGGCGCGTCCGGCATCGGCCTGGCCATCTGCCGCGAGCTCGGCAGGCGCGGCGTGCACGTCGTGATCGCCGACCTGGACGGCGCCGGGGCCGAGCGGGCCGCCAAGGAACTCGGCTGCTCGGCTGCCGCCCTGGACGTCACCGACGCGCAGGCCGTGCGGGATCTGGTCACGGACGTCGCGGCCGGGAAGGGCCAGCTGGACTTCATGTTCAACAACGCCGGGATCGCGGTCGGCGGCACCGCCGACGAGCTCACCCTCGACCACTGGAACCGCACGATCGATGTGAACCTGCGCGGCGTGGTCCACGGCGTCCACGCCGCCTATCCGATCATGATGCGGCAGGGTTTCGGTCACATCGTGAACACCGCCTCCATGGCGGGCCTCGTCCCCGCTCCCCTGATGACCCCGTACACGGCGACCAAGCACGCGGTGGTCGGGCTGTCACTCGCCCTGCGGGCCGAGGCGTCCGGGCACGGTGTGAGGGTGAGCGTGGTCTGCCCGGGCTTCACCGACACCCCGCTGCTCGACCACGCCAACCCCGGCCTGCCGCAGACCGCGACCGGCAGGGGCGCCCGGCGGTCGGCGACCCGGGCCCAGGGCCGGCTCTACTCCGCCGACTCGCTGGCGGGCGACATCATGAGGGGCCTGTCCCGCGACCGGGCGCTGATCGTGGCCCCGGCCTCGGGGCGGATGGCCTGGCGCGGCGTACGGCTTTCGCCCGCGCTCGCCGTCCGGGTGGCCGCGCTCGCCGTACGACGCCTGGGCGGACGCTGACGGAGCGGGCCTCGTGGGCCGAGGTCTCCTCCGGGCCCGGCGGGGCCCGTGCGATGCTGAGCCATGACTGATCGACACGCGATTGCCGTCACGCGCTGGCGGGGCCGGAGCTCCGCCGCCCCCGCGGGGCTGTCCGAACTGCTGGCCGCCTACCACCTGCAGACCGAGGCCGAGAAGGGCACGGAGGTCGCCGGCGTGGCGGAGCTTCCGGAACGATACCGGGCGGAGGTCCTGGACCCGCGGGCCGCGTTCGCCGGCGACGCCGTGCTGATGGCCTCGACCGGGGACACGGCCGTGGGCTGCGTGGTGGTGGCGGCGCCGCGCGAGGGACGGGCGGAGATCAAGCGGCTGTGGGTGAACCCGGTGTCGCGCGGCCACGGCGTCGCGTCCGCCCTGGTGCGTGCCGCGCTGGACCACGCCCGGGAAGCCGGTGCCGGCACGGTCCGGCTGTCGGTGTGGGACTGGCGGACGAACGCCATCGCCCTGTACGAGAAGCTCGGGTTCACCGTCACGGACTCATGGGACGACCGGGACCGGCTGGTGTGCATGGAGCACCCTGTCTGACCGGCCTCCCGGTGGCCGCGGATCTCCCCGGAAGGCGGAGATGGGAACATGGCCAGGTCATGACGAACACAACGGAAGGCAAAGATCGGTGAGGCGGCTACTCACGGTCCTGCTGTTCGCGTGCGCCGCGCTCCTCGGCGTGGTCACCCCCGCGCAGGCCCACAACGTGCTGATCGGCAGCGACCCCAAGGACGGCGCCCAGCTCGCCACCGGTCCCGAGAAGATCACACTCACCTTCGACCAGCCGGTGCGGCAGGGCTTCGCGCAGATCAGCCTGACCGGTCCCGACGGGACCCGCTGGGAGGACGGCAAGACAGCCGTCAACGGCGAGAAGGTCAGCGTCGCGGTCAGGCCCCTGGGTCCGGCCGGGCAGTACGTCGTGGGATATCGCATCCTGTCCTCCGACGGCCACCCGGTGGCCAGCAAGGTCACCTTCACCCTGACCACCGCGGGCCCGGGTACGGCGTCGCAGCCTGCCCCCGCCTCCTCTGCCGTCGCGTCACAGGCACCCGATCTGAGCGCCCAGGCCGCCGAGGCCTCCCAGAACGGCGGAGCCGGGATGGCCGTGCTGTGGATCGCCGCCGCCCTCGTCGTGCTGGGCGGAGCCACCATCGTGGCGATGCGCCGTACCAAGGGGCAGGGAACCTCCGGATGACCGCGACCATCGAGCGTGCCCCCGAGTCGGGCACCGTCAGGAAGCTGCTGGCCGGGGGGCTCGTTTCGGGCGCCGTGCTCGCCGTGCTGGCCGCGACGGCCTTCACCGCCCAGGAGGCGGTGCCGGGGATCGCCGTACCCGGCCCGCTCGTGGAGTACGGCCTGCCGGCGCTGCGGGTGCTGCTGGATCTGGCGGCGGTGGCCGTGGTCGGCCTGAGCGTGCTGCCCAGGATGCTCGGGTTCGACGACCCGGAGCGGACCGAGCCGGTGATGCGCCGGGCACGGCCGCTGGCGGTGACGTTCGCGTGGGCGTGGGCGGTGCTGGCGCTGGTCGTCATCGTCTTCCAGACGGCCGAGCTGAACCCCGGATCGCTCCCGACTCCGGGAATGATCGCCGACTATGTCGACAGCGTCGGCGCGGGTCAGGGGATGCTCTTCAGCGCCGCCTGCGCGCTCACCTACGCCGGAATCGGGCTTCTGGCCGTGCGGTTCGGCGAGAAGGTCCCCGCCGAGCTGCGGATCGTGATCGCCTTCTTCGGCCTGCTGCCGATCCCGGTCACCGGCCACGCGGTGGACTCGGTCTGGCACGACCCCATCATGATCTCGATGGAACTGCACGTGATGGGCTCGGCGGCCTGGACCGGCGGGCTACTGATGATCATCTCGCTGGTGGCCGGAGACCGCGAGCTGCTGGCCTGGGTCCTGCCGAAGTTCTCCAGGCTGGCGACCCTGGCGCTGGTCCTGGTCAGCGTCTCCGGTCTGGTGAACGGCCTGGCCACGATGGCCCTCACCCCGGGGGTGGAGCTGCCCGGCGCGGTGTTCACCAGCGACTACGGGCTGCTCGTGGTGGCCAAGACCGTGTGTGTGGCGCTGCTGATCCCGTTCGCCGCCCACATCCGCTTCCGCCTGCTGCCGCGCATCGCCGCGCGGGAGGGGACCGCGGTCGCCGCGTGGGCGGCGGCGGAGATCACCGTGATGGGGCTGGCCTACGGCGTCGCGGTGGCGCTGACCACGGCCTCCATGTCCTGAGCGCGGAGCCTGTGACGGTTGAGGGCCCACTCGCCGCCCAGCCACAGGGCGGCGAGCATGAGGCCGCCGATCAGCATGGTCATGGGCGACACCAGGGGCGGGGAGGCGAACACCGCGTTCTGGAGGCGGAGCGCCTGGTCCACGAAGAGGGTGGCCGCGAGCGAACCGACCAGCGCCCGGACCGCCGGTATCCGGATCAGGAAGGCCAGGTCGACGGCGAGCGCTCCGGCGATCAGGAAGACCGGCACCGCCGAACGCGGGAAGTCCACGGCCGCGAGGAGCGGCCAGATCAGCGCGCGGAAGGCGATGTAGACGCCGGCCACGGCCGTGGCGGAGAACATCCGGCCGACCATCGCGCGGGCGAAGACGAACACGATCATGGCCGCGGCCGCGGCGTAGAGCGGATACACCTGGTCGGGCACCGGCAGCGAGAAGTTGACCACCATCTGCCGGTCCACCGCGCGGCCCATCTGGTCGGCGGCGAACTGCAGCAGGATGGGCTCGGCCTCCGGCTGGCCCCGGTCCCAGGCGGCGATGCCGAACACGCCGTACTCCTGGTGCTCGGCCGGGAACCAGACGTTCTCGAACAGGAACACGAAGAGTCCGCCGAGGACCATCGTCCGCGTCCGCCCGGGCTTCGCGCCCATGAACCAGCCCCGGATCACACCGCAGATCATGAGGAACGTGCCGATGTAGAGCATCATGTGGGAGGGGCTCCACGAGGTGATGTCGAGCCCGTTGATGCGGTGGTTGATCAGGTCCAGCGGCACCGCGATCAGGAAGATCGTGGTGCCCCAGGCGATGAGGCGCTGCGCCGCCTTGTCCACGCCGTACCCGGTGTAGAGGTGGACGATCGTGAGCCCGAGGGCGATCGCCGTACCGACGCTGTTGAGCAGGTGCGGCGGCGCCAGATCGTCACGGAGCCACTTGAAGTGCCAGGAGACGTCCCAGGACGCCCCGAGCACCTTGAAGGAGAAGGCCACCAGCCAGCCGAAGTAGAGGACTCGGAAAAGATCGTCTGGGGTCTCCCGGCCGGCCTTCCCCCGGGTCCAGTAGGGCAGAGCCCACTCGACGACCGTAGTGGCTCTTTGTCTCAGGCTTTGGACTGGCTTCACGCGTCGAAATGATGCCCGGCCTTTACCTTAGTCCGCAATCGGGGACATCCCTTAGGCATCGGCAGGCATCGGCATTGCTTGGCCCTTCCTGTCTGGAATGATTGCCCGCTATGGGAGCTTTTGTGCGGGACGGCGGCCCGGACGACGCCGAGGATGTGCTGCGTATCAAAAACGAGACGTGGAAGACGGCTTACCAGGGACTTCTTCCGCAGGACTTCCTCGACGACCTCCGGGTCGAGCCCCGCGCCGTGGAGGTCTGGCGGGGAAGGCTCGCCGACGACGCCTTGCACGCCATGATCGGCGAGGTGGACGGCGAGGCCGCCGGGTTCAGCCTGTTCGGCTCCGCCCGTGACGAAGGACTCACCGGCGGGGAGATCTACGCGATCTACGTGCTCAGCTCGCACTGGTCCACCGGGCTGGGCCTGGCCCTGATGGAGCGGTCCACAGCCCGGCTGCGGGAGATGGGGCACGCGGACGTGGGGCTCTGGGTCCTGGAGGGCAACACCCGCGCCCGCCGGTTCTACGAGCGCTTCGGGTTCACCCCCTCCGGGCGGACCCAGGACGTGGAGGGCATGCCGTTCCCGGTCCCGGAGGTGCACTACCGGCTCTCCCTCACACCGGCGAGCGCCTAGAAGTCCGCAGGTCACCGGGGCCGTGAACGGTCTCAGGACTCTCTCAGCTCCCATCAGTAAGCTCGCGGCATGAAGCTCACGGGGAGGCGGACCACCTGGATCGCGGTGGTCACCGCGGTCGTCATCGGTGTCGCGGCCTGGCTGCTGTGGCCGTCGGCCCCGCCGGTGCGGGCCCAGGATCAGATGATCCCGGTGCTCGACGGGCCCGGCGACGATCAGCGGGTCACGCTCGACGCGACCTTCTTCCCGCCCGCCGGGGGCGGCAGGGCCCCGGCCGTCCTGCTCGCGCACGGCTTCGGCGGCAGCAAGCAGAGCGTCCGGGACGCGGCGGTACGGCTGGCGCGGGAGGGCTACGCCGTACTGACCTGGTCGGCGCGGGGATTCGGCCGCTCCACGGGGCAGATCGCGCTCAACTCCCCCGACTACGAGGTCAAGGACGTCCGCCAGCTCGTCGACTGGGTGGCCAGGCGGCCCGAAGTCCGGCTCGACGCGACCGGCGACCCGCGGGTGGGCATCGCCGGCGGCTCCTACGGCGGGGCCATCGCGCTCATGGCCGCCGCGCACGACAGCCGGATCGACGCGATCGTCCCCCAGATCACCTGGCATGACCTGGCCGACGCGCTGTTCCCCAACGCCACCGGCCAGGGGCCGGGCAACGGCGTGTTCAAACGGATGTGGGCCGGGCTGTTCTTCAACCGGGGTGGTTCCGCGCTGAACGCCCGCCTGGGCGAACCGGCCGACCGCACCGCCCAGCCCGCCCCGCCGCCGACCGCGCAGGAGGTCCGGTGCGGCCGGTTCCTGCCGGAGATCTGCGACATGTACCAGCAGGTGGCCGAGACCGGCCGGCCGACCCCGAGCGCGATCGGCACCCTGCGCAGATCCAGCCCGATCTCCGTACCCGGCAGGATCAGGATTCCGACGCTGCTGCTCCAGGGACAGCGCGACTCGCTGTTCACCCTGGCTCAGGCGGACGCCAACGCCAGGGCCGTCGCCGCCACCGGGGCCCCGGTCGGCGTCGGCTGGTTCGACGGCGGCCACGACGGCGGCAACGGCGAGGCCGACTGGCTCCACGAGCAGACCCTCGGCTGGTTCGACCGCTATCTGAAGAGGACCGCCGGCTCCGCGCGGGTGAACGCCCCGTTCACCGTCACCCGCGACGGCGGCCGGGACCCGGGCACCCGCCGCCCGGTCCAGCTGCACGCCACCGCGGACGGCTATCCGGGCCTGTCCGGCACCGGCCAGACCTCGGTGCCGCTCAGCGGCCCCGACCAGCGGGTGGCCAACCCGCCGGGCGGGTCCCCCGCCTCGATCTCCGCCGTCCCCGGTTTCGGCGGCCTCGCGGGCGGGGCCGGGAACCTGAACGTGTCCGTCGACATGGCCGGGCAGAGCGCCGGCTTCGACTCCGCCCCCCTCACCGCCCCGCTCCAGGTCACCGGCGGCTCCACCGTCAAGGTGCGGGTGCGCGCCGAGACCGGCCCGGGTGAGGCGACGCTGTTCGCCAAGCTCTACGACATCGCGGGCGACACCCAGGCGCCGCTCCTGCCCGAGGGGCTCGCCGCCCCCGTCAGGATCACTCTTCCCGAGGGCGGTTCCGGCGAGGCCGTGGTCACCCTGCCCGCCATCGACCACCGCTTCGACGTCGGGCACCGGCTGCGCGTCACCTTCACCACGACCGATCTCGGCTACAGCACCCCCGCCGCCCCGGCCGTCTACACGATCGGCCTGGTGACGCCGGCCGTGACCGTGCCGACCGACACCGCCCTGCGCACCCCGGCGAGCGGCCCCGCCTGGTGGACCTGGACGCTGCCGCTGGTCTCCCTCCTCCTCGCGGCGGCCGTGCTGCTCGCCGGACGCCGGCGCGACAAGCATGAGCACGACCCCTCCCTCGACACCGTGCCCCTGCGGATCGACGGCCTGACCAAGGCCTACGGCAACGGCGAGCTGGCCGTGGACGACCTGTCCTTCACCGTCGAGCACGGCCAGGTGCTCGGCCTTCTCGGTCCCAACGGCGCGGGCAAGACCACCACCCTGCGAATGCTGATGGGCCTGATCCGCCCCGACGCGGGCGAGATCCGGATCTTCGGTCACCGGATCGTCCCCGGCGCCCCGGTCCTATCCCGGCTGGGCTCGTTCGTCGAGGGCCCCGGTTTCCTGCCGCACCTGACCGGCCGGGCCAACCTGGAGCTCTACTGGAAGGCGACGGGCCGCCCCGCCGAGGACGCCCACTTCGCCGAGGCCCTGGAGATCGCCGGGCTCGGCGACGCGCTGGAACGCGCCGTGCGCACCTACTCCCAGGGCATGCGCCAGCGCCTGGCCATCGCCCAGGCCATGCTCGGCCTGCCCGATCTGCTGGTCCTGGACGAGCCCGCCAACGGCCTCGACCCGCCCCAGATCCGCGAGATGCGGGAGGTCCTGATCTCCTACGCCGCGCGGGGCCGTACCGTCATCGTCTCCAGTCACCTGCTCGCCGAGGTCGAGCAGACCTGCAGCCACGTGGTGGTCATGCACCGCGGGCGCCTTGTCACGGCCGGGCCGGTGAGCGACCTGCTGCGCAGCCGTACCTCCTCCAACGGCTCGGGCACCCGCCTGGAGGACGTCTTCCTGGACCTGATCGGAGACAAGACATGAGCGGCGCCAACGGCTCCGGTGCGGCTGTCGCCAAAAGCCCGGCGGGCCGCGGCTCCACGGGGAACGGCTCGGCGCCCGGTTACCTGCCGGGGCGCACGCTACCGCTCGCCGTGGAGTTCGTCCGGCAGTTCAGGCGGCGCCGCACGCTGGTCATGCTCGGCCTGCTGCTCGCGCTGCCGTGGATCCTCGTCGCCGCGTTCAAGATCGGTGCCGGGTCCGGCCAGCCGGGCTCCACGCTGCGCGTCTCCGACCTGGCGACCGAGGGCGGGCTGAACTTCGCCGCGTTCGCGCTGTCGGTGTCCGCCGGTTTCCTGCTGGTCGTCGCGGTGGCGCTGTTCTGCGGCGACACCGTGGCGGGCGAGGCCAGCTGGTCCTCGCTGCGTTACCTGCTGGCCGCCCCGATCCCCCGTGACCGGCTCCTGCGGCAGAAGCTGATCGTCGCGATGGGCTACTCGGCGGCGGCGGTGATCTGCCTGCCGCTGATGGCGCTGCTGGCCGGGA
This sequence comes from Streptosporangium sp. NPDC000396, assembly GCF_042898655.1. Classification (NCBI taxonomy): domain Bacteria; kingdom Bacillati; phylum Actinomycetota; class Actinomycetes; order Streptosporangiales; family Streptosporangiaceae; genus Streptosporangium; species Streptosporangium sp. NPDC000396. The sequence continues at coordinate 165,431 of NZ_JBIAZA010000007.1, forward strand.
CCCTGGCCTTCGGGTGGAGCGACATCCGGGTGCCCGGCACCGGCGAGACCATCGCCGCGCTGGACGCGCTGCCCCGGTTCGGCGTCGTGATCGCCTACGCCCTGGTCAGCCAGTTCGTGGTCGCCTCTCTGGCCTTCCTGCTCTCGGTCGGCACCGACTCCCCGCTCGGTGCGGTCGGCGGGGCCGTCGGCCTCGTGATCGTGAGCAACATCCTGCAGGCGGTGGAGACGCTCGGCCCGCTCCGGGAGTTTCTTCCGACATTCTGGAACACGGCGTGGCTGGACGCTCTCGCCCCGCAACCCGACTACAGCGGCATGATCAAGGGCGTGGCCGTCTCGGTCACCTACTCGGCGATCCTGGTCGCGCTCGCCTTCCGCAGGTTCCGGCGCAAGGACGTCGTGTCGTAGCCCGGTGTGCGCCCGGTGTGCCGGCCGGGTCCCGAGACGGGCGGCGGCGTTTCGCGCCGGGCGACCGCGGTGCGCGGAGAGGCCCGCGGAGCGCGGGGAGGCCCGCGGAGCGCGGGGAGGCCCGCGGAGCGCGCCCTAGTCCCAGTGGGGCGGGCGCTCCTCAAGGAGCCTGGCGTCGTCGTCCGCTTCGCGCCACTCGCCCCATCCCAGATCGGTGTCGTCACTGGTCTGGTCGGGCAGGATCGGCAGGCCCTCGTCGGAGAGGTCCACGGGGCGCAGGTCGTCAGGTTCGTTCAACATCACTCGTACATGCTAGCCACCGGCATGCCGAGCCATTCCCTTGGCGGAAGAAAGGCGGGAGAAAGGAGTCATTTCCTCCTCGGGGGAAAGCTCATCGCCATGCGCAGCCGACGCAAAGGACAGCCAAGGGTCTAGACGGTACGATGCGGAAGCAGGTGTCAGCTACCCCCCGTGAGGCGGCCATGGCAACGCCATCAGGATGGCGGCGAGACGGCAATCTCCCCAACGAGCTCACCAGCTTCGTGGGACGCACCAGGCTGTTGACCACGCTCCGGCAGCGGCTCCGCGAACACCGCCTGGTCACCGTGACCGGCATCGGGGGCGTCGGCAAATCCCGCACGGCGCTGCGCATCGCGCACCTGATGCGCGGTCAGTTCAAGGACGGCGTCTGGTTCGCCGACCTGGCCCGGTTGCAGGACTCCGGAATGGTGCGGCACACGATCACCTCCGCCCTCGGGATCGCCGACCAGTCGTCCCGCTCGGCGGACGAGACGCTGGTCGAGTGGCTGGGCGATCGCGAGATCCTGCTGATCATCGACACCTGCGAGCACCTGGTCGACGCCTGCGCCGCGCTGTTCGAAGACCTGCTGAGCAACGCCGGCGGCCTGACCATCCTGGCGACCAGCCGCCAGTCGCTGAACGCCAGAGGCGAGCACACGGTCACCATCCCGCCGCTGGCCGTCCCCGGCGACTCGCCCGGGGAGGATGTCTTCAGCAACGAGGCCGTGCAGCTCTTCGTCGCACGGGCGAGCGCGGTGGTGCCCAACTTCGTGCTCGACGAGCACAACATCGGCCCGGTGGCGGAGCTCTGCCGCCGCCTCGACGGCATCCCGCTCGCCATCGAGCTGGCCGCGGTCCGGATGCGGGCGCTGTCGGTGGAGCAGATCCTCGACCTGCTGGCCGACCGGTTCAGCCTGCTCGCGGGCGCCAGCCGTACGGCCCTGCCCCGCCACCAGACGCTGCGCGCCGCGATCGGCTGGAGCCACGAGCTGTGCGAGCCCGCCGAACGGCTTCTGTGGGCCCGGTTGTCGGTCTTCGCCGGCGACTTCGAGCTGGACGCCGCCCGCTACGTCTGCTCCGGGGACAACCTGCCGGGCGAGGACATCATGGACCTCGTCTCCAGCCTGGTGGAGAAGTCCATCCTGCTGAGCGACGGCACGCCCTCGGGTCACCGCTACCGGCTGATCGACACCCTGCGCCAGTACGGCGAGGAGTGGCTGGAGAAGCTGGGCGAGACCGGCCGGGTCCGGGAGAAGCATCGGGACTACTACCTGCAGCTCGCCACACGCAGCGAGGAGGCCTGGTCGGGGCCGCGCCAGGTCTACTGGTTCGTACGGATGCGGCACGAGCACGACAACATCCGCGTCGCGCTCGACCACTGCCTGCGCAATCCGGGCGAGGCGCAGACGGGGCTGAAGCTGCTGTCGTCGCTGTGGTTCATGTGGGTGGCCTGCGGGTTCGCCCGCGAGGGCAGGCTCTATCTGGAGAAGACCCTGGAGCTGGTCCCCCAGCCGAGCCCGGAGCGGTGCAAGGCGCTGTGGGTGCTCTCCTATATCCACAGCGCGCAGGGCAACATCTCCGGCGCCATCGAGGCGGCCGAGCAGTGCAGTTCGGACGCCGTCCGAGTTGGCGACTCCGGCGCCGTCATCCTGGCCACCAAGATGCTCGGCACGGCGGCGTTCCTCCAGGGTGACGTGCAGAAGGCCAGTGCGCTGCTCGGCGTCGCGATCGAGTTCCACAAGAGCGGCCGGGAGCTCAACCCGGGACTGCTGCCTTCGATCGTCGAGCTGTCGATGGTGCTGCTCATGCAGAACGATCCGGCCGAGGCCGAGGTGCTGTTGCGCGACTGCGTCGAGGTCTGCACCCAGCGCGGCGAGCTGTGGCTGCGCTCGTACGCCATCTACGCGCTGGCCAGCGTCTACCAGGCGATGGGTCTCGGGTCCAAGGCCATGGCCAATGCGCGCGAGTCGCTCCGGATCAAGCGCTACTTCCACGACGTGCTCGGCATCGGCCTGGCGATCGAAGTGGTGGCCAAGCAGGCTCTGGAAGACGGGCAGCCCCTGCTCGCGGCACGGCTGCTGGGCGCCGGCCAGGCGAACTGGCGCACCTTCGGGATGCCCCAGATGAACTCACCGTTCTTCAACACCGAGCACGATCGATGCGTCAAGGAGTGCAGGCGCATCCTCGGCGAGCAGGCACACGAAGCGGCGTTCTCGCAGGGCAGGAAGCTGAATCTGGAGGAGCTGATCGAGCTCGCACTCGGCGATCAGGATGACGACCCGCTTCCCCGGATCTGATCAGTGGGCTGAAGGCTGCTGGGCCACTTGCTGCCAGGAAACCGTGTAGCGGGAGCTGGTCAGCGAATAGTCGACGCTCCCGCTGATCCAGAACTCCAGGCCGCGCACGTAGGCAAGCACCGCCTCCGAGCCGAGCGCCTCCAGCGAGGGGCGCACGGCCACCATGTCGGCGATGGCCTGGTTGCGCATCTCCCCGATTTCCTCCATCGCCTGCTGCTTGGAATAGCTCCGGTGTGCGGCCAACACATTCACCAGGTTGTTGCGGCAGTTGCCGCTGACGCTCTCCTTCGCGTATGAGATGAGGTCGTTGTCCCAGACGACGACGTCATTGGCGCTTTCCGTGATCGCGCGTATTCCGGGATGGCGCCACTCGTCGACGGTCAGGGGGCGGCCGCTGGCGATGTCGATGAGAGCGAAAACGGTGAGCATGGCCCCGGTGCGCCTCCGCATGAAAATGTATTCCTCCAGGGGAGGCACCACCTCGTCCTCCCGGTTCGCCGCCTCCCACACCTGGGCGAACAGATAGTCCTTGGTGACGCCGCGCCAGCGGTCGAGCTGGTCGTCACCTGCGCAGGCAGCGATCCTGCCCTTGATCTCCAGCAGGGACCTGGCGAACACGTCGTCCACGTGGGAGCCGACGTCGAGGTCTTCCAGGACGGCGTAGAACTGCGGCAGTGCGCGCGCGATCTCCGCGGCGCGCCTGTCCGACTCGCAGAAGGCGTCGTCGAAGGCGAACAGCCACACGCACCAGTCGGTCACCAGGCGAAGCAGGTGATGCTCGGCATAGGGGTATGTCCGGGCGGACAGCCAGCCGTATTTCGCCTGCCTGTAGCGCTCCACCGTCTCGGCGTCGCTCAGCAATTCCGAGTCGACGAGCCATTCCAGGGTCTCTTTGTCGACCTGCTCCACGTAGGGATTCACCCTGCTCGGGAAGGGGCAGGGAAGCGGGGGAAGCCGAAGAGCCCGATCGAACTTGTCCGTAGTAGTAGTTCCCACCCGACAAGAATGGCCGAACGCTGAGTGATTTCATATATACGTCAAAGTAACGACGCATCCTGAATAACGATTAATGCCCGAACCATTTCGGGCACTCGTCCTGTCCGGACATCCGGGCCGCGCCCGTCGCCGGGGGATCCCCTCGTCCGGGCCCGCGCCGGCCCCGAGGAGCGCCCGGACCGCCCCGGGCTCCTTCTCCCCGACCGCACCGGCGGACGAACTCCTCAGACTCAGGGTCAGGCTGCGTGGAACCCGTTGTGCCCCTATAGGGTGCCCAGTGATTGCCGTGGACGGGCGGAATTCACCGGGTGCCCCACGGGTTCATGTGAAGAGACGACCGACGAAAGGCTGGAACACGGTGTTCGACCCGACGGATCTCTACCGGTTCAGCGGAGACGTCCCTGAGCTGACCGATCCGGTGCTGCTCTACCACTTCGACGGGTTCGTGGACGCGGGCGGCGCCGGACGGCTCGCCATCGGCCACCTCCTCGACGAACTGGAGCACCGGGTCGTCGCGACCTTCGACGTGGACCGCCTGCTCGACTACCGGTCCCGGCGGCCGATCATGACGTTCGACACCGACCGATGGGTCGGCGTCGAGAGTCCCGAGATCGTCCTGCGCCTCGCCCACGACACCGCGGGAACTCCGTTCCTGCTGCTCAGCGGCCCTGAGCCGGATCGCGAGTGGGAGCTGTTCACCGCCGCCCTCGACACCCTTGTCACCCGGTTGGGCGTGAGCAGGCTGGTGACCGTCCACGGCATCCCGATGGCCGCCCCGCACACCCGCCCGCTGGGAATGACGAGTCACGCCAGCCGCCCCGAGCTCATCGGCGGCCAGACCAGCGCCTTCGGCAAGGTCCAGGTGCCGGGCAGTGTGGCGGGGCTGATCGAGTTCCGGCTCGGGGCCAAGGGGCACGACGCGCTGGGTTACGCCGTGCACGTCCCGCACTACCTCGCCCAGGCGGAATATCCGGCGGCCGCGGTGACCGCGCTGGAGGCGGTCACCAAGGGCACCGGCCTGGTGTTCCCGCTGGAGGGCCTGCGCGAGGCCGCCGAGAGGACCAACGTCGAGATCGCCGAGCAGATCGCGGCCTCCCAGGAGCTGTCCACCGCCATCACCGGGCTCGAACAGCAATACGACGCGTTCGCCGCCGGCTCCGAGCGCGAGAACCTGATGGCCGAACCCTCCGAGATGCCGACCGGCGACGAGCTCGCAGCACAGTTCGAGGCCTTCCTCGCCGAGCGCGACGAGCGGCGTGGTGAGTGACCTCCGTGTCGGGCTCATCGGCTACGGCGTGGCCGGGGCGTTCTTCCACGCCCCGCTGATCGCCGCGACCCCGGGGCTGCGCCTGTCGGCCGTGGTGACCGGCAATCCCGAGCGGGCCGCCGAAGTGAGGGAGAAGTACGGCGCGCGGGCGGTCGGCGACGCCGGCCAGGTGTGGGACTCCAGCGATCTGATCGTGGTCGCCTCCCCCAACCGCACTCACGTCCCGCTGGCCGAGGCGGCCCTGAAGGCGGGCCTGCCGGTCGTGGTGGACAAGCCTCTGGCCGCGACCGCGGAGGAGGCTCGCGGGCTGGTACGGCTCGCACGCGATCGCGGCCTGATGCTGACCGTGTTCCAGAACCGGCGCTGGGACGGCGACTTCCTGACGATCAGGCGGTTGGCCTCCGCCGGGGAGCTCGGCGCCGTGAACCGGCTGGAGTCCCGGTTCGAGCGCTGGCGTCCCACCCCGAAGGGCGGCTGGCGCGAGCTCGGCGGCGCCGCGGAGGTCGGCGGCCTCCTCTACGACCTCGGCAGCCACCTGGTCGACCAGGCCCTGCGGCTGCTCGGCCCGGCCACCCGGGTCTACGCCGAATCCGACATTCGTCGGCCGGGGGTCGCCTCCGACGACGACACCTTCATCGCCCTCACCCACGCCGGCGGCGCCCGCTCCCACCTGTGGGTCAGCGCGGTCGCCCCCCGGCTCGGCCCCCGTTTCCGGGTCCTGGGGTCGCGGGGCGCCTATGTGAAATACGGCCTCGACGTCCAGGAAGACCGTCTCCGGGCCGGTCTCCGCCCGGACTCCCCGGGCTTCGGCGAAGAGCCGCCAGAGCGGTGGGGCTCCCTGGGCACCGACGACGCCCACCGCCCGGTCCGCACCGAACCGGGCGCCTACCTCGACTTCTACCGGGCCGTGGTGGCCGGTCTCCGTGAGGACGCCCCGCCCCCGGTCGATCCGGAGGAGGTCGTCGAGGCCCTCACCGTGCTGGAGGCCGCCCGCCGATCGGCCGCGGAGGGCCTGGCCGTCTCCCTCTGAGAGCCACGACCTCCTCCAGCTCCTCCAGCGACCCGCCACGCGCCGGGGTCTTGCCCGTGTGCCCCGGCCGCGTGACTCGCCCTCGGCGGGCCTGTCCTGTGCGCCCCGGCCGTACGGCGTGAAAGGCGGGCCGCGGAGTCTCGGGCCGCGGTCAGTCGCGCAGGCGGGAGCGGAGGATCTGGGAGTCCGACTCGGTCCAGCCGTGGGAGGCGAGCCACGGCAGGGGGCCGCCGAAGCGCTCGTCGAGGACGTGCAGGAACTGCTCCATGTACTCCGGGCGCGGCCGGTGGTCGTCGGCCGGGCGGGAGTCGAGGTCGTCGCGGTAGGTGGAGCTGGCCCGCAGACGGGCCAGGATGCCTTCCAGGCGCTCGGCGGTCGCGGCGTAGTCGGCGACGATCGCCTCCCGGGTGACTCCGGCGACCTCAAGCGCCAGGGCGGTGACGACGCCGGTGCGGTCCTTGCCCGCGGCACAGTGGACGATGGCGGCGCCGTCGTCGTGGGCCATGGCGCGCAGGGCGGCCATGACCGAGTCCGGCCTGTCACGAAGGTAGCCGTAGTAGAAGCCCGTCACCCTGAGCTCGGCGAGGTCCTCTTCGACCCTCTCCTGCCAGGGCAGCACCTTGTCACCCTCGATCGTGTCGGCCTCGACGTCGGTGTGTTTGCCACCTTCGGCGAACAGGGTGAGGTGGTGGATGCTCACCTCAGGGACGGCCGTGAGCGGGCCGGGGCCTTCGAGGGACACCTCGGGGCCGGAGCGCAGGTCGATGACGTGACGGAGCTTGAGCTCGCCGACGAGCAGCTCGACGTCGCGCGCCGTCAGCCCCTGCAGGTTGTCCGACCGGAACACTCGGCCGAAACGCGTGGTTCCGCCGTCCACCGTCGCGAGCCCGCCGAGGTCGCGTACGTTGACGGCACCTTCCAGATCGATCCATCGTGTGAAGTCGTTCATCAACGATGAGCCTATACGGCGAGATACATCCACACAGTTAACGCACGGGGCTTATTGCCACAAATGTCAACGCCCTCCAGTGCCCCGGATCTCCCCGCCCCGGCCCGCGACGGCAGGCCGGTCACTCCCCCTGCGGCGCGGCAGGCCGGTCACCCCCCGCGCGGCGCAGGAGTTCGAGGGTGCGGCCCATGCCCGCCTGGTTTCCGAGGCTTCGGTAGATGTCCTGGGCCTGCCTGAGCGGGACGAGCGCCGCCTCTCGGTCGCCCGCCTCCAGGTGCGTCTCGCCGAGGTAGCGCAGGCTCCTGGCCATCCACCAGCGGTCGCCCAGCTCCTCGAAGTGGTGCACGGCCTGCGTCAGCGACTCCTGCGCCTCCCGGATGCGGCCCAGCCGGCCGTGCGCGCGTCCCGCCGACAGCTCTGCCCTGGCCACACCCCAGGAGTCACCGAGCGCGACCAGCATCTCCGCGGCCCGTCGCACGTAGGTCAGCTCGCGGAGCCCGTTGGCCGGGTTGCCCACCTCGCCCGCCGCACGCAGGCACCTGGCCTCCTCCCACAGCTCACCCCTGAGCCGGAACATCTCCGCGGCTCGCTCCAGGCTGAACCCGGCCCGCGTGAAGTCCTCCTGGGCGGCGCCGGTGTCGCCCAGGGCGTGCAGCCTCCTGGCCGTCGCGCCGAGCACCTCGCCGTAGGCGCGCAGGGTCTGCGCCTCGGAGTAGCGGTTGCGGTCGTTCTTGAACACCTCCAGCGCCTCCTCCAGCAGTTCCCTGGCCTCCTCGGGTTTGCGCTGGGCGAGCCGGAGCTCGGCCAGGTTGCGCTGGGTCCTGGCCGACCACCAGCGGTCGCCCTCCCCCTTGAAGGCGGCGATCGCCTCGATCAGGTACCCCTGGCCCTGGTCGAGGTTGCCGTCGCTGAACAGGGACATGCCGACCGAGCGCATCGCCCGCGCGGCCCACCAGGACTCGCCGAGATCGGTGAAGATTCCCAGCGCCTGATCGGCGTCCGCCCTGGCGGCCTGGTGGCTGCCCTGGCCGCCGGCCACCGCGGCCCGGTCCAGCAGGGCGATGCCCAGGGCCCGTCTGTCGTCCATGTGGAGCGCGGCCTCGCACACGATCTCGGCGACCGCCCGCCAGTCGGACCAGTAGGCCCGCAGAGAATGGCAGAGCGAGCAGAAGGCCCGGCCCAGTCCCCAGGCCAGGTCCCACATCTCCAGGCTCCTGGCCTGGTGGGTCACCGCGATCAGGGTCAGCCGCTCGGAGTTGAGCCAGTCGGCCGCCGACACCTGGGCTCGCGCCGTGAACACCGGGTCCACCGTCCTGCCGCCACGGCCCCAGTCCTGCGGCCAGCGGGCCATCGCCGCGGCCTCGGCGCGACGGCGGTAGCCGGACAGGACCCGTTCGATGGCCGCCCGGCGATGGCCGTCGTCGTCACCGGAGACGGCCAGTTCCCGGGCGAAGATCCGGACCAGGTCGTGCAGCCGGTAGCGCATCACGCCGGAGAAGTCGACACCCGAGCACTCGGCGAGCTGGACGTCGATGAGCGCCTCCAGCTGGTCGGCACCGTCCAGTTCGGAGGTGGCGAGCAGCTCCCCCGCCACCCAGCCCGGCACGTCGGGAGCGGTGAGCAGGCTGAGCAGGCGCAGCAGGCGGCGCTGGATACCGGTGCAGTCGTCATAGCTCAGCTGGAGCGAGGCGCGCACGCTCTTGTCCATCCTGCGGGCGAGTTCGAGCTGGTCCAGGCGGTGGCGCTCGTCCTTCAGGCGGTTGGCGAGTTCGCGCAGGGTCCAGTTCTCCCTGGTCGCCAGGCGTCCGCCGCAGATGCTGATGGCCAGCGGCAGGTGATCGCACATCTCGACGATCTCCTGCGCCGCCTCCAGATCGGCGGCGACCCTGCCGTCCCCCGCCAGCCGGGCCAGCAGTTCCACGCCCTGCGCCTCGCTGAAAACCGACAGCTGCTTGTCATAGGTGTTGAGCAGGAACAGCGGCTGCCGCGAGGTGATCATGACCGCGCACCCCGGTTCGGCCGGGATCAGTTCCTTGACCTGGTCGCCGTCCTGGGCGTTGTCCAGGCCGATCAGGATGCGCTTGCCCTTGGTCCAGGTCAGCCAGAGCTTACGCAGCTCGGTCAGGCCGCCGGGGTCGGTGGTGAGCCTCACCCCAAGCGCCCTCAGGAAGCCGATCAGCACCTCCTCGGGCCGGACCGGGGCGTCCACCGCGCCGCGAAGGTCGGCGTGGAGGCGCCCGTCGGGGAACCTGTCGGCGATCTCATGGCCGAACCTCGCGGTGAGCGCGGACTTGCCCACGCCGCCCCTGCCGTACACCGAGACGACCAGCGGAGAGGTCTGCTCGTGATCGCGGGACCGGTGACGCTCGGCGAACACCCGGCGCAGCTCGGCCAGCGACTCCGTCCGCCCGGTGAAGTGCGCGGGGACCGGCGGCCACTGGTCGGGCGGGCGCCAGGAGACGTCATCGCCCGCGACGGGCTCCTGCGCCTGCGTCTGCGTGCCGGTGGTCGCCCAGGTGAGCAGGCCGACCAGGAGGCCGGCGATCGCGGTGACACCGATCTTGGCCCCCGTGGGCAGTTCCCACACGTCCAGCGAGGTCGCCAGGATGCTGGCCGCGGCGGCGGCGATTCCGGCCGCGGCCGGGGCCGCCAGTGGGATCGACCGCCTCGGCGGCCGGGAATCACGATGATCAGGCACGTTCGACGGGCCGGGCATCCGCACCCTCCGGAGAAAACCGCGGCACGCCCGCGGTCCCCCGACCCAGCCGACGTGTTGTCTCAAGATTCATTCTCAAGATTCATTCAACCAGACGCCGGACGACGGTAGCGCCCAGAAAGGTATCAACCAGTCGGTAGAGCCACATCTCTCCGGCTCTCCCCGTTCTTCAGGGGCCTCCGGGCCGGGGAGGACGCCGCGGCGCCTTCCGCGAACCGGCCCGAGAAGCCGGTCGCCGACCGGCGGGGCGAGCGTCATGACGGGGTACGGCATGCATGCCGTACCCCGTCATCGGCCCGGTCGCCGGCGCCCGTTACAAGCCGATCACGTGGCAGGTCGCCTGGGCGGTCCTGGACGGGTCGCTCTCGGAGGTGGCGGTCAGCGTGACCTTGGCCAGGCGGCTGCCGCCCGGGGCCTGCTGGGCGTTGACGGCCACCGGCGCCTGTTTGCCGAACTCCGCGGTCGCGAGCTGGTTCGGCAGCGAGACCGTCCAGCCGCGGCCCTCGACGGTGGCCGAAAGCCGGTAGACGTCGGAGGTGAGGTAACCGCTCACGTCCTCGGGGTGCTGTCCCCGGGCGGGGGCGTTCCTCCCGGTGTTGAACAGCGGGAAGCGGCAGCTGGACAGGCCCTTGCCGCCGGGGATCCCGGCGGCCGGGAGCAGTTTCAGGCCGCGCTTCTGCGGCCCGGCGCCGTCCAGGGAGCGGATCGCCACCGTGTAGGAAAGGACGCCCCCGCTGTCACGTCGCACGTCGAGGACGTAGAAGTGGAGCCTGTTGGCCTCGTCCACATACTCGAACTCGGACCCGGAGCCGGTGCCCGCGTGGAACAGGGCGTCCGACAGCTGGCGGTAGTCGCCGACCGTGATGGGCACGGCGGTGCCGTCGGGCAGGACGTAGTCGGTCATGCCGATGTCCTGCGGGTTGGCGTCGACGACCCACTCGAAGGGCGCGCGATCCTGGTTCTTGGTCTTGGCCAGCAGAACCCCGGAGTCGGGTGTGAAGGAGTCGGAGCCCATCCGGTCGACGACCTCGACGGTGTAGTTGTCGTAGCCGCCACCGTCGCAGAACGGGTTCGTGGCGATGTCGCAGGCGGGGCTCCGGTCACCGTCGCCGAAGGCGATGTTGACCCCCGACAGGCCGTTCGATCCCGGCTGGACCGCCCGAGCGGTCACCCTGGCCACGACGAGACCCGACTCGGCCAGCGCCTCCCGGGACAGGCGCAGCACGTTCCGCTCGTCCACCATCTCAAGTTTGATCTTGTTGCGGAGCATGTGCTGGGCTCCCATGGAGCCTCCGGAGGTGGGCGGGATCAGCCAGCGGCTGTGCGGTCCGCCGGGGCCGTTGAAGCTGCCGCGGCTGAGCATCTCCCAGATGCCGGTGTAGGCCCGGCGCGGCGGCACGCCGAAGGGGTTGTTGTAGTTGTCGCCGATACCGAGGATGTGGCTGAGCTCGTGAGCGTAGACCCCCTGCCCCGAGCTCTCGGCCTGGGTGGACGACCCGCCTCCGGCGTTGGGCCAGATGGATGAGGCCGAGGCCCAGGAGGTCCACTCCACGTAGCGGGTCCTGGCCCAGTTGGGCAGGTTCGGATCCGGCGGGCCGAAGGCGTCGGTCACCGCCTCCTTCGTCGGGAACTTGATCGGCCCGAACTCCTGCCAGGTGGCCGATTCGTCCTGGCCCGCGCTCAGGTAGAAGACGAAGTCGAAGCCGGCGGGAACCTCCGGGCCCTCGGCGGCGACCCAGGCTGCCCGCCCGTCGGTCCTGATGTTCTTGTCACAGCTGTCCCCGGCCGGGCAGGCGGTGCCCGCCTGGAACTCCATGGCGTACTCGTGGGACTTGCCCGGCATCCGGTAGGGGCCGAAGGCGGTCAGCTCGACGCCGTAGCGCCCGCCGGAGTCCTCCATCCAGTACTCGTGGATGGTGTGGCCGCGGTTGAGCTCGTTCGGGGTGTTGAGGAAGTCCTTGTAGAACTGCGAGACCTTCTCGCGCGGGATGTCATGGGCTTCGGCGCTGGGATTCCTGAAGACGGTCGAGCCCTGGGGCTGGGTGACCACGAAGGGCTGGTTGGGATAGTCGAGCAGGACCAGCGCGCCGCGGAAGGTGCGCTTGGAACCCTTGACGGCGGGGTCGGCCCAGTTCGTGCCCGGCGGCCTGGTGTAGTCGGCCCACGTCATGTGGTCGGGGTTCTTCCAGTTCTGCGGGTCGATCGGGGCCGGACCGCCCGGCTTCCCGACGCGCGCGGTGGCGGGTTCGTCTCGCTGCCAGGGTTGGGTCTGGGGCCAGTGGTTCAGGCGCCAGGGGTGTTCGGGCTGGGGAGGCGGCTCGGCGGAGGCGGGAGCGGAGGCGATGCCGACGGGGATCAGCACCACGGCCGCGATCAACGCTTTAAGTAACTTGGGGGGACGAGTCACGTCAAGTGACGCTATAGATCGTCTTAACCGAGATCAACAATCTTCTGTAAGAAGATGGCCCTATGCCCTGTTTCGTGGCAAGACATTTGAGATCGACAGGTCACTGCCCTTAGTCTCTTCAAAAGGGACAAACAGACAGGAGTGTCTATGCCCACGCGCCGAGGTCGCACCATCGGCGCGCGTGTGCTCCCAGCGGTCACCATCCACAGCGCGCCGCTCGTCCTGCCCGTCTGCGGGCCGCCCGTCGAGGACGGCGCCGTCGCCGTCCGGGGCGATCGGGTGATCCGGGTCGGGCCTCGGCGGAAGATCGAGGCCGCCCATCCCGACCTCGTCCCGGTTCGCTGGCCAGGCATGATCGTTCCGGGGCTGATCGACGCCCACCTCCGGCTCGGCCCGGTCCCCGTCCCGGCGTTCGTCCACGGCGTCACCGCGATCGCGGGCGTGGCGGACGACCTCGACTCCGCGTCCACGGTCGGCGAGACCGGGCTGGGCGGCGTGACCTATCTTGAGACGCGGTGCGAGGACGAGAGGCGGTGGGAGAGCGACGGCCGCGACCACCTGATCACCGCGATCCGCGAGGTGGACCACCCCGGGATCATCGGCATCGCGGCGCACTCCCCCGACCCCGCGGTCATGGAGGACCTGGCCATCCTGTCCCGGACGTTCGGACTCCGGCTCCACATCGAGCTGGGCCGCCATCCGGCCGGATTCCTGGACGAGGTGGGAGCCCTCGGCCCCGGCTGTCACGTGGCGACCTCCGGTCCGCTCGACGAGGCCGACCGCAAGCTTCTCCGGATCCGGGGCACGGCGGTGGCGATAGCGTCGCCGTTCGCCGCCGAAGGGCTCCTGGACGGCGAGAGCGTCATCGCGTTCGGCACTCGGACGGGCGGCGACCCGCTGGCCGCCGCCCGCATGCTCGCCCGGGACGCAGACCCCGGCCGCGACCGGCTCCTGGTCGAGGCGGTGACGCTGGGCGGGGCACGGGCTCTGGGTCTGAGCGAGGGCCCGGGCCGGCTGGGCTCCCTGGCCCCGGGCAGCCGGGCCGACTTCGCCGTCTTCGCCGTGGAGGCCGACGAGGAGAGCGCCTACACCGCCCTGCTCCGCAACGGACCGGGACGGTGCGTGGCCACCGTCATCGGCGGCCGCCCCCACTGGCGCCTCGAAGACCCCGCGACCACGGCGGAACGGCATCTCGCCTGACCGGGATGACACCTCGCCTGACCCGGACGGAACCTGACCGGGACGGCACCTCACCTGACCCGGATGGAACCTGGCTGGGACGGAACCTGACCCCCGCCCGGTCCTCCTCCTTGGAGATCTCCTGATAGGGGCGGTCTCGCCTGCGCCGAAACCGGCTGCCTCGGTTGGGCACAGCTATAGCGAATGCATACTCGCCTACGTATACTCGCAAACGAGTACCAAGGTGAGGTGACGAGACATGGCCAAACGGCGCAAGGTGAACAACATGCTTGGCCTGGCTGTGCTCGCGACGGTCTACGCCAAGCCGATGCATCCCTACGAGATGGCCTCCGTTCTGCGCGCACGCGGCAAAGACCGGGACATGAAGATCAAATGGGGGTCGCTCTACACCGTGGTGCGCAATCTTGAGAAGCACGGATTTCTCGCCGTGGCAGAGAGCGTCCGGGACGGCGCGCACCCTGAGCGCACGATCTACCGCATCACCGACGCCGGACGCCAGGAGTACGCGGACTGGGTCCGCGAGCTGATCGCGGTGCCCGAAAGGGAACAGCCGAAGTTCGAAGCCGCCCTGTCGGTCTGGGGAGTCATCCACCCCGACGAGGTGATGGTCCTGCTGCGGCAGCGGCTCGCCCTGCTGGAGGAGGAGGTCGCCGGCCAGCGGGAGACGCTGGCCCAGCACTGCCGGGAGGTTCCACGGCTGTTCCTCGTCGAGTCGGAGTACGACCTGGCCATTCGCGAGGCCGAGGTGGCCTGGATCCGGTCGCTGCTCGGCGAGCTCACCAGCGGATCGTTTCCCGACCTCGAGGCGTGGCGGGCCTGGCACGAGACCGGCCAGGTGCCGTCCGACGTGGCGGACCTCATGGAAAGGGGCAGCACCACCGACTGATCCTGGAAAGCCGACCCGGCGGGGTGCGGGAACACCACCGCCGGGTCGTCACCCTCGAACCGAAACCCGCGGAACGGAACCCGGCCACGAGGTGGCAACCGTAACAATAGCCGGGCTCTTTCCCGGGCCGGTTCGGACACTCACCATCCGAAACCGGAGGGACCATGGAGAACGCGCAACGCAAGCAAACCCAGGCACCGCAGATGGAAGGAGCGATGGCGCGGTGGTACGCCCGCCAGCGCGGCTCGGCGCCCCAGCTCGCGGCATTCCGGCAGTACGCCGCACGACTCGCCGGCGACCTGCCGCCCGGAGCCGCCGTGCTGGAGGTGGCACCGGGTCCGGGATACCTGGTCGAGATGGCACGGCTCGGGCTCACGGTGACCGGGCTGGACATCAGCCACACGCTCCTGGAGATCGCGGCCGAGAACGCTCGCCGGGCGGGCGTGCGCGTCGACTTCCAGCAGGGCGACGCGGCCGACCTCCCCTTCGACGGCGAATCCTTCGACCTGGTCGTCTGCCAGGCCGCCTTCAAGAACTTCGGGCGGCCCGGCAGTGCCCTGAACCAGATGCATCGCGTCCTGCGCGGCGGCGGGACGGCGGTGATCCACGATATGAACAAGGACATCTCCCGCGCCGACATCGACCGGGAGGTCAAGGGGATGGAGCTCAGCCCGCTGAACGCCTTCATGACGAAGCTGCCGCTGATGTGGCTCCGGCGCCGCGCCTACTCTCGGGCCCAGTTCGAACACCTGGCCGCCGAGAGTGCCTTCCGGACCTGCGATGTCCGGGCCGACGGGATCACCTTGGAGGTCCGGCTGGCCAAGCGCGGCGCGGACTGAACCTCACCCGCCGCAGAAATGAACACGGGGCGGCGGCCCTGCTCACCCCGTCGCGGGCATCCGCGTACGGTGACCGCAGGACCGCCGCCCCGCCCGTCCTCGTCCGGCGGCCGGGATGTCCCTATCTGGCCGGTCACGATTCCTGCCGACGAGGTCACGGGGCGGGGAAGTCGAACTCCCCGTCCTTGACGCCACCGATGAACGCCTCCCACTCGGCGCGGGTGTAGACAATCACCTGGCCGTCGGGGTGGTGGCTGTGCCGTACGGCGACCCGCCCGCTGCCGTCGGCCAGCGGTCCGGCCTCCACGCAGCTCCCACCGCCGTTGTCGCTTCTCGTGCTGATGTGCCAGGCAACGTTGGTCAAGTCTTCAGGGGTAGACATGCCATGCCCTTCCATCCGGCTCACCGCAACAGCTTCCCTGCCGTCGCGGAGATCAGCTCAGCTGACTCCTCGGGCGTGAGGGTCAGCTCTTGCAATTCATCGTACGTCCGCGCAAAGCGCTGGGTATCGGGTGATTCCACATAGATAGCCCCTTTCGGCGTCTCCGCATAGCCCACTTCGGGAAACGGCTTCTCCATCGTGAAAATACGGAACGCGCCGGTCGGGCTGGCGTGCGCCCCGGCACTGAATGGCAGCACACGAATCTCGATGTTCGGCCCGGTAGCACATCCGGCCAGGTGCCGAAGTTGCGCCGCCAAACATTTCGGACCACCGACCTCGCGACGCAGCACGGCCTCATCAATGATCGCTGAGAACCGGGGCGGATTCTCTCTTTCGAGGATCCCTTGACGGGTCATACGAAGTTCGACCCAACGGTCGATCTGCTCGCTCTTGGCGTCATACTCAGCCGCCGCGATCGCCGCCCGCGCGTATTGCGAGGTATGAAGCAGACCTGGAAGCAGGGTGTTGTCGAAGGCGCGGATCTCTTGCGCCCGGGACTCCAGCCACACATAGGCGTGGTCAACGGGTTCGGCCAGTGGGTGAGCGCCCACAGCGCCGCGTCGCGACTCCACTCCGACCTTGTCTGGCTCTGAGGCGGCGACGCGTGACCGGGCCCACGACATCGGCGACAGATCACTGATAGCGCCATCACGCGTCTCGGGGACTGCGAGCTTTCGGGAAGGTGGACGGCGCACTTTCCCGCAGCTCACAGAAGGCATGAATGTATCTTTCAGCAGTCCTCAGACTGCGTTTGAGATCTCGGTGGGAACGGCGCCGACATGCCGAAACCCGGTTGACCTGTGGTGAATGATGAGATCGTGATCTCCAAGGAACGCGCCGTCGAACTCGTCGAGTCCTTCCTGGCCACAGAGCGGCTGACGTGGTCATGGAGGGGGCCGGCCCCCGAACTGGCCGTCTACCACGTGGAGGAACACTCGGTCGGCTGGCTCGCCTTCTGGAACACGGCGGAGTACGCCCGCACCGGAGACGCGCGCGACAACCTCATGGGCGGCGGCCATTGCCTGGTGGACCGGCACGACGGGAGCATCCACTACATCCCCGACGCCTGGTGGTCGGAAGAGGGCTGGCAGGAGCACTACCTCCTGCAGATCAAGGGCATAAGACCGCCTGATCCACTGGCCTCCGCTGTTCGCGCGCTCGTCCACTCCGCCGGCGTCGTGGCCGCGATGAGCCACCTGCGCAAGCAGGCCCCGCGACTGAGCTTGCAGGAAGCAAAGGCCTACGTCACGACCGTTCGGGACGGTGCCGAACCACCGGAAGAGCTGGCAAGCCTTACCCGGAAGGAGCCGAAGTGGCCGCTTCTGCCCATCGAAACGCTGGCCGGTCCGGTCCAGCAGAGGTCTGGCCGAGGGGTCGAGGAGACCGTGTTGCTGGTCCACGTCGGGTAAGTCGGCCCCGGGCCGGTGGGTTCGCATGCTGAAACGTTGGAGCCGAACTCCCGGCCCTCACCGCCCACCCGGCGACGGCCGAGAGCCCCTTTCTACTCCTTCTCGGTCTCGCTCCGCGCGGCGACGTGCTTCTGGTAGGAGTCGCCGTCGAGATCGGCGATGTCCACCGTCGTCTGCACCGTCAGGCGGGGCGTGGGCTTCATGTGGTCGCGGGCGAGGGCCAGAACCGCACGGGCCAGCTCGCTCTTGGCCTCGGCCGTACGGCCGGACAGCAGGCCCACCTCGATGTGCACCATGGCGTGATGCGCCGCGCCGTCGGCGATGACGTACTCCTCGATGGGCCGGAACCGGGTCTTGCAACTGTCCAGCGCGGTTTCGGCCATCGTGGCGACCAGCGTGTGAAGGGCCAGCGCGAACCCACGGCGGTCGAACGCGTCGGTCATGTTGTCGGAGTATTCGACGAGTATCTGCGGCATCGGCTCTTCGGGCTCCCACTCGGGCGGACGGTTTCCCGGCAGCGTAGTAGAGGCGTCTCCGCGGGGATTCAGCCGGTGCACGGAACCGGATAAATCCATAGATAGATCATATAAGCCGCCATAAGATGACGATCATGACGATCTCGTTGAGCGATGCCACTCGAAAGATCATCGATGATGTGAACCCCGCGGTTCTCGCCACGGTGAATCCGGACGGGAGCCCGCAAACCTCCGTGGTCTGGGTCGGGCGGGACGGAGACGACCTGCTCATCTCCTCGCAGGCCGGCCGTCGCAAGGAGAAGAACCTGCGCCGCGAACCCCGGGCGAGCCTGAGCGTGTTCGACAGGAACGACCCGCTCCAGTACGTCGAGGTGCGGGGCACGGCCTCCGTGACCGAGGACACCGGCCGGAAACTGGCGGCCTCCCTGGCCGAGAAGTACGAGGGGCCGGGCGCCGGCGAGGAATACCTGGAACTACCGCCGGACGTCGTCCGGGTCGTGATCCGGCTCACCCCCCGGCGAATCCTGGGCACCGCCGCCACCTGATCCGGGACCTCGACCGAGCAGAGCATCGCCTACTGCCGCTCGCTCGGCGACGTCACGCTTCACGAGCCGGCCCGCCACCCGGCCTCGTCCGGCAACCCGCGCGAGACCTCCCCCGGCCGGGGAAACCAGCGCTGATCTGCGCTTACTCCGCAGGAACGCGGGAATTTACCCCCTGACCTGCCGACATCGGCCGGCTGGATCCTGTGACGGGCGATGTCGAGGGCCGGCATCCGCTCGCGTCGCCGTCGCGGCCGGTTCCCGATCGCTTCTCGCCGTTCCGCCGCCCGTCGCGCAGGCGGCGTGACTTCGCCGAAGGAGGCTGGGATGTCCCTGCCCAGGGGCCTGCAGCCCGTCGCCATGACCGGCACCGGCCGGGCGGACTCCCTCATCTACGACGCCCGCGACCACGGTCTCACCGGCGACGGCGTCACGAACGACCAACCGGCTCTGGCCGAGCTGGTCGACACGGCCGGGGCGGCGTGTGCCGACGACGGCCGTCCTCGCGTCATCTACTGCCCGCCAGGGGTGTACTCGATCCGGGACGCGGGCACCGTGTGGCGGAGCGGGGTGTCCCTCATCGGCGCGGGCCCGGGTGTGACCAGGTTCGTCCTGTCGAATCCCGGCAATCCCACCGATCCGACACCGCTGGCCTTCTTCACCGCCATCCAGCACGGCGCCGGCCGCGACAACCACATCGCCGACTGTACCTTCGCCTCGTTCGAGATCGACGGCTCTGGTGTCGAGCTCGCGGAGTACGACGTGCTCGCCAAGGGGCTGGGCCTGCAGTACGTGCTCCGGGGCCGCTTCCGCGACCTGTACATCCACCACACCGCGGCCTCGGGCTTCGGCTGCGACTTCCTGCAGGACTCGGTGGTGGAGAGCATCGTCGCCATCGGCTGCGGGCGACTGGACAGCGGCGAGCAGATCGGCGGCGCCGGTCTCGGCATCGGCATCGGCGGCTGGGGCTCCGTCGAGCGCCTCACCATCACCGCCTGCACCGCCGTCGGCAACGGAACCAACGGCGTCTTCCTAGAACTCCAGAATCGGGAATGGACCCCGCCTCGCGGCATCCGCATCACCAACTGTTACGCCGAGGGCAACCGGTACGGCATCTCCGACTGGGGCGCCGACGGCCTGATCGTCTCCGCCTGCACCATGATCGGCAATCAGGAGGCCGGATACGACGTCTCGGGCCTGGGCACGACCTCCGTCGCGGGGAGGGGCGGCATCGTCACCGGCTGCGTCGTCGACGGCAACGTCCGCGACGGCGTCAGCATCGGCAACACCCCCGGCCGCTACACCGTTCAGGGCAATCGCGTCAGCCGTAACGGCCGCTACGGCTACCGCCAGCACAACATGCCCGGCGGCCCGTCCCTCGCCTCCACCGAGATGGTCCTGGACGGCAACGACGTCTGGGGCAACGCCCTCGACGGCGTCCGGATCGACGGAACCCTTGTCGACGCCGTCCTGCTCGGCAACCGGATCCGTGACAACGGCGGGCGGGCGGCGCCGGCGGCATCCGGCCGGGGTGCCACCGTCACCTACACCGCCACATCCGTGATCGACACCGCCGCCGCCTGGCTTCCCGGCGGGCATCGCGGCAAGACGCTCACCGTAGGCGACCGCACGGCGGTCGTCGCCGCCAACACCGCCACCGAGCTGGTCCTCGCACCCTTCCGCCCCGGCGTGACGACGGCCTGGGTCGGCGACCCGCCCGCGGCGGGCACCCCGTACAGCCTGCCCGCCTCTCCCCCCGTCCGGAGCGGCGTCAGCCTGAACGCGCCGACCTCCGGCCTCACATTCCGCGGCAACCGCGTCTGGGACAACCATGACCCCAAGACCCAGACCCACGGTCTGTGGATCACCGACGGCGGTGGTTGCCTGTCGGGCCGGGTGGAGGACAACGACCTGGAGGGCAACGCCGTCGCGGCCGCTCTCTTCGACACCGCCCCCTCCGGCGGATACTGGGACCGCAATCACGGCCTGGTCACTCGCTTCTGAAGGCCGCGCGTGCCGGTCAGGGCGTTGATCAGCACGGGTACGAGGAGCATCGCGGACACGAGGAAAACACGTCCGATGCCGTCGGACAGAGCGGTCGGGGAGTCGGCTCCGGCGCTCAGCCGATCGTGGGAGTGAGCGGTGAAGACGGTGACGGCGAGGGCGAGGCCGATCGCCATGCCGATCTGGCCCGCCGACTGGACCATCCCGGTGGCGAGCCCCACGGTCCGCTTCGTGACTCGGGACAGGGCCACGACCTCGCTCGTCATCCAGATGAACGGCAGTCCGGCGCCGGTGAGCGCCAGGCCGGGCAGCAGATCGGCCAGGTACCCGGAGCCGGGACAGACCCTGGTCAGCGAGAGCAGGCCCGCACCGGTCATGACGCAACCGATGACATACGGCAAGCGTGGGCCGCGACGGGCGAGCATACGGTTGCACACGCGTCCGACCAGCATTATCCCGCCGACCATGGGCAGAAGTGCGAATCCCGCAGCCAAGGCGCTGTAGTGGTGAACCTGCTGAAGGTAGATGCTCCCGACGAAGACGACAGGGGCGGTGGCCGCGGAGACGAGCAGGATGGCGAGGGAGCCGGCGACCAGCCCACGGTCACGGATGACCACGGCGGGCAGGAGCGGGTGGCTGGCACGAGCCTGGGTCATCACGAAGAACCCGCCCAGGGCGACGGCCGCGGCCAGCGTCCAGCAGGTGACCTCGTCCCATCCGTGCTCCGGAATGCGGATCAGCGCGTAGATCAGTGTCAGCAGGCTGCCGACCAGGGTGAGCGGGCCGGGAACGTCCACGCTCTGGCCGTGCGTGTGACCGTCGCGAGGGAGCAGCCTGCGGGCGATCGGGAGCACCGCCGCGGCCAGGGGAACGTTGAGATAGAAGACCCAGCGCCAGTCGAGGTAGCTCACCACGAGTCCGCCGAGGAAGATCCCGGCCATGGCACCGGCTCCCCCGGCACTCGCCCAGGCCGCCAGGGCCCGTGCGCGTACGGCGGGCTCGGGCGTCGCCATGATCATTATTGCCATGGCCGCAGGAACCAGCAGCGATGCCGCGACGGCCTGCGCGGCCCTGGCCGCGATCAACGCGCCCCCGCTCGGCGCGACGCCGCAGGCGGCCGATGTCACGGCGAAGCCGGCAAGACAGATCAGGAAGAGCCGCCGCGGGCCGACCAGATCCGCGACCCTTCCGCCCACCAGCTGGAACCCGCCGACCAGCAGCACGTAAACGTTGGTCACCCAATGCACGTCGGCGAGGCTCATCGCCAGATCGCGCTGGATGTCGGGCAGGGCGAGCGACACGATCCCCGCGTCGGCGTTGGCGAGGAACGGCGCCAGCGCGACAAGGGGCACCAGACGCCCCTGGGACCCGCCACGACCGGCGGTTCGCTCAGGGGCCAGGGCCCGTGGTTTCGGACAGGGGATATCGAGCACGGCCATGGTGGCTCCTTGGGGGACGAGTGACCCGCTCACGGGCCGGCACGGACGCGCCGGGTACGGGGAGGCAGAGGCGCTGGACGCGGACGCGCCGGGTACGGGAAGACAGAGACGCTGGACACGACCGCCCCGCATATGGGGAAGGCAGAGGCACTGAGTACGACCAGCGATACGACCGGCGGGGCAAGGCTTCCGGGCGCGAGATGATCCCGTTCTCCGAGAGGACCGGGCCACGCCGGGAGAACTTCTCAGGCGGCGAAACGATCGCGAATGAGCCGGCGGCCGGTGTGGTCCCGGCACCGCGTCCGGCGGTCGCAGAAATGGGCCCAGAATGGGCGCGATTGCCGCAATTAACTGAATGAGCGCGGAACGGACACCACTGGTTCGGCGATGGCGAAGCCGCGTGACGGACCCCCGGTCGAGTGACCGTCACGCGGCTCGGCCAAAGATCGGCCCGCGGCCCCCGTCTCGGAGCCGGCCGCCTCCTCTGCCGAGCGTGGCCGTACCTCAGCAGAGGAGGCGGAGAACAGGGGCGGCGGCCCGGGTCCCCGCCCGGCTCGGCACCGTGCTCAGACCGGGGAACCGAGAAGCCACGGCCCAGGGGTGTCTTTTGGATCTTCTTGCCTACTGCGGTCGCCCAGACGGCGCCCCGCCGCGTTGTCGCCCCACCCCACGAAAACGCTACGCAAGCTCCGCGTTTGCCGCGGGGCCCCGGGGTCTTACCGCCCGTAGAACACCACTACGGGCTCCTTCGTCTTGCGAGGCACCACCTGGCCGATCCTCGCCACGGCAAAGATCCAAGGGACACCCCCTGGTTCGGTGACCACGAACCTTCGTCGGGTTTCCGAGACGGACTCAGCCGAGGTCGCCACCGAGACGGCGGGTCACCGAACCCGGTGAACATATGCCGGCGCCGCGTCAGACGGCCTTGAGGAACCCGGAGTCGACGGCGAACTCCGCACCGGTCGTGCTCGCCGAACGCGGCGAGACGAGCAGGGCGACCACGTCGGCGATCTCCTGCGGGTCGACGAGGCGTCCGGTGGTCAGCTTCATCATCTCCGGCGCGACGCTGGCCATGACACTGTCACGGTCGGTGCCCGCCATACCGGCGATGATGTCGGCCGCGCCGCCTTCCTTGGTCCACCACGCCGTGAGCACCGGCCCCGGGGAGACCGTGTTCACACGGATGCCCTGGGGTCCGAACTCCTCCGAAAGCGCCTTGGTGAGGTTGTTCATGCCGGCCTTGGCCGCGTTGTAGTCGACGTTCATGGGGGCGGGCTGCCGGGCGCTGCCCGAGGAGATGTTGACGATCGCGCCGCCGCCGCGCTCCAGCATCAGCGGGATGGCGGCGCGGATGGCCCGCACCGTGGAGAAGAGGTTGAACTCGAACATCTCCCGCCAGTCGTCGTCGGTGGGGGTCATGAACGACATGCGCGGCAGCTGCACCCCGGGCGGCGGGCCACCGGCGTTGTTCACGAGGATGTCGAGGCCGCCGAACACCTCCACCGCGCGTGCCACGACCTGGCCGGGCGCCTCGGGGTCCATCAGGTCGACCGGGACGTGGACCAGGTTCTCACCGGCGAGCGTGTCAAGGTCTGCGTTGCCCTTGCGGGAGGCGGCCACCACGCGGACGCCCTCCTCCAGCAGCGTGCGGGTGATGGCAAGCCCGATGCCCTTCGAGGCACCGGTGACGACCGCGACGCGGCCGGAAAGCTGCAGATCCATGAGGTTTCCTTCTGACGATCGTGCCCCCGCCCGACCGGGCGGGGAAGAGCCGGTTGTCGCGCTCTCATGGACTCAAACACCACCGCTCCCGCAGGGGTTGCACCTCACCGGAATCTTTTTTCCGCGCTCGCCGTCCGGCGTCTCCACGTGGTCACCCACGCCCGCGGCCGTCACCTCCGGCCTGCCCGGCGAGCCGGACGATCGCGGGGAGGGGGAACAGGAGCAGGTAGAGATTGGGGATCCACCAGGCGAGGGAGAAGTCGCCGCGCAGGGTCCAGAAGGCGACTGCC
Source organism: Streptosporangium sp. NPDC000396 (assembly GCF_042898655.1). NCBI lineage: Bacteria > Bacillati > Actinomycetota > Actinomycetes > Streptosporangiales > Streptosporangiaceae > Streptosporangium > Streptosporangium sp. NPDC000396. The sequence continues at coordinate 189,049 of NZ_JBIAZA010000007.1, forward strand.
ATCAGGCCCGAGGTCGCGGTGAGGACCAGGGAGACGAGCATCAGCCCCGGACCGCTCGGCGCGCCCCGCCGGAGCAGGTGGAGACTGGTCAGGCCGGTGGCGCTGGCCAGGAGGTCGATCCAGAGGAACGACCAGTTCCAGGAGACCATGAGCGGGTTGGCGTAGTCGGCGAAGGCCCACTCGGGCGGGATGAGCCCCAGGCCGGTGACCGAGAAGTAGATCAGGAAGCCCACGTCGGTGACCAGCATGAGTGTTTTGGTCACCCCGAAGGAGGGACGGGCGCCGCCGAGACCCCCGCCGGCCGGGCGGGCGCCGCCGGACGGGCGGGCGCCGTCGGTGGGACGGGCGGCCGTCCGGGAGCCGCCGCGGCGAAGGGCGGCCGCGCCTGAGCCGGCGCAGGAGAACACGCCGGCGCTACCCCGCGGCATGGTCGATCATCTCCATCAGACGGTGGCGGACCTGCTCGTGCAGCCCCTCCTCGGGTTCCGCGAGGCCCAGCAGGCGGGCCGCCCACCAGCCGTCCACGGCCAGGCGGACCAGGGTGGCGACCGCGGGATCGATCCCGTCGTCGGCAAGCCGGTGTTGCCATGTGGCATAGCGCTCACGCAGGGGCGCGAGGCCGCCGGGGTCGACGAGCACACCCGCGAGCAGGGCCGCGGTGATCCGGTCGGCCGGGGCCCCACCGGCGGCGGGCCGTTCGGGGATGGTCGCGGCGACATAGGCGCGCAGGAAGTCACCGGGTCGCGGGCCGGAGCCGGCCAGGGCCTCGTCGAAGGCGCCGACGAGGCGCTCGATCATCGCGGCGACCAGGGCCTGCTTGGTCGGGAAGTGATAGAACAACCCTCCCTTGGAGACGCCGGCGCGCCGGGCCACGGCCTCCAGGGTCAGCGACTCGGCTCCCTCGGCCAGCAGCACCTCGGCTGCGGCGTCGAGCAGACGGTCTTTCGAACTCGGTCTCGGCATGAACGAAACTGTACCGGCTGACCGGTGTAGTTATCCAGAGGGGGCGGAAGCCGTACGCTCTCGTCATGCTGAACACCCGATACGCGCGCTCCGGAATGGTCTGCACCGTCGATCACCTCGCTTCCGGAGCGGGTGTGACCATGCTGGAGCGGGGTGGATCGGCAGCCGACGCGGCGATCGCGGCGAACGCCGTCCTGGCGGTGACCGCGCCGCACATGTGCGGGCTGGGCGGGGATCTGTTCGCCCTCGTCCATGACGGGACCGGAGCGCCCGCGGCGCTCAACGCGTCCGGGCGGGCGGGATCGGGCGCGGACCCCGAGCGGCTGCGCGCCGAGGGGCACGACCGCATGCCGCATCACCACGACATCCGTTCCGCTCCGGTGCCCGGCTGCGCGGACGGCTGGCTGGCCCTGCACGGCCGGTACGGCAGGCTGACGATGGCCGAGGTGCTGGCACCGGCGATCGGGCACGCCCGCGACGGGTTTCCGGTCTCGCCCCTGATGTTGCCCGCGCTGGAGACCGTCGGCCCGCTCTGCGACGACTTCGCCCCCGCCCGGCGAGCCGGCGACCTGATCCGGCGCCCCGGGGTGGCGCGGGCGCTGGAGGCCCTCGCCGACGGGCGGGACGGGTTCTACCTGGGCGAGTTCGGCGAAGGGCTGCTCGCGGCCGGCGACGGCGAGTACACCGAGGGCGACCTGGCCGGAGAGAGCGCCGAATGGGTGGAGCCGCTCCGGGTCCGGGCCTTCGGGCACGACGTGTGGACCATGCCTCCGAACTCGCAGGGATACCTGCTGCTGCTCGCGCTCGGCATCGCCGAGGAGCTCGGCCTGCCGGACGACCCGGCCGACCCGCTCTGGGCGCACCTGCTGGTGGAGGCCGCGAGGATGGCCGGGCACGACCGGCTGGACGTGCTGTTCGACGGCGCGGCCGTCGACGACGTGCTCGGCTCGGCCACCGCGCGCCGATCCATGATCACCGCGAACGGGCGGGTCGCGGTGCGTGACCTCACCGCCCCCGGCGACACCACCTATCTGTGCGCGGTGGACGGCGAGGGCATGGGCGTCTCACTGATCCAGTCCAACGCCGCCGGTTTCGGAAGCCTGATCTTCGAGCCTCGCACCGGCATCAACCTGCACAACCGGGGCATCGGGTTCTCGCTGCTGCCGGGCCATCCCGCCGAATACGGCCCCGGCCGCCGCCCGCCGCACACCCTCGTCCCCGCCCTGGTCACCGATCCCGGCGGGTCGCTCCGCTCGGTCGTGGGCACCATGGGCGGCGACGCCCAGCCGCAGATCCTGCTCCAGGTGCTCACCCGCCTGCTGGCCCACGACCAGGCTCCCGGCGAGGCCATCGGCTCCGCCCGCTGGCGGCTGGCCTCCGGCGGCACCGGCTTCGACACCTGGCGCGCCCCCGACCAGGCCGTGGTCGAGGTGGAAGAGGGCGGCCCGTGGGGCGACGGCCTGCGGGAACGGGGTCACCCCGTCGGCGCCGCGCCGTACGGCTCCGCCTTCGGTCACGCCCATCTGATCGACGTGCTGCCCTCGGGCGTCCTGGCCGGAGCGGCCGACCCGCGGTCGATCATCGGAGCCGCGGCCGGACTCTGACCGGCTTCACCTGAAGTAGTGGTCCGCCTTTCCGAAGGCGTAAGTGACCCACGAGCCCGCGCTGTTCTTGTGGTAGAGGTACCCTTCGGCCCACATCGAATAATTGCGAGTCATCATCGGCGTGTAGCAGGTGCTCTGGCCAGGCAGGACACGCTTGTTGCCATTGGCGGTGTCGCAGCTGTAGGCGAGTCTGTGGGTGCCGTGGGGCCCGCTGCGGCGAATCAGCGCGTTTCCGTACTCACCGGCCCCGAGTTTTCCGCCGAAATTGACGAAAGCCCACGACGTGTTACACGACAGGTTCCTCCGTACCTGAATAGTGCCGTAGACGGTGTCACCCCGGACGATTTCCTGGGTGGCGACGACCCGCCCGTTGGTGGCGCACGCGCGGCCGTTGATCACCTTGTAGGGTGACTGGCCGTTGTACGGGTCGGCGGCCTCGGCGGCCTGGACCGGGCCGCCGAAAGGCAGCAGCGGTAAGACGGCGAGCAGGGCGAACAGGCGAGCCTTCGACTTCACGGGGTTCTCCTTCTGCGTGGCATCGGCTGGGGACCCTACCGAGTTCTGCCCCCGCCTGACAGCTTTACCGCAGCGACATTCAGGGGGCGGCATGGCCACGTCTTCATCAACCGGATCGGCCACAACACCCCTGACCCGGCTCCAGCGCCCACGGCGAAGGCCTCTGCCGCCGCGGATCCTGGCGTTGACCTCCGCGATCTGGCACAACCGCGGCGCGTGACGCCCACCCGCCGCGGGTGGTCACCCGTGGCCCGCGATCAGCCTGCCGCCTCGCGGGTCAACGCCGCCACGAGGGCCGGGAAGTCGTCGACGGCGAAGTCGGCCTCGCCCGCCTCGGGACGGGCGGCGTGGAGATATCCCCAGGGGCCCCTGCGAATGAGGGCGGTCCGCATTCCGGCCGCGCGGGCGGGACGGACGTCGTTGTCGAGCCGGTCGCCCACATACAGGATCTCGCCCGGCTCCCGCCCCGACACCGCGACGACCTTGGCGAAGAAGCCGGGATCGGGCTTGGAGACACCCCAGCCGTCGGAGGTGTGGATCCCGTCGACGGGCAGGTCCATCGCGGCCAGCGCGTCGTAGGCCTGGGGCGGCTGGTTGCCCGCGATGATCAGCTCGTATCCCAGGTCGCGCAGCGCGGCCAGGCCTGGCCGTACGTCCGGATAGAGGTCGTCGGCGTCGAAGTTCACCCGGAGCCCGTCGGGGTCCTCCAGTTTCCAGGCCTCCTGCTCGGCCTCGACGTCGAACCCGGGCCTGATCAGCCGGAAGGCGTCCTCGAAAGACCTGTCGAGCGCGGCCATGCCGCCCAGCACGCCGAGCATCGTGAACCGCGTGACGCCGAGCCGGTCGGCCCAGCGCGACCAGATCCGCGTCTCGTCGATCAGCGTCTCCCCGACGTCGAACACCAGCGCTCGGACCACGATGCCTCCCCCTTCGTTCAGCCCACCGATCCTATTTCAGTACGGCGAGGCCGCCGCCCCGGAGATCTCCGCGGGAGGCGCCGGAGCCCGGGGCGAGGACGCGAATCGGGCGGTGAAGTGATCCATCAAAGCCTCGGCAGGGGACCGTCGCCTTCAGACGACGGGGGAATGCCGTCCCCGCCGGGATGCCTTTCCGGTCCTTTCCCCGGGCATGGGGCGGGCGGTGCCGTTACATTGATCGGGTGGTTCCTCGGGTGCGTCCCTTTTCCGGCGCGGCGTCTGCCCTCGGGCACTGCGGCGCGTGCCGCCCCGGGTGCCGCCGCCCCGCCCTGGGGGAGCGCGTCACGGTACGCCTTGAGGAAATGCTCCGGGCCAACCGTGAGGAACCGATCGGCGTCCCGGTGAGCGGCCGTGCGTAGATCCTATAAATTCCTGCTGCGCCCCACCCGCCACCAGCAGATCGCGCTCGCCGCCTGCCTGGAGGACCACCGGGTCCTGTACAACGCGGCGCTGGAACACCGCCGCACCGCCTACCGCAGGGCCGGAGTCACCATCCGCTACGGCGACCAGTCCGCCGAGCTGACGCACATCCGCGCCAGCGACCCCGACGGGCAGGGCCGGTGGTCGTTCTCCTCCCAGCAGGCCACCCTGCGCCGCCTGCAGACGGCCTTCACCGCCTTCTTCACCCGCGTCAAGGCCGGGCGCACCCCGGGGTTCCCGCGGTTCAAGGGACGCGGCCGGTTCGACACCGTGGTCTGGCCCAGGGACGGCGACGGCTGCCGATGGGACGCCCAGCCCCACCACCCGGCCGCCACGTTCGTGCGGCTGCAGGGCATCGGGCAGGTGCGAGTCCACCAACACCGCCGAGTACCCGGCACGGTCAAGACGATCAGCGTCACCCGGGAGGGCTCCCGCTGGTTCGTGGTGCTGTCGTGCGACGGCGTGCCCGCCGAGGTGCTGCCCGCCACGGGCGCGGCGGTCGGGATCGACATGGGGGTGGCCTCCCTGGTCACCACCTCAGATGGCGACCCCGTCGACAACCCGCGTCACCTGGCCGCGTCCGCGGATCGGCTCGCGGCGGCACAACGCGCTCTGGCCCGCAAGAAACGCGGGTCCACCCGGCGGCGTAAGGCCGTGGCCCGGCTTGCCTCGCTGCATGCGAAGGTGCGCCGCCAGCGGCTCGACTCAGCGCACAAGGCCGCGCTCGCGCTGGTCGGCGGCTATGACGTGATCGTGCACGAGGACCTGCGGATCGCGAACATGACCCGCTCGGCGTCCGGCACTCTCGAGGCGCCCGGCACGAACGTCGTGGCCAAGTCCGGGTTGAACCGGTCGATTCTGGATGCGGGTTGGGGGGTGTTCCTGCGGGTCCTCGCGTACAAGGCTGAAAGCGCCGGTCGCGAGCTGATCGCAGTCAACCCCGCCAACACCTCCCGCACCTGCTCGCGCTGCGGGCACTGCGCGCGAGAGAACCGCGTCAGCCAGGCCGCCTTCCGATGTACGGCGTGCGGGCATGCCGCGCACGCCGACGTGAACGCGGCCCGCAATATTCTCCGGGCAGGGCTTGCCCTTCGTGAGGCCGCGAAAGCGGCTTAGCGAGAAGCCGCTCCCTTCAGGACCCCGGTGCAGATCTCCTAAAGCGGGTATCGGCGAAGTAGGCGGGTGAGGTGGGTGACACGGGTGGGCTCGGGGCGGTGCCCTTGGAGCCAGTCGTCGATCCGGATGAGGTTGATCGCGGTTGCGGCCAGGCAGTGGCCCACATGGGCTTGTTTGTGGCCTTTGTAGCTGGTGTGGCGGCCGGCGGTGCGGTGGACGAATTGGCAGACGGTGGACTCGATACCGGCCCGCCAGCGATAGCGGGCTCGCCACTGGTCTGTCTCCTGCTCACGTCGCCGCTGCTGGAGTGCGGCGCGCAGGGCGGGCGCGCGCAGTGTCAGGGAGCGCCCCCAGGTTTGATTGGCGGCGATGGTGCAGCGTGGCTGCAAGGGGCAGGCTCGGCAGGTCTGGGCGGCGAAGCGGATCTGGATCAGCGGGGTGCGGGTGCTGTGGCTGGCGTGCGTGGCCGACCAGGACACGCTGGTGTGCCCTGCCGGGCAGGTGGCCTGTTGACGGTGGTCGTCGATGACGAAGTCGTCATGGGTGAACATGTCGCCATGGCCGCGCTTGCGGGTAGCCGGCCGGGCCGGGCCGACGAGATCGATATCGTGCTCCCGGCGGGCGGTCACGATACTGGCGGCACTGATGTAGCCGCTATCGGCCAACTGCTCGGCGGGCACCAGGCCGCGCTGTCGCAGCCGGGTGTGGATGCCACCCAGCGCTTGACCGTCGTTGCCCGCGGCGGCGCTGGTGGTGGCAACGTCGGTGATCAGCCGGGGTGCGTCGGCGTCACAGGTCTCGGTCAGATGCACGCAGTACCCGGTCCACGTGGTGGTGCCCTTGGCGCCCCGGCGTGCGTCGGTGTCGTAGGGAGAGATCAGCAGCTTGCTGCTCGGGGGCAGATCGCCCGGCTCCCGGGCGTGGATGCCACCCTCGTCGCGGTGGTATTGCTGGACCCAGGCCTGACGCAAGACCTCCACGGCGGGGATCTGGCGCAACCAGGCGGGCGAGGAAGGCTGCCACACCGCGGTCAGCAGGTGCAAGCCATCCTGTCCGGTCTGGCTCAGCCAGGTCTGCCGGTCAGCCGGGGTGGACAGCCCGTGCCAGGAGTCCACGCGCTCGCCGTAGCGGCCCAGCCAGTCGCTGTCGCGTTCGGCCACGACACTTTCCAGCCAGCCGGGGGCCGCGGCAGCCAGCGCTTCCAGCGCGGCACGCAACGTCTCGGCCACGAATTCCATCCGGTTGAGTTGCCGCACATCCGCGATGACCATGGCCGAGTCGGTGCGTTGCCGTCCTCCCTGCCGCAGCAGTCCACGCTCGCGCGCCACGCGCAAGACAGTGGTGAGGATCTTCTCCTCCAGGCCGTGTTCAGCCAGCCGGGCACGGAACCTGCTGAGCAGCGTATGGTCGAACCCACTGTCGTCCAGTTCCAGCCCGAGCAGGTATTTCCAGTCGATCCGCGCTCGAACGGCCTCGGCGGCCTGCCGATCGGTGAGCCGCTCGGTGAACTGCATCACCGACACCATGGCCAGCGCTCCCGGCGACGCGGCAGGCCGCCCATCGGCAGGAAACGCCTCAGCGAACAGGGCGTCGTCGAAGAACTGTCCCAGACTGTCTCGCAGCCGCAGCGCCAGCGTTCCCTGAGGAAACGCCGCCCGCGCTACCCGCCTGGTCAGCTTCGGCACCTCGAAGACTCCTCGCGGATCCAACGACATCAGACTCACCCGCCCCCGCCCTGGACGATTCTTGGCCTTCCTTCCACTGTCTGTCGGCATGTCTAACGAAGCACCCGCTTTAGGAGATCTGCACCGGGGTCCTTCAGGGAGCGGAGGAGTCACAACCATGCCGCATGGCTTCTCCCGGCCGGGGGAATCCATGGGAAACTTAGAGTGCTCGTTCGAACACGAAGGGACACGGGTCCATGGTGATGACGGCACAGGGGCGACCCCCCCGGCACACTCCCCAAGAAGATCAGCCACGTCCGCACACCGCGAGAGAGTTCTTCGAGGCGTTGCCCCCCACCCCCGGCTTCCGAGCCGAAATCATCGACGGGAATCTGATTGTGAGTCCTGTTGGCAGCCCCGAGCACAGCTGGAACGCGACGCTACTTTCCTATGCACTGCTACCGGTCGTCATGGAGCGCAACTGGCACGCCCACGTGGGAGGAGTGAACGTCTGCATCGACGGACCCCGCGACAGCCTCGTGCCCGATTTCACCCTCGCTCCCACCGACTGCCCGCGCTGGGGCTCTCTCGAGCTGTTCTCCTCCGGATTGATCATGGTTGCCGAGGTCGTCTCGCCGGGCAGCGTCCGGGTGGATCGCGACGACAAACCCCGCATCTACGCCGGAGGCGGCGTGCCGATCATGCTGCTGGTCGACCCGATCGCCACCCCACCGACCGTCACGATCCTCAGCGACCCCGAAGGCGGCGCCTACCGAGACATGACCCAGGTCCAGATGGGCAAGCCGATCAAGATCCCCGCCCCCGTCGACGTCGAGCTGGACACCTCGATCTTCCTTTAAAGGAACGGCCGGTGCCCGATGAGCTGCGCGATTCGCTTCAACACATGGTGCCCCCATCGCCGAACCGGCAGGGGGGCCGACTCCCGGCGAAGCGTGCGAACCACCCCCCAGCCTTCAGACGGCACGGCGCGACGCGGGCGACCTGCTCCATGACCACCGCGCATGCCTGTCGTTACGGCGGGGCACCCCATAGAACACTTAGAGCGCTTATCCAGACACGAAGGGGCACGGGTTCATGGTGATGACGGCACAGGGACGACCCCCCCGGCACACTCCCCAAGAAGATCAGCCACGTCCCCGCACGCCGAGGGAGCTCTTCGAATCCCTTCCCCCCATGCCCGGCCTCCGGGCCGAGATCATCGACGGGAATCTCATCTTGAGCCCTTCCGGCATCCCCCATCATGGCCGCATCGCCATGCGCCTCGCCTTCGCCCTGCTCCCCCTGCTGGAGGAAAACGACTGGGAGAGCTTCACGGGAAACGTCGACGTCTGCGTCGAGGGACCGCGTGACACCGTGGTCCCCGACTACTGCCTGGTGCGCACCGGCGCCCCGCTCTGGGGCGACCGGGAGATCCTCTCCTCAGGGTTGATCATGGCCGCCGAGGTCGTCTCACACGGGAGCACGGAAATAGATCGTGCCACGAAGCCCCGGATCTACGCGGGTTGCGGCATCCCCATCATGTTGCTGATCGACCCCGTCGCCTCACCGCCGACGATCACCGTCCTCAGCGACCCCGAGGACGGCGCCTATCGAACCACCGGCTGCACCCAGCTGGGTAAACCGATCAAGATCCCCGCTCCCGTCGACGTCGAACTGGACACCTCGATATTTTTGTGACCCCCGCCCCGCTGCGGCGGGCTTCCGGCGGGCCTAAAGCTGCTCCATGGCCTTGCGGATGCGCTTGTCGGAGATCGAGTACGGCGTGCCGAGGGTCTGCGCGAAGTAGCTGACCCGAAGCTCCTGGATCATCCAGCGGATCTGGCGGACGTCGTCTCCGGAACGGCGGGCCGGGGGAAGCTTCTCGACCAGGTCGTGATAGTCGTCCTCGATGTCGTGGATCTTGTGCATCCGTTCCTCGTCGCGGAACGGGTCGTCCGGAAACTTCTCCAGCCGCCGCTCGGCCGCCTTGAGGTAGCGGAGCAGGTCGGGCAGGCGATCGTAGCCGGTGTCCGTGACGAAGCCCGGGTAGACCAGGTCGGCCACCTGGTCGCGGATGTCCTCGATCGTGGGGGTGGAGCGGGCCTCGGACAGGAGGGTGGTGAGCGTGTGCCACACCTTGAGGATGCTCTCGACCCTGGCGACCACATCGGCGGTGGTGTCGAACAGCTCGGCCCGGACCTTGTCGTGCAGGACGGTGAAGGCGGACTGCTCCCAGACCGGTCCGCCGTGCTCGCTCATGAGCTTGTCGGCGGCGCAGGCGATGCAGTCGTCGAACAGGGCGACGGCACCGGTGTGCGGGCTGCGGCTGAGAGCGAGCTTGGCCTGGTTGCTCAGGCGGCCGAGCACCCATTTGGCCGGGGACGGGATGTTGAGCAGCAGCAGCCTCCGGGTGCCTTCCCACATGGCCCGGCGCTGCTCCGCCTCGGTCTCGAACATCCGCACGGCCACGGTGGCGCCCTCGTCGGCGAGCGCCGGGTAGGCCTTCATCCGGCGCTGCTCGAACGTCTTGGGCAGCTCCCCCACGTTCCAGGTGGTCATGCCGGATCTCTCCAGCCCGTCGGCCGCCCTGGACAGGGTCTGGCGGAGCTTGGGCGCGAGCCGCCGTTTCAGCTCGGCGAGGTCCTTGCTCTCGGCCAGCTTGTGCTTGCGGCCGTCGATCACCCGGAAGGTGATCTTCAGGTGGTCGGGGACCAGGTCGAGCTGCCAGGCCTCGCTCGGCACCTGGATGCCGGTCAGGTTGAGCAGTTCCCTCTCCAGCACCGCGAGTAGCGGTTCCTGGGTGGGCTTCGCGCGCTGGAGCACCTGCTTGGCGTAGTTGGGGGCGGGTACGAAGTTGCGCCGGATGTTCTTGGGCAGGGCCCGGATCAGCGCGGTGAGGAGCTCCTCGCGCAGACCGGGGATCTGCCAGTCGAACCCGTCGGCGTTCACCTGGTTGAGCAGGGAGAGCGGGATGTGCGCGGTGACGCCGTCGGCGTCGGTGCCGGGCTCGAACTGGTAGGTCAGGGGGAACCGCAGGCCGCCCTGGCGCCAGACGTCGGGGTAGTCATTCTGGCTGACGTCGCCCGCCGACTCGCTGATCAGCATCGATTTCTCGAAGTTGAGCAGGTCGGGCTGGTTCGCCTTGGTCTTCTTCCACCAGGAGTCGAAGTGACGCCCGGAGACGACGTCCGCCGGGATGCGCTGGTCGTAGAAGTCGAACAGCGTCTCGTCGTCGACGAGGATGTCGCGGCGGCGTGCCCGCTCCTCCAGCTCCTCGACCTCTTCGAGCAGCTTGCGGTTCTCCTTGAAGAACGCGTGGTGGGTCTCCCAGTCGCCCTCGACCAGGGCGTTCCTGATGAACAGCTCGCGGCTCAGGTCGGGGTCGATGCGGCCGTAGTTGACCTTGCGCTGCACCACGATGGGCACGCCGTACAGCGTGACCTTCTCGTAGGCCATCACCGAGGCCTGGTTCTTCTCCCAGTGCGGCTCCGAGTAGGTGCGTTTGATCAGGTGCTGGGCGAGCGGCTCGACCCACTCGGGTTCGATCTTGGCGTTGACCCGGGCCCAGAGCCGGGAGGTCTCCACCAGCTCGGCGGACATCACCCACAGCGGCTGCTTCTTGGCCAGCACGGAGCCGGGGAAGACCGCGAAGCGGGCATTGCGGGCACCGATGTATTCGGTGATGGGACGGCGAGGGCCGTCGTTCGTCGTCTTCTTGTCGATGTCCTTGACGCCGATGTGGGACAGCAGGCCGGACAGCAGGGAAACATGGATCTTCTGCTCGTCACCCGGGGTGCTGTTCAGCGTGACGCCGAGGGACTTCGTCATCTGGCGGAGCTGGCTGTAGACGTCCTGCCACTCGCGCACCCGCAGGTAGTTGAGGAACTCGGCCTTGCACAGGCGCCGGAACGCGCTGGAGGACAGTTCCTTCTGCTGCTCCTGGAGGTATTCCCACAGGTTCAGGTAGGAGATGAAGTCCGACTCCTTGTCCGCGAAACGGCGGTGCTTGTCGTCGGCGGCCTGCTGCTTGTCGGCCGGGCGCTCGCGCGGATCCTGGATGGACAGCGCGGCGGCGATGACCATGACCTCGCGGACGCAGCCGTTGTGGTCGGCCTCCAGCACCATGCGGGCCAGGCGGGGGTCCACCGGCAGGCCCGCCAGCTTGCGGCCGAGCGGGGTCATCTGCTTGGCCTGGTCGAACGCGCCCAGCTCCTGGAGCAGGTCGTAGCCGTCCTTCACCTGGCGCTGGTCCGGCGGCTCGACGAAGGGGAAGGCCCCGATGTCGCCCAGGCCGATGGAGGTCATCTGCAGGATGACCGAGGCGAGGTTGGTGCGCAGGATCTCCGGGTCGGTGAACTCCGGCCGGGTGAGGAAGTCGTCCTCCTCGTACAGCCGGATGCAGATGCCCTCCGAGACACGGCCGCAGCGGCCCTTGCGCTGGTTGGCCGAGGCCTGGGAGATCGCCTCGATGGGCAGTCGCTGGACCTTGGTGCGATGGCTGTAGCGGGAGATGCGGGCGAACCCGGGGTCCACCACGTATTTGATGCCGGGCACGGTCAGCGAGGTCTCGGCCACGTTGGTGGCCAGCACGATCCGGCGTCTGCTGTGCCGCTGGAAGACCTTGTGCTGCTCGGCGGCCGACAGCCGGGCGTACAGCGGAAGGATCTCGGCGTCGCCGCGCTTGGAGAGCGCGTCGGCCGTGTCGCGGATCTCGCGCTCACCGCTGAGGAAGACCAGGATGTCGCCCGGCCCCTCGGCGCACAGCTCGTCCACGGCGTTGCCGATCGCCTGGGTCTGGTCGTCGTCCTCGCCGATCGGCCGGTATCGGACCTCGACCGGGTAGGTCCGGCCGGAGACCTCCACGATCGGCGCGTCGCCGAAGTGCTTGGAGAAACGCTCCGGGTCGATGGTGGCCGAGGTGATGACGATCTTCAGGTCCGGCCGTCTCGGCAGGAGCTGTTTGAGGTAGCCGAGGATGAAGTCGATGTTGAGGCTGCGCTCGTGCGCCTCGTCGATGATCAGCGTGTCGTACTGGGCGAGGTCGCGGTCGTTCTGCAGCTCGGCCAGGAGGATGCCGTCGGTCATCACCTTGACCAGCGTGTCCTCGCTCACCTGGTCGGTGAACCTCACCTTGTAGCCCACGGCGTCACCGAGCGGCGTGTCCAGCTCTTCGGCGACGCGCTCGGCCACGGTCCGGGCGGCGATCCGGCGGGGCTGGGTGTGCCCGATCAGGCCCTTGACGCCCCTGCCCAGCTCCAGGCAGATCTTGGGCAGCTGGGTCGTCTTGCCGGAGCCGGTCTCACCGGCGACGATCACGACCTGGTGGTCGCGGATCGCCTCAAGGATGTCGTCCTTGCGCTGGCTGACCGGCAGCGCCTCCGGGTAGGTGACCGCGGGGACCCCCGCCCGGCGCTGGGTCACCCGGCGCTCGGCCTTCTCGATGTCGGAAGTGATCTCCGCAGCGATCTTCTGCTGCGTGGCGCGGTTTCTGACCTTGCGCGCGCCGTCGAGCCGGCGCCGGATCCGCCGCTGGTCGCGCAGCGTGAGCTCAGGCAGGCGAGCGTGGAGTTCAGCGAGCGGAGGTGTCAACGGAGGCGTTCCCATACTGCGAACAGAATACTTTCAGCCCGCAAGTCGGGGCCCAACCGACCATGCTGCCCCAGCCTCGGGGGTCACCGCATCCCAATATCGCCCCGGCGGCGGCACCAGGACGGCCTTGGCCGGTTCCGGCGCACACCAAGATCGCTAGAGTACGGTCCGTGGACCAGACAAGCGATGTCGCGCGACTGCTGGACCAGTCGCGCGCCGGAATCCGCCGGCTACGGCCCGCGGATGCGTGGAAGGCCGCTCAGCGAGGCGCGTTCATCGTGGACACCCGTCCCGAGTTCCAGCGCCGCGCCACCGGCGAGATCCCCGGAGCCGTCGTCATCGAGCGCAACCACCTGGAGTGGCGGCTCGACCCCCGCTGCGACTCCCGGATCCCGGAAGCCGTCTCCCACGAGATTCAGTGGATCGTGATCTGCGCCGAGGGATACTCCTCCTCGCTGGCGGCGGCCAGCCTGCGGCAGCTGGGACTGCACCGGGCCACCGACGTCGTCGGCGGGTTCGACGCGTGGCGGGAGGACGGTCTGCCGACCGCGCGTCCCGCCCGTCCGACGACGGCACGCGGTCCCGGCCAGGCCGGTGACGAATGACGCGGCCCGTCTACCTGGACTACCAGGCCACCACTCCGGTCGATCCCCGCGTCGTCGAGGCGATGCTCCCCTGCCTCACCGGAGACTTCGGCAACCCCGGCAGCCCGCACGCCTACGGGCAGGCCGCGGCGGCGGCCATGCGCGTCGCCAGGGAGCAGGTGCGCGAGCTCCTCGGCGCGGGCCCGGACGACGAGCTCGTGTTCACCGGAAGCGGCACCGAGGCCATCAACCTCGCCCTCACCGGTGTGGCCAGGCGGTCCGGCCGCGGGCGGATCGTCATCACCGCGATCGAGCACCCCGCGGTGAGCGCCACCTGCGACCGGCTGGCCGGTGAGGGGTTCGAGATCGTGCGGTTGCCGGTCGACGGAGAGGGGCTGGTGGACCTCGGCGACGTCGAGCGCGCCGTGGACGAACGGACCGTCCTGGTCTCGGTCATCCACGCCAACAACGAGATCGGCGTCGTGCAGCCGGTCCGTGAGATCTCCGAGATCACCCGATCGCGCGGCGCACTGCTGCACGTCGACGCGGCGCACAGCCTCGCCACCCTCCCCGTCGACGTGGACGACCTGGGAGTGGACCTGCTGACCGTGGTGGGGCACAAGATGTACGCCCCCAAGGGGATCGGCGCACTCTACGTCAGGGCGGGAGCCGTACGGCTCGTCCCGCTGATCCTGGGTGGCGGGCAGGAGCGCGGCCTGCGGTCGGGCACCGAGAACGTCCCCTCCGCGGCCGGCCTGGGCGCCGCCGCGCGGCTGCTGACCGAGGAGCGTGAGGGTGAGGCGGCCCGGATCCTGACGTTGCGGGAACGGCTTCGCGCCGAACTCACCGCGGCCATACCCGGGCTGCGGGTCAACGGGTCGATATCCCGCCGTCTGCCGGGCAATCTCAGCCTGACCGTGCCGGGCGTCCGCGCCTCGCGGCTCATGGAGGCCGTTCCGGAGCTGGCCTTCTCCGCGGGCGCGGCCTGCCACGGCGAAGACGGGCCTCCCTCGCCCGTGCTGACCGCCATCGGGCTCACCCCGGACGAGGCCGGCCGTACGATCCGGATCGGGCTCGGCCGCTTCACCACCGACGCCGACGTCGACCTCGCGGTCGATCGGCTGGGCCGTGCCGTCCACGCGCTGGGAACCCCCGGTAACACCGCGGCTGAGCTTTAGGGCATTCCATCGCGACCCGGACGGCCTTCCCCGCAGGTGCCGTCCGCGATGCCTACGGCAACGCCGCGGCGGCCATGGCGGCTCCCACGATGCCGGCCTCGTTCTGCAGGGTCGCCGGGACGATCGGCGTGCGCAGCTTCACCAGGGGCAGGAACTTCTCGGACTTCTTGCTGACCCCGCCGCCGATGATGATCAGCGATGGGGAGAACAGCGCCTCGACGTGCTGCAGATACTCCTCGACCCGCGTCGCCCATTTCTCCCAGCTCAGCTGACGGCTCTCCCGCGCGTGGTCGGAGGCCCGCTTCTCGGCGTCCTTGCCCCTGATCTCCAGGTGCCCGAGTTCGGTGTTGGGCACCAGGTGACCATCGACGAACAGCGCGCTGCCGATCCCGGTGCCGAAGGTCAGCACCAGCACCACTCCGGGCTTCTCCCGGGCCGCGCCGACCGCCATCTCGGCCAGGCCGGCCGCGTCGGCGTCGTTGAGCACCACCACGGGCAGGCCCGTCGCCTTGGCGAACATCGTCTGCGTGTCCACGCCGATCCATGACTCGTCCACGTTGGCGGCCGACATCGTGATTCCGTCGACCACCACCCCGGGGAAGGTCACCCCGACCGGCCCGGTCCAGGCGAAGTGCTCGACGATTTGCACGACCACCTCGGTGACGGTCTTGGGCTTGGCCGGGACGGGCGTCGGGATGCGCAGCCGCGGCTGCGTCAGCTCGCCCCTGGCGAGGTCGACCGGGGCGCCCTTGATCCCCGATCCCCCGATGTCGATTCCCAGCGCTTCCATGATATCTACCTCCCGTCTCCGGGCTTTTTTCCCCGTAACGGGCGGCTGATACTCGTTCGCGGCGAACGGTCGGCCGTCAGCCCGCGGTAAGCCGGGGCCGTTGCTCAGGCTTCCGTGACGCGCCCCTCGGCGACGTGAACGTGCCGGGTGGTGCGCACGGCGTCCAGCATCCGCCGGTCGTGGGTGACCAGCAGGAGCGTGCCCGGGTAGGAGGCGAGCGCCGACTCCAGTTGCTCGATCGCGGCCAGGTCCAGGTGGTTGGTCGGTTCGTCGAGGACGAGGAGGTTCACCCCCCGGGCCTGGAGCAGCGCGAGCGCGGCCCGGGTCCGCTCCCCGGGTGACAGGGTCGCCGCCGGGCGCAGCACGTGTGCCGCGCGCAGCCCGAACTTGGCGAGCAGGGTGCGCACGTCGGCGGGGACCATGCCCGGTACGGCGGCGCCGAAGGCGTCCATCAGCGGCTCGTCACCGAGGAACAATCCTCGGGCCTGGTCCACCTCGCCGACGACCACGCCGGGGCCGAGCGAGGCGTTTCCCTCCTCCAGCGGGATCCGGCCGAGGAGAGCGGCCAGCAAAGTGGACTTCCCCGATCCGTTGGCGCCGGTGATCGCCACCCGTTCGGCCCAGCCGATCTGCAGGTCGACCGGGCCGAGGGTGAAGGCGCCGCGCCGGGCCACCGCTCCGCGCAGGGTCGCGACGACCGCTCCGGCCCTGGGTGCCACGGCGATCTCCATCCGGAGCTCCCACTCCTTGCGGGGCTCCTCGACCTCCTCCAGCCGCTCGATCATGCGCTCGGTCTGGCGGGCCTTGGCGGCTTGCTTCTCGGTCGCCTCCGTACGGAAGTTCCGGCCGATCTTGTCGTTGTCGCCCGCCTTGCGCCGCGCATTTTTGACGCCCTTCTCCATCCAGGCGCGCTGCATCCCGGCCCGCTGTTTGAGCGCGGCGACGGTGCCGGCGTACTCCTCGTACTCGGCGCGGGCGTGCTGGCGGGCGATCTCGCGTTCGGCGAGGTAGGCCTCGTAGCCGCCGCCGTAGACCCCGATCCGCTGCTGGGCGAGGTCGAGCTCGACCACCTGGTTCACCGTCCTGGCCAGGAACTCGCGGTCGTGGCTGACCAGCACCGTCCCGGCACGCAGACCGGCGACGAAGCGTTCGAGCCGCTCCAGGCCCTCCAGGTCGAGGTCGTTGGTGGGCTCGTCCAGCAGGAAGACGTCGTAGCGGCTCAGCAGCAGGGAGGCCATCCCGGCCCGGGCGGCCTGCCCGCCGGAGAGCGCCGTCATCGGCCGGTCCAGCTCCACCGCGAGGCCGACCTCCGCGACGACCCCCTCCGCGCGCTCCTCCAGATCGGCTCCTCCCAGGGCCAACCACCTCTCCAGACCTGCGGCGTAGTCGTCGTCGGCACCGGGGCGCCCCTCCACGAGGGCATCGGTCGCGGCGTCCAGCGCCCGCTGCGCGGCGGCCACTCCGGTCCGCCTGGCCAGAAAGGCCGCGACCGTCTCATCCGCCCGGCGCTCCCGCTCCTGGGGCAGGTAACCGACCATCGCCGAGGAGGGGCTGAGCCGTACGGCGCCCTGCTCCGGGGGGAGCAGCCCGGCCAGGATCCGCATCAGCGTGGTCTTGCCGGCGCCGTTCACTCCGACCAGGCCGATCACGTCGCCGGGGGCGATGACCAGGTCCAGCCCCGAGAACAGCGCGCGGTCGCCGTGTCCCGCGGCGAGATCCTTGGCAACGATGGTGGCAGTCATGGGGCAAACGCTATCCGGCGTCCGTCATCGGGACTCCGCCCCGGCGCTCTCCGGGCTCCGGCTTCGCCTCATCTGATTCCCGACAAATCAGACAGATTTATATTCCAGCCATGAAGATCGGCATATCGCCGGGCGGTGTTCTGACCTGCGACATTGATGATCAAACGCTATCTTACGGAAACTTTATGCGCTCTTTTTTGAGGTTTTAGCGAACATTCCTTCACCGGAACCCGTCTCATATGGGTGGAAGCGATCACCTCCGACCGCTTCCTCCAACGGGGAGAAGGAAACGTCTTGATGAAACGAATCGCCGTCGGCCTCCTGTCCGCAGCCGTGGGCAGTTCGCTCCTCCTGACCGCCGGTACGGCTTCCGCCGAGCGCACCGCCCTGAGCGTGCACATCGACAATGTGGCTCCGAACCCGGTCGTCGTCCAGGAGGACAGGGACACGACCGTCACGGTCGAGGTCCGCACCACCGAGGCGACCCGCGTCGAGCTCCGCCTCAGGCCGGCCTCCGGCCAGTTCCGCACCCAGGAGGCGCATCAGCCCAAGCTCGTCCACGACGGTGACCTGTGGCGCTTCACCGCGGACTTCGACGACTCCGACGTCGAGGGTCGCTGGCTCGCGATCGCCGACGCCTACGGCAAGGACGGCAAGAAGGTGACCGACCAGGTCAACTTCTCCGTCGAGCACGAGGAGCAGGGGAAGACCGAAACCCGCCTGACCAGCTTCTACGCCAACCCGGACTCGGTCCGCAAGGGTCGCTGGATCACCTTCACCGGCCGTCTGCAGTCCCACGAGGACGACAGCTGGCAGGGTCTGAAGGACGAGGAGGTGGGGATCTACTTCCGCCCCCGCGGCTCCAGCGGCTGGAAGTTCGTGACCTCCGCCGACACCGGCTGGAGGGGCAAGTTCCAGGCCAGGGTCCGCGCCTCCAAGAGCGGTGAGTACCGCGCCGTCTTCGAGGGCAACGACGAGTTCGAAGAGAGCACCAGCAGGTCGGACTGGGTCCGGGTCTCCCGCTGGTAGTCCCTCGCCTCTCGGCGGGCTCACATGGACGGCACGGCGGCCCGGGGCGACCCGGGCCGCCGTCGTCTCCTGTGATCTCCGGCCGTCTCCGAGGGCCGTCGACATCTTCCAACGAAAACATGCCGATCTCCGCGTACTGGGCACTACGCTCGGAATAAAGGATCTTCACGGCTGTTCAGGGGGAAGGTGAACGTGGCTGACGAAGAGTGGTCGCAGCGGGGAGTCGACATCAACACCCCGAACGTCGCCAGGTTGTACGACTACTACCTGGGCGGGAAGGACAACTTCGCGATCGACCGCGCCGCGGCCGAGGAAATTCTCGCGGTCGCTCCTGAGGTGCGCATCGCCGCCCGGGAGAACCGGGCGTTCCTCGGCAGGGCGGTCAGGTTCCTCTCCGAAACGGGAATCAGGCAGTTCCTGGACATCGGCACCGGGTTGCCCACCCGGGGAAACGTCCACGAGGTGGCGCACGAGATCGCACCGGACGCGCGCATCGCCTACGTCGACAACGACCCGATCGTCCTCACACACGCCAGGGCGCTCCTGCGCGACACCCACGGCGAGGTCACGGTCACCTCGGGTGACCTGCGGCAACCCGAGGAGATCCTGAAGTCGCCCGAGATCCAGGAGCAGCTCGACTTCTCCCAGCCCGTCGCCGTGCTTCTCGCGGCGATCATGCACTTCGTCACCGCGGCCGAGGATCCCCGGCGCATCGTCGCCACCCTGCGGGACGCCCTGCCCTCCGGCAGCTATCTGGTCCTCTCCCACGGATGCCGCGACACCCGGGCCGCGGCCGTGAGCAAGGGCACCCAGGTCTACCGGCGGGCCAGTTCCCCGCTCGTCCTGCGCTCCCGGCAGGAGATCCTGGAGCTCTTCGACGGGTTCGAGCTGGTGGAGCCGGGGCTTGTCTGGCTGCCCGAGTGGCGGCCGGAGGATTTCTCCCCCTACGACGACCCCGCACAGGCGCTGATTCTGTGCGGTGTGGGCAGGAAACCCTGATGACCGTCCGCCTCGGGCTGGCGCTGCCGCAGTACGGCCGGTTCGCCGACGCGCAGGCACTCGTCACCGTCGCCCAGGAGGCGGAGTCACAGGGCTTCGACAGCCTGTGGGTGGGCGACCGGCTGCTGACGCCGCTCGCTCCGCGAGACCGCTACCCCGGCGGGGACGGCACGATCCCGCCCGCGCATCGCACGTTCCTGGACCCCTTCGCGGTCCTGGCGACCGCGGCCGCCGTCACCTCGCGGGTCCGTCTGGGAACCAGCACACTGAACGCCAACTGGTATCCCCCGGCGGTGCTGGCCCGCTCGCTCACCACGATCGACCGGCTCAGCTCCGGCCGCCTGGAGGTGGGGCTGGGGCTCGGCTGGTCCAGCGACGAGTACGCCGCCGTCGGCGTGCCCTGGGACGGGCGTGCCACGCGCTTCGACGCCACACTCGACGCGCTTGAGGCCATCTGGCGTGACGACCCGGTGAGCGTCACCGGCCCGGACTGGGACATCCCGCCGAGCCACATCCTTCCCAAGCCGGTGCAGCTTCCCCGGCCTCCTGTCCACCTCGCCGGTTTCTCCCCCGCGGCACTGGCTCGCGTCGGCCGCCGCGCCGACGGATGGCTCGCCGCCGCCATGCCGCTTCCCCGGCTGGCGGACATGTGGAAGACCATCAGGGAGTCGGCCGAGCGAAGCGGGCGCGACCCGGACGAGGTGCGCGTCATCGTGCGGGTCAATCCGGTCGTCGTCGACTCTCCCGCCGAGGCCGCACCGCCGGGAAGGGGGACCGTGGAGCAGATCGCCGGCCAGCTGAGGGCCACCGCCGAAGCGGGTGTGCACGAGATTTTCCTCGACCTCCAGCACACGGCGCACGACCCCTTCCAGCTGCTCGACCTCGCCGATCGCCTGCGCAAAACGTCCGGCCTGTGAGGCGGGCCGCCGACCGCCCCGCGCGAGGCCCTCGACGACACCGGTGACCTCCCCGTGAGGACCGCTTCAGGGAGGTCACCGTTCAGTGGTCGCGGCGGGTGACGAGGCGGGCGAGCGTGCTCAGCTCGGCGGTGGATCTCGGCACCGAACCGGCCGATCGCAGGTGACACAGTGCCCTCGCCAGGAGTTCGTCGGCCTTGTCCTGACTCCAGACGCGCCCGCCCACGACGTCGATGAGCTCGGCGGCGTGGACCAGATCGGCATCGGACAGGGGCCGCTCCCGGTGGTAGAGCCCGGCCAGTTCTCGTCCTGCCCGGGTGCCGGAGGTGAGCGCGGCCACGACCGGCAGCGATTTCTTACGGCTGCGCAGGTCCGAATAGACGGGCTTGCCGGTCACGGCCGGGTCTCCCCAGATGCCCAGCAGGTCGTCGACGAGTTGGAACGCCAGCCCCAGGTCCCTGCCGAAGTCCCGGAGATGCTCGACCTGCTCCGTGCTGCCGCCGCCGAACAGCGCGCCGAGCGCGCAGGCGCACCCCAGCAGGGCGCCGGTCTTGCCCGTCGCCATGTTCAGGCATTCGGCGAGCTCGACGTCCTGGCGCTTCTCGAAGGCGACGTCCGCGCTCTGGCCCTCCAGCAGTTCCTGGATCGCGGCGCTGAAGATCCGCACGGCCTCCGTCGTGACGGGGTGCCCGTCCGCGACGAGCACGTCGCAGGCCAGTGCCAGCAGGGCGTCGCCCGCCAGGATCGCCGGGCTGATGCCGAAGACGGTCCAGGCCGTGGCCCGGTGACGGCGGGTCCTGTCGCCGTCCATCACATCGTCGTGCAGCAGGGAGAAGTTGTGCGCCAGCTCCACCGCGGCCGCGGAGGACAGCGCCGCCGCGGCGCTGCCTCCCACGGCCTCGGCCGCCAGCAGGACCAGCGCCGGGCGGATCGCCTTACCGCCGTCCGCGCCGACCGGCTGGCCGTGCTCGTCCCACCAGCCGAGGTGGTAGCCGGCGATGCGCCGCATCGACGGGGGCAGGGTGTCGACCGCCGGGCGCAGGGCGGATTCGACCATGTCGCGGCTCCAGGCCAGCACCTCGCGCGCCGGCCGCCCCTCGGCCGCCACCTCGACCGCGGTCATGAGTGACCGAGCTCGACGTCTTCGAGGATGCCGAGCGCGTCGGGGACCATGACGGCGGCGGAGTAGTAGGCGCTGACCAGGTAGGAGATGATCGCTTTCTCGCTGATGCCCATGAACCGGACCGACAGGCTGGGCTGGTACTCGTCCGGGATGCCCGTCTGGTGCAGGCCGACGACGCCCTGGTTGTCCTCCCCGATTCGCATGGCGAGGATCGACGTGGTGCGGCTGGCGCTGATGGGGATCTTGTTGCAGGGGAAGATGGGGACGCCGCGCCAGGCGGGCACCGTGGCCCCGCCGACGTCGACGCCGAGGGGGTAGAGTCCCCGGCGGCTGCACTCGCGGCCGAACGCGGCGATGGCCTGGGGATGGGCGAAGATGAGCTGCGTGTTCCTCCGGCGGCTGAGCAGCTCGTCGAGGTCGTCAGGGGTGGGCGGCCCGGTCCGCGTGTGGATGCGCTGCTTGAGATCGGCGTTGTGCAGCAGCCCGAACTCGCGATTGTTGATCATCTCGTGTTCCTGGCGCTCCCGGAGCGCCTCGATCGTCAGGCGGAGCTGCTGCTCGATCTGGTTCATCGGGTCGTTGTAGAGATCCGCCACCCTGCTGTGCACCCGCAGCACGGTCTGGGCGACGCTCAGCTCGTATTCGCGGGGTGCGATCTCGTAGTCGACGAACGTCCCGGGAAGGTCCGGCTCCCCGGCGTGCCCGGCCGCCATCTCGATGGCGGCCTCGCCGTACTTGTTCTGCGGCCCCTTCGGGGCGTCCTGGAGCCGTCGCAGGTGGGCCTGCAACGCCTCGGACTGGTTGACCAGATCCCGGAACGCCTGGCGGGACAGGACCAGCGCGGTGACCGCGGTGACCGCTTTTGCGGTGAACTCCCACTCGCCCTGCGAACCGGCCAGGGTCTCGTCGCCGAAATGGTCGCCACCGGCCAGCACGCCCAGGACGACCTCGTCGCCGTACGGCCCGGAGCCGACCTTGTTGACCTTGCCGTGCGCGATGAGCACCACCTCGTCAGCCGGCCGGCCCACCTCCACCAGCACCTCCCCGGCCGCGAACTCCCGCTGCGCGAACCGGTTGCCCAGCGCCTCCAGGACCTCGGAGTCACCGAAGCCGCGCAGCGACGGCAGCTCGCACAGCTCCGCCGGCACCACCCGCACCTGCGACCCCGCGGTGGTGAAGCTCACCCGCCCGTCGCCGATCGCGTAACTCAGCCGCCGGTTCACCCGGTATGTGCCGCCGGACACCTGCACCCACGGCAGCATCCGCAGCAGCCATCTCGAAGAGACCTCCTGCATCTGCGGCGCCGTCTTGGTCGTCGTCGCGAGATTGCGCGCCGCGGCCGTACCCAGACTCAGTTGCGCCCGGCCGGCATCGAACTCCGTCACAACACACACCACCTATCCGCGCTCGTGTCGACAGGAAAAACCAAAGAACTGAACGAGAAATGGAGAACCGCTGAACAGAACACAGTCGAATATGTGGCCTTCCACCCCCGGAACGGAGAATCGGACGCAGCGGCGACGTCACAAGCAGACCCAATTTTGAAGCGACCTTAAATAGATTGTCAAGCATTAAATATATTCCAGTCAATCACAGATGTCGCCATTGTAGAGAAATGCCGGAATAAGCTTGAATGCATAGCCCTGCCGGTTGTCATGTCAACACGGAAGGCCATTGAGCTGCATGAATCCGCCCTCACGAGACAACCGGCGCCGCACCCGACCCCGGCACATCACCGCCGCTCGCACATCCGGGACACCCAGGCCCGGAAAGCCGAATCAGTCACAGAGAGAACTCAGGACGGCAATCACCGCATAGAGACCTCTGCCCCGGAAAACGATTTCCACCGGATTTCCTCACCGGCCCTCCCGAGCCGGGGCCGTGGCCGAATCGCCCGGCGCTCCGGCTCTCAGGCCGGGGCGAGCAGCGTGGCCAGCAGGTCGTCGAGGCTGACCAACCCCGCCAGGGTGCCGTCCTGGACGCGGACGGCCGCCAGCTGGCTGCGGGCGGCGCGCAACTCGGCGACCGCGTCGGTGATCGAGGTGTCGGCCGTGAGCGCGGGCATCCGGTAGGCCAGATCACCCGCCCGGGCACGAGAGCCCCGCCTGCGGGCGAGGTAGGCGTCCCGCACGTGGATGACGCCGGCCGGGCGGTCACCGTCCCACACGACCAGGCGGGTGCGGCCCGTCCGGGCGCAGGTGTCGACCACCTCCTGAACCGGGGCGCCGGCGGGAACGCCGACGATGGCCTCTCTCGGGGTGACCAGCGGGGCGATCGTGATGTTCGGCGCGTTCAGGGCCCGGCTCAGGACGATGTGCTCCTCCGCGTCGATGAGACCCAGCCGCCGGGATTCCTCCACCAGGTGATGCAGTTGCTCGGGAGTACGGGGCCTCGCCGTCTCCCCGCGCGGCCTCACCCCGATCATGCGCAACATCAGGTTGCTGAGACCGTTGAGCGCCCTCAGCACCGGGCGGACCACCAGCGTGAACCAGCGGAACGGCAGGGCGAGCAGGATCGCCGAGCGCTCGGGATGGGCGATGGCCCACGACTTGGGCGCCATCTCACCGATCACCATGTGCAGGAACGTCACGATGCCCAGCGCGATCACGAAGGCGGCCGCATGCGCGGCCGATCCGGGCAGACCGAGGTCGTGGAAGAGGGGACCGAGAGTGCCCGCGATCAACGGCTCGGAGACCGCGCCAAGGCCCAGCGAGCACAGAGTGATGCCGAGCTGGGCCCCGGCGAGCATCAGCGACAGCTCCCTGATGCCCGCGACGGCGGCGGCCGCGGCGCGGCTTCCCCGGGCGGCGGCGCTTTCCAGCCGGTGGCGCTTGGCGGCGACCAGCGCGAACTCGGCGGCGACGAAGAAGCCGTTGCCCGCCAGCAGGAGCAGGGTGAGCGGCAGGCCCGTCGAGAAGTTCATGCGGAGCTCTTCCCGGTCTCCCCGGCGCGGCGGATCGGGCGGAGCCGGACCCGCCCGGGGACGTGCCGGTCGATGGTGAGCACCTCGATCTCGACGTGGGTGGGAGCGTTCTCCTCCATGGGGGGAACCACCTCGACGGTGATGACGTCACCGGGTACGGCGAAGCGCCCCAGCCGGTACAGGATCAGCCCGCCGAGTGTGTCGTAGTCGTCCTCGTCGGGAAGCTCGATGCCCGTCGCCAGGGCGACCTCGTCGACGCGCAGACCGGCGTCGAGCCTCCAGCCGTCGTCGGCCCGGACCACGGCCGGGATGTCGAGGTCGTTCTCGTCGACGATCTCACCGACGAGTTCCTCCGCGACGTCCTCCCATGTGACCAGCCCGGCCAGGCCGCCATACTCGTCGACCACGCAGGCGACCTCCTCGCCACGTGCGCGCATCTGGGCGGCCAGGTCGGGCAGCGAGGCCGAGAAGGGCACGATCAGCACCTCCCGGGCGATGTCCGCCACCCTGGTCCGCCCCGCCTTCTCCACCGGGATCGGGGCGACCTCGCGAAGGCCGGCGATCCCGATCACATCGTCCAGCCGGTCCCCCAGGACCGGATAGTGAGTGTGACCGTATCTGGCGATGAGTTCGTCCAGCTCCGGGGTCAAGGCGGAGCCGTTGACGGTGACGACGTCCACGCGGGGAACCATGACCTCCCCGGCGATGTGGTCGGAGAAGGCCAGCGCCCGCTCCAGCAGGTCGGCCTGGTCACCGGGCAGGTGCCCGTAAGCCTCGGCCTCGCCGATGATGTGCCCCAGTTCCTCCAGCGTGGCGCCGTGATGCAGTTCCTCGACCGGCTCGATGCCCACCGCGCGCACCAGCGCGTTGGCCGCGGAGTCGAACAGCCGGATGACCGGGCCGGCGATCGTCAGGTAGACCAGGGTGGAGGAGGCCAGTGCCCGGGCCACCTGCTCCGATCTGGCCAGCGCGAGGTTCTTGGGCACCAGCTCACCGATGACCATCTGGACGACGGTGGCGATCGCGAATCCGAGGCCCAGCGCGATCGCGTCCGCCGCTCTCGGGGGCATCCCGGCCACCCCCAGCACGGGGGCGATCAGCTCGGCCAGCGCGGGCTTGGCGATGAAGCCGACGACGAGCGTGGTGACGGTGATGCCGAGCTGGGCGCCCGAGAGCATGAACGACAGCCGTTCCATGACCCTGACGGCGCGGGCGGCCTTCCTGTCCGCCGCCGCCTGTTGCGACAGGGCCAGCCGGTCGGCGGCGACGTAGGCGAACTCCTGGGCGACGAAATAGCCGGTGGCCAGCGTCAGCAGCAGGACGGCCAGCAGTCCGAGAACGGCGTTCACCGCGCTCATCGCGGGTTCCCGCCCCGCGCGCTGCCCCCGTCACGGTCCGATGACATGGACGCCACCCCATCATCCCTCGACGCTCGCCGACCGCTTCGATCCGCATGTTCGACCGTGCCACCACGGTAACCACACGGTCACGACCGGCGGACGGGCAGGGCCCCGTCACGAAGGCGGCACCCGTTCGCACGTACGGCTCCCGCACGACCGTGGCCTCGGCCCGGAGTGCCGGGCCGAGGCCACGGTGAAGCCGGTCGGCTTCCGCCCTGGCGAATCGGATGTCCGAATGATCCGCCCAAATCGCCAGGGCGCGTTTCGCGGATCTTCGTTCTATTCGTGGATCTTCGTTCTAGCGGACGCCGCGCCTGCCGTACAGGCCGACGGCCAGGACGACGCCCACGGCGGCCACGACGACCTGAAGCACCAGCTCGATCCAGTCGATTCCGCGGGTTTCGGCGACGCCCATGGCTCCGGCGATCGCGGTGCCGATGAGAGCGGCGACGATGCCGATCACGACGGTCAGCCAGATCGGGATGCTCTGCCTGCCGGGCACGACCAGCCGGCCCAGGGCGCCGATGATGGCTCCGATGACGATCGCGGTGATGATGCCGGTAACTGTCATGTTCCACACTTCCTCGTTGCTCGGCTGCCAATCGTCTGCCCCAGAAAAGGGGAACGACACGCCGTCCGGCGAGAACATCCGGGCGATTCGGCCCCCACCGCCGGGGTAAAGACAAGTTCTCGCAGCTCAAGCGCCAAGGAGGCGGCGATGACGGCACTCTCGCCCCAGCGCGGCGGACCGGGACGGAGCCCGTTCGCCCGGCCGGTCGCCGATGCCGCCGCTCCGTCTCGGCGCGGCCAAGCCTGTTGTGAGGAGGCCAAGTGATCCACGATGGACGGCCGGCCGGGCCGTCGCCTTCCGAGATCGACGACACGACCGTCGAAGCGCTGGGGAGGCTCTCCGAAGCCTTGGAGACGACCGAGCGCGCCCGAGGCCATCTCTACTCCTTCCACCAGCTCACCGGCCATGCCGACCTGCAGCTCGACGCGGTCGTGGAACTGCTGCGCGCCGCCGGCCACCACGATCTCGCCGACACCGTGTCCGGCGAGCTGATCGGCCGCAACGTGCTGCCCGGCCGATGGACCTACCAGATCGTGGAGGACTACGACGACGGCTACTACCGCTTCTTCGCCGACCTGGAGAAGCAGATCAGGGACCGGCTGGCGGACGGCCGCCGCCATCTTTTCGAGGCACGGATGAGGCGGCGACGTCAGACCTGAGCGGGCCCCGGACCGGGCCGGAGGCCGGACGGCGCCGGAGCCGCACCTCTCTCTGTCTCCCCTCGTCTCCCCCTGTCTCCCCATCTCTCCCTTGCGTCTTCCCCTCGCGGACGCCCTACGCGGGCCGCGAAGGAGCCCGCCGTACAGTGGCCGCATGGGCATGGTTGAAACGGTGGGGCTGGTGCTCCACCCACAACGTGACTCGAAGGTCGCCATCGACACGATCGTGGAGTGGGCCTGCACCCGGGATGTCACGGTGCTCGGCCTGCCCGAGGAGGTCGGACGGATCGCCTGCAGCGCCGTGCCGGTCGACGCCGAGACCCTGAGGAACCGCGCCGACCTGCTCGTCAGCCTGGGCGGTGACGGCACCATGCTGCGCACCATGCGGCTCATCGCCGGACGGCCCGTCCCCATTCTCGGCGTCAACCTCGGCAAGCTCGGGTTCCTCGCCGAGATAGACGTCGACGAGCTGCCTTCCGCGCTGTCGGCCATCGACAACCAGCATTACACGGTCGAACCTCGCATGGCGGTGCGCGCGACCCTCCCCGACGGGGAGACCGTGACCGCCTTCAACGACATCGCCCTGGTGCGCACACCCGGCGACAGGCTGTCGGCGGTGGCGATCTCCGTGGAGGGCCACCCCTTCGTCCGTTACGCGGGCGACGCCGTCATCGTCGCCACCTCCACGGGATCGACCGCCTACAGCTTCTCGGCCGGCGGGCCGATCGTGTCCCCGTTAGTCGAGGGGTTCCTCGTCGTGCCGGCGGCCGCCCACTCGACCTTCAACCGGGCCCTGGTGCTCTCCGCCGACGAGCACGTCAGCCTTGAGGTGCTCACATCGAGCGGCCACCTCGCCATGGAGGTGGACGGGGCGATCGGCGCCCACCTGGCACCCGGGAACCGGCTCACCGTCACCGCGGTGCGTGCCGCCGCGTGGGTCGTCCGGCTCGGGACCACGACCTTCTACGAACGCGCCCGCCGCAAGCTCCGGGTCAACGGCAGCGCGGAGGTCGAATAACAGCCCCCGGGGCCGGCCGTCCGGCCCCGGGAGACGATGTCAGCGGCCGGAGGAGGATCCGTTCACCGTCAGGACGCGCTCCTGCGTCTCGATCGCGGGGAAGGTCCCGGTGTCGATGATCCCGTGCTCGTTGTACGCGGCCTCTATCAGGGCGTGGGCCCGGGACTCCAGCTTCCACAGGGCGCGGTACTCCCGGGCGGTGGCCAGCGCGATGCCGGTCTCATGGGCGATGTCCGCCGCCCGGGGCACGAACTTGCGCTCGATCTGCTTGTCCCAGTACTCCCGCGCCTTGCGCATCAGGGCCGCGCGCTGCGCCGTGTCGACGATCGGCGGGGCGGCGTCCAGCATCTCGATCTCGTCCTCGTCGTCCTCGTCCAGCGACGCGGCCACCGGCAGCGCGGGACGCGCGGCAGGTTCCTCGGGCTCGGGAGCCCAGGGAACGGGCGGGGACAGGTCGATCAGCGAGGAGGTGTTGAAGAGCGCCCCGATCTGGGACAGCAGCGCCTCCTGGCGGTTCGCGTCGACCGCCAGGCCGGTGTGCTCCACCGCCTGGTCCATCGCCCGGTCCAGCTTGGCGAGCGCCGCACGCATCTTCCGGTCGGACGCCCCGGCCTCCCGGAGCGCGCGGGCGTGCTTGGCGGCCAGCGCGACGCGGGTCAGCCTCCGGTGGGCGTCCACCTCGCTCGTGGTGCGGTCGCTGACCTCGGCCAGCCCGACCCGGACCAGCATGCGCTCGGGGGTGATCCGCCAGTTGATGCGGGCACGCCCGGTGATGCGGTGCCGCTCGATCGCCATCCCCCGCTCCCACAGCCACGCGGCCACCAGCGGAGCGGCGAGCCGGAACACCGCCTCGGCCGGGCTGCGGGCGTCCATGCTCGACAGAACCGCCGACAGGGAGGTGAGCGTCCACACCGCGATGCCGTCGATGCCCGCGGAGTAGTTCTCCCGCATGTTGCGGCGGGCCCGCACGGCGCTGGTGATCACAGCGACCTCGATGAACGCGAAGAGCAGGAGCCGCAGGGGCCCGTCGAAGCCCAGCACGTCACCGGAGAAGCGCCACATGCCCTGCGCGGACACACCCGTGGCGATACTGGCGGCGACGATGGTGAGGACGTCCTCCGCCGGGCGCGGAGCGACATATTTCTGGAAGAAGCGGGCTCCCGCGCGGTAGACCGCACGCAGGACGAGATAGGCCAGTGCCAGGAGGACCAGGGCGATCACGCAGATGACGGCGGTTCCAACCGGATGGTCCGACGCGAAGACGGTGATTTGATCGATGGGAGGCATCAGTTACTGTCCGTCAGTTTCGATGTCCGACAGGATATCTGCACGATCATTCCAGAATGTCTCCGGCTTGTTCGTGAAACGGCACACGCGAAGGCGCCCCCGCCCGGAATGCCTTCCAGGCGGGGGCGCGGCGCCCGGATCCGATCGGACGATCAGAACGGCCAGCCCGCGTTCCGGCCCGTCTCCAGCAACGGGATCAGCCGGAACGTCGCGTCGGAGAAGCCGCCGAACTCGTGGCGGTTGCCCGAACCGGCCGGCATGGCCGCGTGCCGGTAGCCCTGCAGGTTGAAGCCGTACATCGGGACGTGCTCCGGCACCGCGCCGGTGACCCCGCCGCCGTAGTGGCCGCTCATGGTCTGCATGTCCGACAGGATGACGACCCGGTCGTGCCCGTCGTAGGTACGGCGGACCGAATCGGCGATCTGCGTGCCATGACCGACCTCACCAACCCTCCCGCGGAACCGGTCCATCTCCTTCAGAACGGACACACGCCTGCCGACACGGTGGCGGAACACACCGTCCGCGAAGCCGTACAGGTCCACCCGCTCCCCGCGGGCGGCGAGCGTGACCCCGAACAGCGCCGCCGCCTCGACCGGCGTGACGGTGGAGCGCGCCGAGATCCCGCCGGACGTCATCGACGCCGAGGTGTCCACGAGGACGAGGGTCCGGCCGCCGAACGACGGCACGTTCCCCGTCGCCAGCGTGAGGGCCTTCTCCAGGGTGCCCGTCCAGCGCCGCGACGCGTTCCGGTGCGCGGAGTAGAAGCGGAACGGCAGCTGCCGTGACCGGGCGACCTCGCCCGGGTCGGCGAGCTTGGCGGCGACCTGCGCGGCGACCTCGTCGGACACCCCCGCCTCGTCGACATTCCGCAGGTTACGAAGAAGCGCCATGTAACCCATGGACGGGATGACGCAGTTACCGGTGACGACGCCGTTGGCAACCCATAGATGAGACGGCCGAACCTCGACGCAGTATGTCTTCTTCACTCCTGCTGGCCTGATAGAGACCACGCGGTCCCACATGATGGAGTCCGCATAACCACGGTGGCCCATCGCTCCCCGACGAGATACGTGATTCTGCGCTGCCAGGGCGTCCAGCGCTACAGCCTTGTGAGCGGCACGAAGGTTGATCACGGCACGCAGCCGCTTTATGGAGCGTCCGTCGGCCACGCGTAGGCGCCACAGTGGCTTTTCGCTGAGGCCGTTCTTCTTGCTGCTGATGTTGCTCTGGATACCGAGCCGCAGCAATGCGTTGCTGAGCTGGCGGACCAGGGTCTCCGAGATGCTGGCGAACTCGACCTGCCGAGCCTCAACCGAGCCGTCGCTGTCGATCAGACCCGCGATGAGGCCACAGATGAAGGCACGGCTGTAGGGCAAGTTCGCGATGCGCTTCTCTTCGCCCTTGAGCCCCCACACCTGGTGCTCGATGAGGACGTCACGCAGGGTGTTCTGGTGCCACTGGGGGTCGGTGAGCCGCACGCGGACCCAAGTGCCGTTGTCCTCGACGCTGATTTGGCGTCCATGCTTCGCGGCGTACTCCTTGAGCTGCGCGAGGGTGCCGTCGTCATGGCCGACCCATGTCGGAGTGCGGCCCGTCATGTTACCGTCGCCCAGCATCGCCCCGACGAACCAGCCGTCCCACTCGTCGCCGAGGCTCCCGAAGAAGCCGGCAGTGAGGGGAACGGGTATGGCGCACCCCGGCGTCAGGTCAGCGGTTGCGCGCCAGGTCGGACGGCGCGATCCCTCTCGGGTTCGGGCAGCCCATCGGTGGTTGGCGGTTGCCTCGATGACGCGACCAGAGGCCAACTGCACGGCGAACACGGGCTGTTCCCCACTGTCGATCCAGCGGACCGGCATGGTGGGGGTAAGGCTGCCGGTCTCCTGGTCGCGTACCGGATACGGACGCCCCATCTTCGGCTCGCGCAGATCCCATTCCTTGTCGTAAGCCAGCACAGGCAGCGACTCGGCCACGACGCGCTCAACAGGCGCTACCGTGCCGTCTGGCAGCCAGATCGGGGTGCCTTCGGCCAGGCACTCCCAGGCCTGCTTGTCCATCGGTCCCTGCAACCACCCGGCGAGCGCCTCCCACGTCATGCCCGCCGCCTTCAGCCGTCCCGGGTCGTCCAGGGCCGCGCGGCGCAGGTCGACCGGCAGAGCCGTCAGCTCGGCGCGGGCGCGCAGCGTCGTCAGGGCCTCGTGGATCGGCTTGTCACGGCCGTGCCTGCGGTCCAGGGCGTGCGCGAACAGCTCGCCCTGCCACGCCTTGTCCGCCGCGGGGGCGGGGTGGACCAGGTCGATGACGTCACCGAAGCGGAAACCCCTGGTGTCACCGTCGTATTTGAGCAGGTTGCGCTCGCTGTAGAGCCGTCGGACGGCGTCGGCCAGGCCGCGCTTGACCGGCTTGGGAACGGCACGGCCGTACCGGGACGTCCAGTAGGCGAGGGCCTCACCGGGCTCGTCGGCGCGCTGCAGGACGCTGTCCACCAGCTGCCGGTTGAGACCGTGCCGTCCGGCGGAGAGACGCGCCCTGACGGCCTCCAGCGCGGCGACGATCGGGGCGGTGCGCATGTTCGCCACCCCGCGCAGCCACGGCAGGAAGCGGGACATCCACTCGCCGTCCTCGACCGCGACCTGGTGGACGAGGTGGCGGAACCGCTCGTCGCGATCCCCCGCCTTCTCGTAGAAGGTGTCCTCTCCGACCATGTTCGACACCGCGAGGAGGAACAGCTCGCCCTTGGCGTCGCGGACGTATCCGGGGGCGCCCTCGTAGGTGCGGCCGGACGGCGTCCGCTCGGTCCTCACCGGGCTGGAGACGGCCGGGCGGGTGGTCGCGGTGTTGAACTTGGACATGGACACGGGCCTTTCTCCGTAGGACGGAAGGAGCCCGCGTTCAGAGGTCGTGCCCGAGGTCGAGTCGGCGAAGGTACGTAGGTGCTCTGCCAACTGAGCTACACGGGCCGGAGCCCGCGGTCAGACTCGAACTGACGACCGCCCCATTAACAGTGGAAGTAACCCTCGTCTGCGCACCGGGCACGCTCTGAATCGTGCTCCTCCCGAGATCGGGGTGACGGCGGTCTGCCCTCCGATCGGGCGACGGCCCCGGGGGTGGGGCCGCAAGGAATCGAACCTCGAAGTAACCGCTGTCATCGCACCGGGAGGTGCTTGTTGTTTTGTCGAACCTTCCCGAGGTCGAAATCGGCGACGGCACAAAACGAGCGTGTTTCCGTTACACCACACCGGCCGGAGCCGGCGCCGGGATTCGAACCCGGAACACTCGATCCCGAAGTAACCGTCGCCTCCGCACCGGGAAGGTCATTATCAAGTTGTGGTCTTCCCCGAGATCAAAGCGGTGGCGGCCTCTGAGATGCTGCCGTTACACCACACCGGCCGGAGCCGGCGCCGGGACTCGAACCCGGACCTTCGCATTGGAAGCGATGAAGTATCCGCAACCTTCGCACCGGGGAAGCACATATTCGGTTGTCGGCGCTTCAGCGCCCGGAAACGACTCCGGTGTGTTCTTTCCCGAAAAGGCTGCCGGGGCCGTTTCCTGGCTCTGAAGCGCTTCCGACAATAGCGATCGCCATGGCGCGCCACACCTGATTATTCGTCGGAGGGAAATCCAGGATCCGCTGCCGCCGCCGACGCCCCGGGACAGTGTGTCTAGACCGTGAGCGTGTCGAGGATCTGCTGGCCGTACTTCGCCAGCTTGTTCTCGCCGACACCGTTCACCTTGGCCAGGTCGGCCAGGGACGACGGGGGCGCGGCGGCGATCTCGCGCAGGGTGGCGTCATGGAAGATCACGTATGCGGGCACGCCCTGCTCCTTCGCGGTGGCGGCGCGCCAGGCGCGGAGCTGCTCGAACACCGGCACGGCCTCCTCGGGCAGGTCGGCCGCCGAGGCGACGTGGCGGGACTTGGCCGTTCGTGCCTCGCGTGCCGCCCGCTCCGGCTCCCGTCTGAGGAGAATCTGCCGCTGCCGGCGAAGCACCTCGGCGCTCGCCTCCGTGAGCACCAGCGTGCCGTAATCACCCTCGACGGTCAGGAGTCCCTGGGCCAGCAGCTGGCGCACCACGCCCCGCCACTCGGCCTCGCGCAGCTCGGTGCCGACGCCGAACACCGTCAGGGAGTCGTGGCCGAACTGGATGACCTTGGGCGTCTTCTTTCCGAGGAGGATGTCGATGATCTGGCCCGCGCCGAACGCCTGGCGCCGCTCGCGCTTGAGCCTGAACACGGTCGACAGGAGCTTCTGGGCGGCGACCGTGCCGTCCCACGACTCCGGCGGTGACAGGCATGTGTCGCAGTTGCCGCAGGCCGTACCGCTCTGGCCGAAATAGGCGAGCAGGTTCACCCGGCGGCATTCGACCGTCTCGCAGAGGGCGAGCATGGCATCGAGATGGACACCCAGGCGACGGCGGTGGGCGTCGTCGCCTTCGGAGGTGTCGATCATCCTGCGCTGCTGCACGACGTCCTGGAGGCCGTAGGCCAGCCAGGCGGTGGAGGGGAGGCCGTCGCGTCCGGCCCTGCCGGTTTCCTGGTAGTAGCCCTCAATGGACTTGGGCAGGTCGAGATGGGCGACGAATCGCACGTCGGGTTTGTCGATGCCCATGCCGAACGCGATCGTGGCGACCATGACGAGGCCGTCCTCGCGCAGAAAGCGCGCCTGGTTCGCGGCGCGGGTGTGGGCGTCGAGCCCCGCGTGGTACGGCAGCGCCTCGATCCCGTTCTCCACCAGGAAACCGGCGATCTTCTCGACGGAGGCTCGTGACAGGCAGTAGACGATGCCCGCGTCCCCGGGGTGCTCGGTCCGCAGCAGCTCCAGCAGCTGCCGCTTGGGCTCGTTCTTGGGCGCGATGCGGTATTGGATGTTCGGGCGGTCGAAGCTCGACACGAAGTGGCGGGCTTTTTCCAGGTTCAGCCGGGATGCGATCTCGGCGTGGGTGGCCTCGGTCGCGGTCGCGGTCAGCGCGATGCGGGGCACGGTGGGCCAGCGCTCGTGCAGTTCGGACACCGCGAGGTAGTCGGGCCGGAAGTCGTGTCCCCACTGGGCCACGCAGTGCGCCTCGTCGATGGCGAACAACGAGATGGTGCCGCGATCGAGGAGCCTCAGCGTCGACTCGACCCTCAGGCGCTCCGGTGCCAGGTAGAGCAGGTCCAGCTCACCGGCGAGGAAAGCGGACTCGACCAGGCGGCGCTCGTCGAGGTCCTGGGTGGAGTTGAGGAACCCGGCCCGCACGCCAAGGGCCCTCAGGGCGTCGACCTGGTCCTGCATGAGCGCGATGAGCGGCGAGACGACGACGCCGACGCCTTTCCGCACGAGCGCGGGAATCTGGTAGCACAGCGACTTGCCGCCACCGGTCGGCATGAGGACGAGCGCGTCGTGACCGGCGACCACGTGATCGATGATCTCTTGCTGGCCCTCCCGGAACGAGTCGTAGCCGAAGACGCGGTTCAGCACGCGCCACGCGTCGCTTACCTCGGGACCGTTCTCGGGGGAAGGCATCGGGTCATTCTATGAGGAGCTCGGTGCCCCGGGAGGTGATCACGCGGGAATGTGGATGACGCGGGTGACCTGGTTCGCCGGTGGCGGCGAGCCGGTTCCCGGCCGATGCGAACCTTCCAGGTGCACTCCCTCGCCAGGGGGAGGCCGAGCCGGCCCGGCCATTCCTAGGGTGAGCGGCGATGACGAGAACTGATCGGACACCCGGCGCGGCGCTGTCGCTCCCGGTGACCGCCGGAACGAAGGAATCCAATGACCGCTCTGACCGATTCCCCAGCGACCACCGGGCGGCTACGTACCGTGTGGAGGGCCGCCCACGCCCCGGTGGCCGGGGTCCCCCGCTGGGCACGGATCGCCGCCTTCGCCGTCCCGTTCACCGTGCTGCCATCCAGCCTCTGGCGGCTCCCGGCCGCATTCGACGACGGGTTCCCGCTCGGCGAGCGGGTGTACATCGCCTTCCTGTCGATCCTGTCGGAACTGGTGGCGTTCACCGCCGTCGGGCTGGTCGCCACTTGGGGAGAGCGGTTCCCGCGCTGGATTCCCGGACTGCGCGGCCGCAGAGTGCCGACGTCGGCCGCCGTCATCCCGGCGGCCCTCGGCGCCGTGGTCCTGACCGTCTTGTGGACCGCCGCCTTCGTCACCCATTTCTCCGGAGTCACCCTTCGAGGCGAGCCGATTCCCGCGAACTTCCCCACACAAGCAGGCGGCTGGAAGGCCGCGATCTTCTACGTCTGCTACCTCCCGCTTCTGCTGTGGGGACCACTGCTCGCCACCGTTACCTACGCCTACCATCGACGCCGCCGGAGCCGCTGATCCCGTCGGCGCAGCACCGTGCCCCGCACACACCGGCTTGGGCTTCTAGGTGTGGGCCTTCCAGCAGGACCGATATGCCTGTCCGAGGTGTTCCACGACCCGGTCGAGGGTCTCGGCCGGAGCCGTGTAGGGCACCCTCAGCCAGTTGGCCAGTGTGCCGTCAGGGGAGAACTTCGAGCCCGGAAGCAGGCTGAGCCCCGCTCTGGCCGCCTTTCGGGCGAGGGTTTCACCGGACACGCCGCTGAGGCGCAGCCACAGCGCGAGACCGCCCTGCGGGAGGGAGAAGGTCCAGGCGTCGTCCTCGTTGAGCCTGCCCGCCAGGTGGTCGCGCTGGCGTCGCAACTCGCCCCTGCGGTGGGCCAGCAGCGCATCGAGGAAAGGGAGAACCTCGCAGACCACCAGCTGCTCCATGGGCGGCGGGGTGTACAGGCCGCTGACGGGGTCGAGGAGCAGCTCGCGGATCAACGCGGCCGATCCGCGGATCCATCCGACGCGCAGTCCTCCCCACACGGTCTTGCTCATGGAACCGATCGTGACGGCCTGCCTGATGCGAGGCTCGGGGACCGGGTGATCGCGGAGGTCGATGTCGCGCATGGTCTCGTCCACGATCACGGTCACCCGGTGTCTGGCCGCCAGCTCCGAGATCTCACGGCGGACCGGCGAGCTCATCAGGGCCCCGGTCGGATTCTGAAAATCAGGGACCAGGCATGCGACTCCCCCGGAAGCCTCACGAAACGCGACCGTGAGCTGATCGGTGTCCCACCCTTCCGTGGTGACCCGCAAAGGCGCGGTCCGGCCGCCGAAACGCCGAAGCGTGGCGAGGGTGCCGAAGAAGGCGGGGTTCTCCACCACCGTTCTCCGCGGATCGAAGTGCGCGACGAGCATGGCCAGCGCGGCTCGGGCGCCGGAGGTGACGAGGATCTGCTCGGGCCGCGTCGCCAGCCCCTCGGCGGTGTAACGCTGGGCTATCAGTTCCCGCAGCTCGGGAAGGCCCGCCCCGGGCTCGCCGCTCTCCAGGAGCAGCCTCGCCGATCTGGCGAGCGCGCGGGCGGCGGCTTCGGTGACGATCGTTCGCGGGGCGGCGGGAACGGCACGGCGCAGGTCGAGCGACGAGCCCTGCCCGTCCACCGACAGAGGGGCGTAGCGTTCGCCGAAGCTCGGCGGAAGCCGTACCTCGCTCCCCCTGCCGTGCTCCGTGACCAGCCAGCCTTCGGCGCGCATCAGGGACAGGGCGGCGACGACCGTCCCCCGGCTCACCCCGAGTTCGGCGGCCAGGCGCCGCTCCGAAGGCAGCCGGTCTCCGACCCGCACGCGCCCGTCGAGCACGGCTTCGCGTAACGCGGTGGCCAGCGCGTCGTGGAGAGGCTTTTCAGGGCGTTGCCATCCCGTGAGGGCGTCCTTGAGCACTGGTCCAGTTTGCCGCAAGTGGACCACGACACGAGCATGGCCCGGCTCATAACGTGAGCATATGAATGACCGACTTGATACTGATCGTGCCCGTATCCCCGAACTGCTCGACGCGACCCACGCCTATGCCGTACGGCTCCTCGGCGGGCTGGACGACCGGCCGGTGGCGCAGACGCCCGTGAGACCCCGGCCCATGCCGCTGCCGGAGACCGGAGGCGGTCTGGAGAAGGCGATGGAGCTGTTCGCCCGGCGATGGGAACCTGGCTTCGCGGCCAGCGCGGGCCCCCGCTACCTGGGCTTCGTCACGGGTGGTGCGACCCCTGCCGCGCTGGCGGGCGACTGGCTGACCGGCGCGCTCGACCAGAACCCCACGTCGAGCCTGGACTCGCGCGCCCCGGATCTCGAACGGGAGACGGTCGGCTGGCTGCGTGACCTCTTCGGCCTGTCCGCCGATCATGAGGGCACCTTCGTCAGCGGCGCGACGATGTCCAATTTCGCGGGCCTGGCGATCGCCAGGGAGTGGCTGGGCGAACTGCGCGGCATGTCGGTGGCCGAGCAGGGTACGGCCTCGCTCGGGCCGGTGCACGTGCTGTCGGGAAGCCCGCATTCCAGCATCGGCAAGGCGCTGTCCATGCTCGGGCTGGGACGTTCGGCGATCCGGCGGATCGATCTCCTGCCGGGACGGGAGGCCGTGGACGTGGACCGGCTCGCCGAGGCGCTCGACCGCCTGGACGGCGCGCCGGCGATCGTGGTCGCCAACGCCGGGACGGTGAACACGGTCGATTTCGACGACCTGCGCGCGATAGCCGCCCTGCGCGAGCGCCATCCCTTCTGGTTGCACGTGGATGCCGCGTTCGGCGCCTTCGCCGCACTCTCCCCCGAGCACGCCCACCTCGTCGCGGGACTCGCCGAGGCCGACTCGGTCTGCGTGGACCTGCACAAGTGGTTGAACGTGCCCTATGACAGCGCGATCCAGTTCACCCGCCGCCGCGATCTGCAGACCCGCGTCTTCCAGAACTCGGCCGCCTACCTCGGCCCGTTGGGCGACGACCCGGATTTCGTGCACCTGACCCCGGAGAACTCCCGGCGCCTGCGCGCGCTGCCCGCCTGGTTCACGCTGGCCGCCTACGGGCGTGCGGGTCACGCGGAGATCGTCCGGCGCAACATCGCCCTCGCCGCCGGTCTCGGCGAGCGGATCAGCGCGATGCCCGCCTACCGGTTGCTCGCCCCGGTCCGGCTCAACGTGGTCTGCTTCACCCTCGCCGGCTCTCCCGAAGGCCTGGGGAAGGTGGTCGAAGCGATCACCGAGTCCGGAGAGGCGTTCCTCACCCCGACGGTCTATGCCGGAGTGCCCGCGCTGCGAGCCGCTTTCAGCAACTGGCGCACCGCCGAGGCCGACGTCGACAGGGTCGTGAAGGTCCTGCAGGCGGTCGCCCCGCAGTCGTGACCCCGGCCGCCGCACCCGTCGCGGAACGCGGTCCCCGCCCGCATGCGACGCCGGGCCCTTCCAGCGGGCCGTGAAGCCGTCGCCACGGCACAGGACTTCCTCGACTCCCGACCAGCTGTCCGCCGCCCACGGGCCGGAGTCCGGACATGGGGTTCACCCACATTGATCCGGCGGCCTTGATCGGGCGGACTGGACATCGGTTTCGGGGAATCGCTTGAGGGAGATGCGATGAGACAACGTCCATGGAAACGAGTGACCGTGGCTCTGGGGCTGGTGGCCGGCGCGCTGCTCGCGGCGCCGGCCACTCCCGCCGCGGCGACGGGGTCGGTCACACTGGAGGCGACCTACACGACCGGGCTGGAGAACGGCTGGGCGCAGGTCGAACGCTACAAGGACAATTCCAGCGCTTTTCAGGCCGAGACGTACCCTCCGGACGGGCGTGGCAATCACACAGGACAGACGAAACGCTTGTTCGGCGACGTGGCCCGGCCGCATTCGTCGCGGTTCCTGCTCTATCACGCACCGGGCTGGCAGACCGGCACCAAGGCCGTGCCCGTGCTGCTGGTGCACGGCGCCAACCAGACCGCGGACCTGGCCTGGGCGAATCCCAACGCGAAGGGCTCCTACGGCTGCGGCCAGGCGAGCTGTCCCACAACGGGCCTCATGCAGCATCTCACCGCGCAGGGTTACAAGGTGTTCGCGATCGGATTCCCCCACGTCACCGGGGACGGCCACTACTGGGCGGAGCAGATCCACGACGCCATCTCGCAGATCAGGGCGAAGACCGGCGCACCGAAGGTGGATGTGATCGGCTGGTCGAAGGGCGCGTTCAACGCGCGCATGTACGTCTCGTCACTCCGTAAATCCTGGGGTACGGCGTATGCGGACGATGTCCGGAAACTGATCCTCGTCGGCGGGCCGAACAAAGGCTTTGACTGGGGATATCGACATGGCTGGACCCACGATTTCGCGATATTTCCTGAATGCGGTGGATCGCTGAACGCCCCCGCCCCGCACGCCCAGATGGTCTGCTACGGGCTTTGGCGGAATCATCCCGAGCTGAGCTACGAAGGGGACGCCTACCCCGGATCCGATGACATGCTCTACCGCTGGGACGACGTCTACCCGCTGCCCGCCACCGAGCAGGACTGGTACACCACCTATTACGGGGGAACCGGCTTTTACACCGCCGGCCGCGGCATCCAGTACGCCATCGACCGGGGCTCGCTGGTCAGGCCGCTCATCGACGCGGGCACCCCGGCGAGCGTGCCGGTCTACCAGCTCTGCGGCAACTCCCCGGACATGGCGCTCCTGCACAACGAGCACACCGGCCCCTCCGACGGAGCCGTGTTCGTCGCCAGCTGCGCCGCGGCCGACGGCGTCACCAACCGGGCCGCAACCGCGACCCTCGCCCTGAACCACCTCAAACTCGGCTGGGCTTCAACCGCGCTGAGCCAGATCGTCACCTGGCTCGGCTGAGTCTCATACGGGACTGCCCGCCGTACCTCTCCGAGGGGTACGGCGGGCAGGGGGGCTCATCACCGGCGGGACCGCACCCGGCTTGGCCGGAACTTTATATTTGCTTTATCCGTCATTTGATGAAACAGGGGGTTTTCGTACGAGAAAGATGGGGGCACTGATCGACAGGCCACGATCGCTCGCCGGGGGCGGGTGCGAGTTCCAGATAATCGGCGATTCTCTCGTCATCGAGATTTCCCGGCGTCATCCGGTACGGCTGCCACTCACCGGCGAGGGGCGCGCTTCGACGCTGCTCCTGTACGGCTACCCTACCGACCACAAGATCGTTTACGGTCTCGCAGTCCTGGACGAGGACGGGCTGGTCATGCTCGATTCTCCCGGCGCGAGATCCCGTCACCTGGCGGAGACGTTCGCGGCGGACAGCGGACTGGCATTCGAATTTCGGCGATACGCCACGGAGGAGCAGGCCCGCGCGGCGCTGGCGCGCCGGACCGGGAAGTGGCATACCACCGTGCACGACGGGCTCCCGTTACATGATCGCCGGAATCCTCACATGGTGCCGGCCGAGATCCGGCCGCTCGCCGGGGCGGTCGAGGGCGCTCCCCTCCCGGCAACCGTGCTCTCCTGGGACGAGGAAACACTGGTGACGGCTGATCCGGCATCCGGGCGTTCGGTACGGCTCAAGCCCGCCGCCCTCTATCACTACCGGACCGAACAGACGATCCTCCATCCCAAGGAGGAGAAGTCACGGATCGTCAGCGGGCTCGCGGCTCTCGATGCCGACGGCCTGGTCCTGCTCGACATTCCCGGCGAATGGTCCGCTCAGGATGTGGCCGCCTTCGCGGCCGGTCGGGGAACACCCGTCGAGGACGCCCTGTCTGCCAGGCCGGAGCAGGTGCGCGCGGTCCTCGCCAGGCGCGCTCCCGGCTGGGGGCGTCTGACCGGGCTACCCGCCTCACGCATGTCCGGGAGGAAGAGGGCCGCCGCCTTCGTCGTGGGCGCCATGGGCCTGGTGGTCATGGCCTACCTCGCCACGGCGGTCGGCTGGCCCGCGTGGCGAATCCTGTCGGCGCTGGGAAAAGAATTGCTGGACCTCCTGCCCGCCAAGTGGCTGACGATCTTTTTCAGCCCTCTGATCATCGTCCTGGCTCCTGCCTATCGGGCGCTGCATGCGAGGCGGATCAGGCGTGGCGCCACCCTCGGGCCGCCCGGCGGGCCCTACCTCTCCGTCAAGTCCGTCAAGGGCAAGAACACGCTGCGCGTCTGGCTCGGCCGACGGATGGCTTCCGACGGCATGTCCATCGGACCGGATCCCGGCTGCGCGGCAAGCCTGCTGGTCTATCGCTACGAGGATTTACGCGGACTTTTCGTGATCAGCCGAGACGGCCGGCCATTGCGCCACCTTCCCGGCCCCTGGCATCCAGAAGACGCGAACCGCTTCGCCGTACGGCACAGCCTGGGTTTCGAAGTCCGCACGCTGAGCCGCGAAGAGTATCTCGACCTCACCACCCGTGCCTGCGACGCCGTCCCCTGATCGGGATCGCACCGGGATCGAAGACTCATCGTCAAACCGATGACGCAACGCCGGGAAAGACAGCAAATTCGGAGAAGACCGCGTCCAGACCTGCCAGCAAGAATAGGCCTTTAGTTTGACAGTGCCGCCGCAATGGCGCGGGGTGCGGAAACATCCGCCGCGCCATGAAATATGCGGCGGATATACGGTCATGATTCTTGGGATCGAGGTTTGCGCATGGCCACCGAGACGGCTTCGGCGAGTCCTTTACACGTTCGGACATCAGCCCTCAACGGCCGGTATCACCGGGCCGCGCTGAGCGTTTACCTGGTGATAGTCCTGGCCCACTGGGCGGAGCATGTCGCCCAGGCGATCCAGATCTATGTCCTGGGCTGGCCGCTTCCCGAGGCGCGCGGCGTGCTGGGAGTGCCGTTTCCCTGGCTCGTCAAGTCCGAGTGGATGCACTACGGCTATGCGCTGCTGATGCTGATCGGCCTGATCATGTTGAGGCGGGGTTTCACCGGCCGGTCACGGACGTGGTGGAACGTGTCGCTCGGGATCCAGGTGTGGCATCACTTCGAGCACCTGCTCCTGCTCATCCAGGCGCTCACGGGAGCGAACCTGCTGGGACGCCCTGTTCCGACCAGCCTCATCCAGCTTCTCGTGCCGCGTGTGGAGCTGCACCTGTTCTACAACGCGATCGTCTTCCTGCCCATGGTGGTGGCGATGATCCTCCACCGGCGCCCTCGCGAATCCGAGCGCGCCGCGATGCGCTGCAGCTGCGCGCCCGCACGCGGATGACGGATCTCCGGAACGCGGCCCCTCACGGGTGTTCACGACTCCATTGCCTCTTGCGGGCCTGCGAATTCCGGCGTTCTCACACGGCCGCCCGCTGCCGCGATTGTTCGGAACTCCCATCCGGGAATCGCGGTGCGGAGCGGGTCCCACGGATGACCGCGCATCCCGGATAACGTACAACCGTCTGTGGCGCTTCTGGACTGCATAACAGACGGAAAATCCGGCTGGAGTAAGCCATATCTCCAAAAACCCCTGGAGGCATGTCATTCCAGGCAAACACCCAAAAATAATGATCGTTGGAGACTCGATCAGCCAAGGCTTGGAAGGCGACTACACCTGGCGCTATCGGCTGTCGCAGAACTTCAACAAACATGACGTTTTAGTGCGTTTTGTCGGACCTTGGGCGGGCACCTCGGTGTTACCCGCGAGCCAGCCGAGTGACTACCCGGCCCGTACGGCGGAGCCCGTCTACACCGGCCGATACCGGCCGGGAATCGATTTCAGGGACAACAGGCACTATGCGAGGTGGGGTCGCCAGCTCCACGAGGCCAAGGACAACATCAAGGACGCCGTCGCCGCCTACGGCCCCGACTACCTCATGGTCGAGCTCGGCTTCAACGACCTGGCCTGGGGCGTGTCCTGTCCCGAACGGCTGGTGGCGGACATCGAGGTTTTCGTACGGCGGGCGCGCGACGCCAATCCGGACATCCGGCTCCTGATCGCGAACGTCGTTCACCGCACACCGTTGAGCGCCGACCCGAACCTGGCGGACATCATCGACTCGTACAACCGGATGCTGCCGTGCAGGCTCGGGGCGTTGTCGACGGCCCGGTCGAGGATCGCCCTGGTGGACCTCGCCCGCGACTACGACCCCCACAGCGACGCCTACGACGGTCTTCACCCGAACAACATCGGTGAATTCAAGATCGCAAGAGCGTTCGCCGACGTGTTCTCGTCGGCCTTCGGCCGCGGCCGGATCGACTTCCTCGATCCGGTCCCCCACATGACCGACCCGCTTCCGATCGCCGCGCCGGCGGGCATCACCGTCACCCCGCGCGGCTCGCACATCGCCATCTCCTGGCCACACGTGTTCGGTGCGAGCGGATACTGGCTCTACTGGCGCGACGCCACCAGCGGGAAAGGCTTCCGGCGGTCACCGCTGCCGATACTCGCAGACAGCCTGGAGTTGCGCGTTCAGCACGGGCATGCCTACGAGCTCATGGTCAGTGCCGCTCGCGGACTCCAGGAGAGCCCGACCACGGAGATCACCAGCGTCGTCCTTGACGACCACGACGCGGCCGTCGCCTCGGCGGTGCCGTGACCGACCGCTTGCCGTGCGCGGGTTGTTCGATCGCGATGTCCGTCACGGCCGGCAGCAGGCCCGGCTCACGGTCGATGACGAGACACTGCTCGTGCTTGCCCGGCTCGCCGGGCTCCTGGACGGCGCCGACAGCGGCTCCGGCGCGACCGAGCGGATCAGAGGCATTCTCCGTCCGACGGGTGCCCGGGATGTCGGCCAGGACCTGATGGGCCGCCGCTCGCGGCTTCGGCGGTACGGGCGCCCCGGTGAGGAAGCAGGCCGCGGAGCGGATGAGGTTCACATCCTGGCCCGTCGCCTCGGCCTTTCGGCTGTCAAGCAGGAGTGGCCCAAGCCGCCGTGGATCGGTGCGAGGGTTCCTCGGCCCCTCCGGCGTCATGGTCTGGCCGCCCAGCGCGTGGATCGGCCCGCCGGGCCGATCGCCGTGGCGAGTTCCCCCGGACCCCTCTCCAGGATCCAGGCCCGCGTCTCTCGCGGTTTCGGCATCTCAGTCATCGTTCTCTTGTTCAGGGAATCTCGGAGCGGTGGTGGAGGGTGAGACTGACCGCCAGAGCCGGGGCCGGGTCGAGTCGGGCTCGGAGTCGGAGTCGGGCATCGCCTCTGCGATGCCGTACCGGCATAACACCTGGTCATATGCGGTCCACCTTCCTGAATGTCGGGCTCTCGACGGTGACGGCCCGAAGTCGCTCAGGGAGTTCGCGGTCCATGGCTTCGGGGCGGGGGCACCGGCAGGCGATTCGGGTTTCGCGGGGAGACGCTTCGGCTGAGACCGTGGCGGGCAGGGACGGGGCCACGGAACATGAGATCGATGTCGCGCTCGGCCATGTCGTTTGCCGTGACGTCGGCTTCATGGCCCGCTGGGCGCTGCCGGCTGTTTTCAGGCTCTTCGCGGCCGAGGAACGAGATGAGATTCGACGGGTTCGCGATGCCAGGTTCGGCGTTGGGCCCCTCAAGGGGCGACTCTCCGAGGAGAGGGCGTGTCGTTCGATCAGCTCTGCTGAGAGGCGATGTCGGTGAGGAGCGTGGCCAGTTGGTCGGGGGCCGACAGCATCGGCCAGTAGCCGGTGTCGAGGGTGTGGAAGGTCCAGTTGGGCTCGGTGCGCATGGCCGCGACATCGTCGGAGACCTTACCGTTGAAGTGTTCCATGGTGCACACGATGTAGCTTGCCCGCTGCTGGGCCAGCGGCCGTGCCAGGACGGCCGGTTCGGATATCGTCCGCCCCGGATGACCCACGAAACGCTCCACCAGCCACCGTGCCTGCTGAGCGGACAGATCCTGGCCCTCGGCCACGATCGCGACGTCCGGCACCGGCCAGCGGCCCT
The DNA here is from genome assembly GCF_042898655.1 of Streptosporangium sp. NPDC000396. Taxonomy (NCBI): domain Bacteria; kingdom Bacillati; phylum Actinomycetota; class Actinomycetes; order Streptosporangiales; family Streptosporangiaceae; genus Streptosporangium; species Streptosporangium sp. NPDC000396. The sequence goes on from NZ_JBIAZA010000007.1 coordinate 233,711, forward strand.
GATTGTCCGCGATCAGCTGGAGCTCGTCGGTGCGCTGGCGTTCCGGGAAGACATGAAGCATCGATCTGCCGTTGTGCGGCAAAAATCCTTCGACGAATACAGTGCGGGCCACGCGATCGGGCGCCCGGTCGGCGACCTGGCCGGCCACGATGCCTGAATAACTGTGCCCCACGACAATGACATCTCTCAGATCTTCTTTCTCCAGGACCGACAGCACATCATCAACATGGGTTTCCAGACCAACAGTGGAAACGTCGGTCTCAGGAGCGGCCAGCCCCGACAGCGTGACCGTGCGGACGCGATGGCCGAGCTCACGCAACCTGCAAGCCACCGGCTCCCAGGCCCAGGCACCCATCCACGCTCCGGGAATCAGGACGAAATCGTTCTTCACGGCAGATCAGTTCCTCTCCTTTACAACCGGAACTGCCCTGAATAATACGGAAATCGGGCTTATCGGATTCTATGTCCGCAGCTCACGACCATGACTTTCCGTAATTATTCAATAGTCTCCAAGCAGGACCGTCAACGGTTTGTCATGCGGCTCTACGCCCCGCGAACGGGAACGGGATTCGGCGAAGATCGGTGGCGTCGACTTCCGACACGGTGATCGGCAGGCCGTCCGCGAGCACGGCGACGACGCCGACATATCCATCACCGGGATCGAGAGTGCGCATTCTCACGGTGTCGGGCGAGATGTCCAGCGGCCAGCTGAGCAGCGCGGGTTTTTCCTGCGGGCCGCTGACCTCGACCTGCTCCGGGGGGATCCGCAATCCGTGACCCGTCGCCTTGAGGACCGCCTCCTTGCGTACCCACATCTTCGCGAAGGCGATGTTGTGGTCGCGCTCGGGGAGCTCCCGCAGGGCCACCTGCTCGGCCGGCGACAGGGCACACTGCGCGAGCTCACCGACCGGGCCCGAAGGCACCTCCTCCACATCGACGCCCACCGGTCCGGCCGTACTCAGAGCCACCGCGACACGGTTCGCCGAGTGGGAGACCGAGGCGTGCAGCTGAGCCGTCGCAGTACGGATATGAGTTTTTCCGTGTGGTTTCCCGCAGCCCGAGCAGCGCCGGTCGATGGGAACGTCCGCGGGAGACACGTCCAACTGGGCGGCCGCGGTGGTGCGCAGCAACCAGCATGCGGTGAGGAACCGCCGCCGGTCGGGCTCGCGGTGGAAGCCTGAGGCCCGCTCCAGTTCGGTCGCGTTGAGCGCGCCGGTCAGGGTGTCGATCGGCTGGTGGCGCGGATCCGCCCACCACACGCGGCATTCACCGGCCTGCAGGGTGTGAGTGATCATGACTTGCCTTCCTTTCGCTCGTGGTGGCCGACGGCCAGGGTGTGGCAGGTGACGAGTTCCCAGTCGTTGACCGCCGGGTCGGTGAGGATTTCGGTGACCTCGGCACGGATCTGCGCATTGGTCATGCACTCGTCGGTGTGAACGCGGATGACGATTTCTCCGGTCGCCTGCCTGAGGTCTTTTCGCCATCGTCTTGGTAAAAGCGCCAATATTCGGATTCCGTCGACAGGCGAATTTCCTGCCCGCTCTCCCGTGGCTCGGCGCATCATCAGTTCGACCAGCATGGCTGAGGCTCCTGCCTAGTCCCAGGTGGTTCCGTCGGTGGCCGCGGTGGCGGAGTCCCAGGTGGTTCCATCGGCGGAGTCCCAGGTGGTTCCGTCGCCGGTGGCGGTGGCGGAGTCCCAGGTGGTTCCGGCCGCGATCAGCGACGGGGAGTCCCAGGTGGTGCCGCCGGCCGTCGCCGCGGAATATCCGCCGATGACGGCGGCGCAGGAGACGACGCCGGAGACGAGCAGGGCCGACAATTTCGCGGTGGCTTTGAATTTGATCGGGGAGGCCGTTGCGCTCTTCATTTCCTGGCTCCTTTTCCCGGGTGGTCGGTTTTGTTCTCGCACAACCAACTCTGCGCGTTCCCGGGTCCGTGAACCAGGCGAATCAAAGGCAGCAAGTTGCCTGCCGATTACAGCTTCCTGCCAACCGGGTGCTGGACAGGATCCCGCCACCGGCAGAAAAGGGAAAACCGCAGGCAGCACGCGGTGGGCGCGGGCGGACCACCGACCCGCGGAGCACCGGACGACTTCACGATCGGCTCTCGAACACGCCGTCAGAAAGCGCCTCCGCCGTCGACCCAGGGCTCGGTGAACTCACGTAGAACTCCTGGGTCTCCAGCAGCCCGTACAACTCGGGATCGGCCTGTTGGAGCACCTGGTCGCCGAACAGGGCCACCGCCGTACCGATCTCCTGGGCGCCGCAGGCGGCGTAGACCGGCCGACGGGCGGGATCAAGTACGGCATGCCGCTCACGGGCCTGCCGTACCGCCTTCTCCCCCGCAACCGTGACGCCTTGCGAATGCACGCACCCCGCCGCCGGCATCGTCGTCCACGCCAGGCCGAGCAGCGTGACACCTGCCAGGACGGCCGCAAAGGTGCCGGACAGGACCAGAACACCCACCGCCAGCGGCAGACCCGACGCCAACGCCGCCCTGGCCACCCCAGCGCGCTTCAGGGAATCGTCATAGGTCGTGTCCTGCCACAGTCGCCGCTGATCCAGCCGCCACCGCAGATCCCGGATCTCGTCGTCCAGCAGCCAACAGCGCCGCGAACTCAGCTCCCGTGCGAATGGAGATCAACGGCATTTCACGTCAGCTCGGACAGCCTGCTCTCCGCGTTCGACGGGCTGCCGCCGACCTGGACGGGACCGCCGGAGCTGCCTCTTCTCTGCGGTCTCCGGCCGTGCTCTTCTGCGGTCTCCGGCCGTCGGCACGGATCTCGGCCGATGGCGGCGCGTTCGCGCCGGTGCCGTGACATCGGCGCGGGCGCAACCGGGTTCGCCGCCCACCGTCCAGGTTGCTCCGCCTCGCGGACCTCTAACGGCTCTGAGCCCGCGCCACGACGTGACGCACGAAGGTGTTCAGGCTGGGGTGGTCGAACAGATCGACGACGTCGATCCTGATACCGAGGTCGTTCTCGATGCGGGCGACGATGCGAAGCGCGGAGATCGCCTGTCCGCCCAGATCGAAGAACGTCGCATTCGCCGACATCTCTTCATCTGAGACGGAGAGCACGTTTCTCCATATCTCTTCGACCTGTTTCTCGAGCATCGGAAAACTCACATCCCGCGCGCTTCCGCTCTCCGTTTGACGATTCCTCGCGCAGGTATGCTCGATCGTCGTCGCTGGAATCCCGGGAGCGCTCTCCAGCGCGGTCACATGCATTAATGCGCGCCCCTCTCGACCCGACGTAGGGTTATGCCAACCGTATCGGCCCCAATCCGATCCGCCGTCTCCCAGATTGCCGAATCACCGAGAAAGGCACGGCGGAGAGAGCGGCGGGATCACCCGGATGCGCACCCGATCCATGACCGTGGACGGACACACCATTGAACTCTGTTCATTTTCAGTGAGAGATTCTCACCGAAAAGGCGGCGGCAAGGCCGGCCTTGACGGGGCGAGCGGTCAACTCGGCTGCGTCACTCACCGCCGACTGCAGGTTTCTCGATGTGGGCCGCGTGCTGAGCCTTGCCAACTCCTGGAGGACCTGTTACGGCAGAGCTGCCCGAAGCCCCTCAGGCTCGATCGGCGGCGCGGGGGCGGACTGACGGCCGCGGGACGGGGCGCCGAAGCCGGCCATTCTCGGCCCGGCTACTCTCTGCGCCACTGACGTTCATTCTGCGATCCGGACAAACTGAAACCGAATCGTCACTCGGGAGACGCCAACGTATGAATACGCCACCATCACCACCTGGAGTGGAGCGGACTGACGGATCATCCGTCCAGATCGGCGCTCTCGTTCCGCTGACTCGGCCTGGCTGGGTCGAGGCAGGCCGACACTTGCTGGCTGGACTTGAGCTGGCCGTTCGCGAAGTCAATGAGGCTGGCGGGATCGTCGGAAGACCACTCGAGCTGGTGGTCCGAGACACGGCGGCTGATCCACAGAGGGCCGCGGCGGCCGTAGATGAATTGGCTCGCCTGGGCGTGGCTGCCTTGGCAGGGGAATATCACAGCGTCGTCGCTCGCGCCGCTGCCGCCAGGGCCGATGCCCTCGGCCTGCCCTTTCTTTGCTCGTCAGCGGTTCTCGACACGCTCACCGAACAGCCGACGGAATGGGTCGCGCGCCTCGCCCCGGCGCAGTCCCACGGCTGGCAGATCTACGCAGACTTCCTCCTCAGCGTGGGTCACAGCCGGATCGCCGTAGCAGCCCAGCCGAGTGTCTACTGGGCGTCTGGGACCCGCATTCTGCGGGACTACCTCGCTCCACGCGGCGGCACCGTCATCGAACTCGACATGCGCGCGCTCGCCCCCACGGCCGTGTGCGACGAACTCGTCGACAATCGCGCGACAGCCCTCCTTCTTCTGGTCGGCCACCCGGAGCCGGCAGTGTCGATCGTCAAGTCTGTCCGCCGCGACCAGCGCCTCGCCAAGATCATGATTGGTGCTCCGGCCGGGCAACCGGAGTTCGCCGAATGGGCGACGTTGCTGGGCGACGACAGCGCCGCGATCCCGTTCTTGCGCTACCTGCCCGAGCGCCTCAGCCCACTCGGTGCACGAGTCGAGACGGCCCTCCGTGAGCGGCTAGCAGAAGCGCCCTCCTTCGTCGCCTTCGAGGGCTACGACACGGTCGCCGTCCTCGCCGATGTGCTGCGTTCTCACGGCACGGACCGGGCGCGCACTGCCGAATCCTGGCCGCGCGTTGCAGTCGAAGGCACTCGCGGGCAGATCCAGTTCTCCCGCATGCCAGGCATCAGCGTTTGGCAATGGGCTTGGACGCCGATCCAAGTCGTTGATCGAGATCCGGCGGAACCCGATCGCTTTCGTATCCTTCACGCCAGCTGAGGGAGCACGGAGGTTCGACTGCCCAGATCTGTCCGAACTTGAGGCTGTCCACCTGTCCACGTGTTGATCACTGGGTGCGCTCCACGGGCCATCCTGCGGGCCGCGAACCATGTCGTCTGCGCTCGGGTTCCTGTTCAGCAGCTACCTGATCGGCGGCTCGTGGCGGCGCGGCCCTTCGCCACAACGGGACTCGTCCAGAGCGACTACGCGGTGGTCATTTCTTGTCGTAGGTGAGGATCACCGTGCCCCCCTCCAGGACACGGGTGCCGGCGAGCGTGAAGTGGGCCGGGGAGAACTCCGCGCTGAACAACGGGACCCCGGCGCCGATCACCACCGGGTAGAGCTTGATGACGAGCCGGTCGATCTCCGGCAGCAGGCTGCCGGCCAGCCGGGCGCCGCCGATCAGGTAGATGTCCTTGCCGTCCTCGGCCTTGAGCCGGCGCACCGCGCCGGTCACGTCGCCGGAGATGAGCTCCACGGCCGGGTCGGGCGAGGCGTCCATGGTGTCGGAGACCACGTACTGGCGCAGGTGGGCGTATGGGCTGGTGACCCCGAGGGCCAGGACGGGCTCGTAGGAGGCGCGGCCCTGGATGCAGGTGTCGAAGGTGCGGTTGGGCGTCTCGACGCCGAGCTGGGCCCGGCCCTGGGTGGGCAGCGCGTCGGGGTAGTCGGTGACCAGGAAGTCCAGCATGTCGGGGGTCAGCGGGAAGAAGAAGTCGTAGCTGCCGTCGGGGGCGGCGATGAAGCCGTCGATGGTCATGCCGACGTAGTAGACGAGCTTGCGCATGCAGGGGTCCTGTTCGCGTGATCTGCCGGGGTGGGGTGGGGGTGGCCGGTCCGCGATCCGGGCCGGGGCCCCGGGGGCGGGGGCGGCCATGCCGGGCCGGGGTGACCGGGCGGGTCGGGCCGGGGACGCCGGGCGGGGGTTCCGGTTACCGATGACCGGGCGGGCCGGGCCGGGGGTCAGCGGGCGGCGCCGGGCTTGGGCAACGGGCGGGGGCGGGGGCGGGGCACCGAGCGGGGCTTGGGGGCCTGGCGGCGGTGAGCCGGGGCGGCCGGGAAGGCCCGGCGGGCCGGTGCGCCGGCCGCGGCCTGAGCCGGGGCCGATCCGGTGGCCAGTCCGGCGAGCCCCGAAGCCGGGGCCAGGACCGAGGCGAGGGCCAGAACCGGAACCGGAACCGGAGCCGGGGTGAGGGCCGGAGCCGAGGTGAGGGCCGGGGCCGGGGTGGTGGCGGGGGCGATGGCCGGGGTGGGGAGCTGAGCGCGCATCTGGGTTTCCTTTCCGCCGATGCCGATCGGCGTAGTACTCTGTTCGGAGTGGTTAAACCGTAGTACTACGAACAGAGTGGTGTCAACTCCCCGCCACCCGCCTCAAACGACCCCGGCCCCGCCCGACCCCGGCCCGGCCCGATCGGTGCCCCAACCCCGCCCGGACCCGAACCCGGACCTGAAACGCCCCCAGCTCTCCCCGCCCGATCACGGGTGCCGATCCCCATCGCGGCTCTCTCCACGCCCCGTCCGTACCGTGATCGCCACACCCCACGGAGCGATCCCACCCAAACGGCGCGACCGAGCGACACCCCGCCCGGCGCATGACCCGACGACCGACTCGCGAACAAACGAAAGAACAGACGAAAGAGACGAAAGAGCGCGGGCGCCGCTACGGGGACAGATCCATCGCGGCAGGAGCCGCCCGGATGTCACGATGCGAACCGCGAGCATCCGGCTGCGCGCGATCGCACAAGAATCCGACCATGTTCGCTTCGCCGTACTCGACCGGCAGCCCGGCATGCCGACGTATGCCGCATTCGCTCGTGTCTTCTCAAACGAAGAGAGCGCGGCGTTCCGGTGACGGGGAACGGCGTTGCCGCGGATCACCCGTAGCAGGCCCGATACTGCCGCAGACAATCTCGCAGCATCAGGCGTCAAGCAGCGACCCTGATCCGGCCGGAGCCCGGACGGCACGGACGGCACGGACGGCACGGACGGCACGGACGGCACGGACGGCACGGGCTGAATCTTCGGCATTCATGCCGAAGAGCGCGTCAAGGCAGGTGTTCACCGACCGGCTGGCCGCACGACCGCTCTTCCCGCTCGGACGGTCGCGTCCCATTAGCTCGGGCGAGAGCGTGCGCGTCCGAAGGGCGGGCTGCGGGCCGCGCCGCAGCTCGACCTCGATCGGCTTCGAGCCGGAAAAGCGCAGATCTCGCCGGGGCGGGCCCCGTCTCTCTCTCGAACCGTGAAGGACTGTGACGAGCACCGGATCGTCCTGGAGGCGGCCTGTCGTCTACAGGGGCACGTTTCCGTGTTTGCGTTGCGGGGGCTGTTTGCGTTTGTTGCGCAGCATCGCCAGTCCACGGGCGACCGCCGATCGAGTCTGCACCGGGTCGATCACGTCGTCGACCAGTCCTCTTTCGGCGGCGTAGTGCGGATGCACGAGCTGTTCGGAATATTCAGCCACCAGTTCCGACCGGAGCTCGACGGGGTCTACGGCGGCGGCCAGCTCTCTGCGGAAGATGACGTTCACAGCACCCTCGGCGCCCATCACGGCGATCTCGTTCGTCGGCCAGGCCAGTGAGAGATCTGCGCCGATGGAACGCGAGTCCATCACGATGTACGCCCCGCCGTACGCCTTGCGCAGGATGACCTGGATGCGCGGCACGGTCGCCTCGCAGTAGGCGTACAGCAGCTTGGCGCCGTGCCGGATGATCCCGGCGTATTCCTGGTCGGTTCCCGGGAGGAAGCCGGGCACATCGACCAGCGTCACCAGCGGGATGCCGAAGGCGTCGCAGAACCGCACGAACCGCGCGGCCTTCTGCGACGCGGCGACGTCCAGCACGCCGGCCAGCACCATGGGCTGGTTGCCGACCACGCCGACGACCTCGCCGTCGATCCGGGCCAGCACGCAGATCACGTTCGGCGCCCAGCTCTCATGCAGTTCGAGGAAGTCTCCGTCGTCCACCAGTTCGGAGATGACCTGTCGCATGTCGTAGGGCTTGTTCGGCTCCACCGGGACGATCTCGGCCAGCCGGGGTCTCGCATCCGTGGCCGCGTCGCAGGACGGCGCACTGGGAGGAAGGTCCAGGTTGTTGCTCGGCAGCATCGAGACGAGATAGCGCACGTCCTCCAGGCAGCTCTCCTCGTCGTCGTGCACGAACGTGGCAACCCCCGATCGGCCGCCGTGGACCTCCGCGCCGCCGAGCTCGGCGTGGCTGACCCGCTGGCCGCTCACCGCCTCGACGACGTCCGGACCGGTCAGATACATCTGTGCGGTGTCGCGGACCATGAAGGTGAAGTCGGCCAACGCCGTGGAATAGGCCGCTCCACCCGCGCAGGGCCCGAGCACAACGCTGATCTGCGGTATCACGCCCGATGCCTGGACATTGCGCTGGAAGATCCCGCCGTACCCGTTGAGGGCCATCACCCCCTCCTGGATCCGGGCGCCCCCGCTGTCGTTCAGCCCGATGAAAGGGGATCCGGTGGAGATCGCCATGTCCATCACTTTTTGGATCTTCGATGCGTGCGCCTCACCGAGCGATCCGCCGAAGACGGTGAAGTCCTGGGCGTAGACGAACACCCGGCGGCCGTGGATCGTGCCGGAGCCCGTGATCACACCGTCGGTGTGCGGCCGGTTCTCCCCGATCTTCAGGCCGTGTGCCTGGTGGCGGCGGTACATGTCGATCTCGATGAACGAACCCTCGTCCAGCAGCAGGTCTATCCGCTCCCGCGCTGTGCGCTTGCCAAGGGCGTGCTGCCGGTCGACCGCCTCCCGGCGACCGGCGGCGATCCCGTCACGCAGTCCGTCGCGCTGCTCGCGCAGCAGGCGCATGGATCGGACGGGCGGCTGTGGAGCCGGTGCCTTCACGTGGTGATGCCCGTTCGCGTGATCGTCGGGATGGCCGTTGACACCCTCTGTGGTCGGCCTGGGCACGGAAACGAGAACGAAATCGAGCTCCGAGGTGCTCATCGGGGCTCCTTCCCCAGGATGTTCAAGGCACTGGCCTTCCGGGCGGTCCGTTCACTCATGTCGGCATCTCCCGTCATCGCGCCATCGCGGGCGACGGACTCAGCCGGCCGAGGCCCGCCTGCCGGGCGGACAGGTAGCCGCTTTCGTACAGCCAGCGCACCGTGTCGGCAATGGTCTCGGTGGTGGATCGTGGACTGATTCCATGCGTGCTGACGTTCTCAGCCGGCCGCGTGGCGCAGGCGCATGTGTAGATGGCCCCGTGTTCGGCTGGAATGTGCCACGGCCACACACGCTGCACGAGATCGACGAGCAGCCCGACCGGAATCATCCCCCGGGCAGGCAGGAAGAGCGTCGGCAGCGCGCGTCCGGTGATCTCACGCAGCGTTTTCACGTACTGCCGCGTGGAGAGGTAATGGCCCGGCCCGAAGCAGCGGTTCAGGCCGTTCCCCGATGAGGTGAGCAATGCGGCGTGCAGCGCCGCGGTGTCCCGCACGTCACCGACCGGGAACCCGCCCAGCGGCCATATGGGTGTCAGGCCTCGAAGCACGCTACGGAGACGGGCACTCTGGTCACCCAGGTTCGGATCATGTGGGCCGAGCAGGGCGGGTGGATAGGTGATCACCACCGGCGCCCCCTCGGCCTGGTGCCGGCGTGCGATCACCTCGGCGGCGGCCTTGCTCGCCATGTATGTGTCGCGAGGCCGGCCGACAGGCGAGTTCTCGCTGATCACCTGTCCCTGTGCCGGGAACATGGCCACAACACTGGAAACATGGATGATCGGGTCCGCGCCCGCTCGCCGGGCGGCGTCAAGCACGAGCTCCGTACCCCGTTCGTTGACCTGCCGCATTCTCGCGCGAAGCCTGCTGTCAAAGGAGTACACCGATGCCGCGTGCAGTACGGCGTCGGCACCGCGCATCGCCCGGGCCACACTGCTCTCGTCCGTGACGTCTCCGACGACCACGTCGACAGCGCCGAGGTCAACGTTCAAAGGAGCCAGGGCACGGTCTGCTTTCGAAGGGTCGCGGACGAGCATACGAACTCGGTGGCCCGTCTCCACAATCGCCGCGACCGAATGGGCTCCGACGAATCCAGTACCGCCGGTCACACTCACCAGCATCAGATCATCTCCTCTAATTCACACCAGTCAAATACCTCTGCCTCTCTCCTGTCATCTCCGATTGTGCTTTGCCCGGCGGTACGGCCTCCGGAGCGGAAAAGGGTTATCCGTAGATCATTTCATCGGTGATGCATCGATCGGGAACGCGGGCGATACACGCGCGCCATACGGAATCCCGGTGGGAGCCTGTCCGGCGCCCGGTTGGCAGGAAGCTGTAATCGGCAGGCAACTTGCTGCCTTTGATTCGCCTGGTTCACGGACCCGGGAACGCGCAGAGTCGGTTGTGCGAGAACAAAACCGACCACCCGGGAAAAGGAGCCAGGAAATGAAGAGCGCAACGGCCTCCCCGATCAAATTCAAAGCCACCGCGAAATTGTCGGCCCTGCTCGTCTCCGGCGTCGTCTCCTGCGCCGCCGTCATCGGCGGATATTCCGCGGCGACGGCCGGCGGCACCACCTGGGACTCCCCGTCGCTGATCGCGGCCGGCACCACCTGGGACTCCGCCACCGCCACCGCCGACGGAACCACCTGGGACTAGGCGGGAACCTCGGTCGTGCCGGTCGAGCCGACGGCACGGCGAATCACGGCAAAACCCACTTCGGCAGAAAATCGAAAAGCAATCCGCGACGCCGGAGCCGGTGCCGCGGACCCCGTCAGATCCAATTCTCTTCCTTAGCCCGCAAAGCAGCCTGAAAACGGTTGACAGCGCCCAGACGGGCCATGAGGTCGGCGACGTAACGACGATACGTCCGCACGGAGACATCGATCTCGCGTGCCGCTATCTCGTCCTTGTCCGCCGTCGCCATCACCGCGAGCACCCGCCTTTCCAGATCAGAAAGAAGCGGTGGTTCGGTGCAAGGGTCGGTGAAATCACGAAGATCGGTCGCAGCCTGCCACACGCCGTCGAAGTAGGTGACCAATTGAGAAACCAAACCAGGTTCCCGCACCAGCAGCGCGCCCCGGGAGCTCTCCTTCGGATCTATCGGCACGACCGCCACGCTGCGGTCGAAAATAACCATTCGATCCATCGGGTCTTCCGTGATGTGAATCTGACCGCCGAGGCCGACGACATCGCGCAAGTATGCCGCCATTATCGGATCGTCAAGCGCTTTGGGGTGGTACACCGCTTTTACCGCGAGTCCGCGACGCAAGGAGCGCGTGTCCAGCGGCAGCGCGGTCTCGATGGCGCCCGGCGAGAGCGGTCCGCCGGGATGCAGGCACAGCGTTTCCTTGTAGGAGAAGAATCCAAGGTCGTCCAGTCGCTGGCGAACACGATCGAGGCCCTCCACCCGCTCGATGTCGAGCGCCGACGTCGCGTTCTCGCCATGTCGCTGGTCTTCGACAAAGGACGCGATGGCGTCACGCGCCGACAGAACGCGGCGGATCTCCATGTTGAGCTGATTGAGTCGCTCTTCTACAAGGCGCTCGATCCCGATCCTCGGCTCCGTGGCCACCACCCGGTGCCGGTCGGCGAGGTCCAGCAGGGACAGCCTGCCCAATGTCTCGACGGCGGCCTCAATCGTGTCGGGGTCCAAGTCGAGCGCCTGCCGTACCGAGCCGATCCCGTCTCCACGGTGTCGAAGGAAGTACCGATAGATCTCTACTGCTTCAGCCGAAATACCGATGACGGAAATGTCCATGGCTCACCTCCCGGCCATGCACCTCACCCAGGGGTGACCTCGGGGCCGCGCCACCCTTGCCCGACTCTATAGATATGTAGATTTACAAACTATCAGATACTAGATCGTTCGTAAAGCCTCACATAGTGGTCGCTCAAGCCCCGCCGACCAACTGCGCAAGGATTCGATTGAGATGAGCCCGGTCTTCACACGTCAGCCTGCCGATCACACGGTTGTGGACATCGGCGGTCACCGGATGAAGCACTTCCACGAGCAGCGCCCGGCCGGCGTCGGTCAGTTCGATCGAATAGGCTCGGCGGTCCGTCCGGTCACGGCCCCGCGCGATCAGCCCGCGCTGCTCAAGCACATCGATGACGTGCACCATCGTCGACCGGTCGACAGCGAGCCGCCGCCCTATCTCCTGCTGCGAGAGCGGCCCGGCCTCTTCGAGCACGCTCAGCACGCCGTAGTCGCGCCAGCGGAGATCGTCCGCCTTCAGCGCCTCTTCCATCTCCAGCGCGACCTCGCGCGCCGCACCGTTGAGCAGCCACCCCGTGGACCAGACGAGGAAACCCTCGGCCGGCGTGGACTCGCACCCGTCTCCACCCATAGCCTCCCTTTCCCGAAGAGGATCAGCAATCAGTCTTCCTGCTCCCCAGCCACCTCGAACGGGTCCGCGTCGATCACGATCTCAAGGACCTCATCCCAAGTAGTACCGGCATCGGGGCCGACTCGGCCGTCAGACATGGAGCTCCCCTCACCCGGAGAGGCCGCGGAACCCCTACGAGGTTCCCTTCACCCCTCACCTATTAGGGAGCTTCACAGATCATCAGCAGAACTGTCAATCAGCAATACTGACGATTTGTTATCGGCTGTTGCGCCACCCATGCCTGCATGTGACACTCTTGCCACATATAGACATGTTCGATATGGGCATTAATCACATTAGGGACAAGCAACGAATGAAGGGACATATGTGAGCGCTGATTCCCCAAGTACGGATCTTCCCCTGCCAGACTTCCTGTCCAGCTTTACCAGCCTACTGATAAGCAAGGCGAATGACCTTTTCGTCGAGATCTCCGAGGCGGCGGTAGAACCCTTCGGGCTGCGGTCGAAGGATTTCATCGTGCTCACCGCCATTGACTCGATGGGCCCCCAATCTCAGCAGCAGCTCGCGCGCACGCACGGCATCGACAGGACCACCATGGTCAGCATCGTCGATGGGCTGGAGCGGCTCGGCCTGGTCCAGCGGACGCGCAATCCGGACGATCGGCGTAAGTATGCGATCGGCCTGACCGGCGAAGGACAGACACTCCTCCGCCGCAAGCTCACCCCGGCCATGCTGAACGCCCTCGACACCTTCCTCGACCCGCTCACTCCGGACGAGCGTGAACTGTTCAACAAGCTCCTGTGGCGCCTGGTGCACGAACGCGGCCCGGCGAACTCCAGCGGAGCCGGCACGTCCTAGGGGACCGGGCACGGAAGCGTCGTGCCAGGCGGCACCGTCCGATAACAGGCGGCACCCGGGCACACCACCTTCACGGGGTCGTCGGACGTCCCCAGCCGAACCAGGACCGGTTCGTGCCCGAACCGGCGACAGGCGATGTCGGCCCAGCCGGGCGCCCCCTCCCACACGGCGGGTTCATCGACCATCACCGGGTCCGCGTCGACGGCGGACCGCTCAAGATAAGCCAGGTAGTCGGCCTCGCGATGCCACACCATGAGACGGCGCAGGGAGTCCGCGTTCGGAAGCGTGTTCCACGGCTGCGCCCGCGCCGCCATCGCGCGCAGGAACGCCTCGCCTACCGCCGCCTTCACCGAAGAAGCGGCGGCCGTGGCTATCGTGGTTCCTTCTCCGCTGACACCGACGACGGCGATCCGGAAATCAGGACCGGGCAGCACGAACGCCGACACCCAAAGGCCAAGAGCGGATACGGCGGACGCCACACCCGGAGGAATCAGCCTCCCGAGGTGTTCGGAGATCCGCAGGAGCGGTACCCGCGGGCTCGCCCACCAGCGCGTGACCACATCATGGGCGAGAAGGTCGGCGATCGCCCCGGAGATCCCATCGGGGTGGTCGTCCACGACGCCGACCACGGTGGGCTCGACCCGGCAGTCCCGCTCGCCCATCCACACGACCTCGGCCGGGAGGAGATAGCGCTCCCGGCTCAGCAGGCCGATCCCGGGAACGAGTGAATGGCTGTCGGCCGGCGGTTCCGGCATGAAGTCGGCCAGGCGCAGCCGCCTGCCGTCACCACCGGCGTCGACCCCGGCTCCGCCGTCCGGAATCCGGTGCAGGGCGTCCATGGCCGAGGCCCGCGCCTCCGCCCTCGTTCGCGCGGCGTCCGGAGAGAAACCCGCCGCGACAGTGAAGACCCCGAATGCCGGCCGCTGCGCGTATGCGAGGTGGACCTCCCCGCCAAGGCACTCGGCGATCTCCCCCAGGCCCATCGACGACCACGACACCCCCGAAATCGCCGACCGAGCGCTTCTAGGTGTGGACGCCATCAATCCCTCCTCGCCATGGGTCCCGGACCGTGAAGGTCCATGGTGAAGCCCTTCGACTCGCGGCCGTTGCTGCCGTCGGAAGGGTCCTGCCATCAGCAGGGCCGCGAGCCGAGCTTCCCCGGCGTCCAGCACCCCGATTCGTGTCGCTTATCACACAAGGTGCTGACACATGACCAATGCAACACGCTCCATAAGGGAGCCGTCAACACAAAAAGGCCCATCCAGCAACCTGGAAGAAGGGGCCTTTTATTTGAGAGGGAACAGCATCCGGAATGACAATTCAAAATGTTTTCACATTGCCGGAGACCAATGAGTTGATCGACATCAGAATAGCATTTTAAAATTTGCCCGCAAGTCATTCGGGCGTTCCGGGACGGCCCTCTCGGCGTTTCCGTGACTCATTACACCGTCTCGCTCGGCGGTGCATCTTCCAAAGTGCGACGTCGCCCCCGGCGCGGGCGGCCTTCCTCGGCAGCCGCATGACTGCGCACACCGGAAGATGCGCCGTGCGGCGGCGGAACGAGACGATGCGTCCCATGACCGAGGTCCTGCAAAGCGCCGACTTCCTGTTGGCGGGCGCACCGCGGCGACATGCCGAGTACGCGCAGCTGCACGGCGGAAGCCAGGTGCACCGCGTCGTGCTGCGGTCCGGCGAGACGGGATGGCTGGTGACCGGATACGAGGCGGTCCGCCAGGCTCTGGCGGACCCGCGTCTCCAGGGGAGGACCGGCGCCGTCGGTGACCGCCGCAGCCTGCCCGAGGATCTGCGGCTGGGCATGAACAGCCACATGCTCAACAACGGGCCGCCCGATCACACGCGCCTGCGCCGGCTGGTCTCCGCCGCGTTCACCCGCCGCCGGATGGAACAGATGCGGCCCCGGATCCAGCACATCACCGATGAGCTGCTCGACGCGATGGCCGGCGAGGACCAGGTGGACCTGGTCGAGTCGCTGGCGCTGCCGCTGCCGATCCGCGTGCTCTGCGAGATGCTCGGCGTCCCCAGGGAAGACACCGGTACTCTCCATGACTGGACGGAGACGCTCACCGCCGGCGCGCTCGCCCTCGACCAGCTCGACGACGTCGGCACCCGGATGCTCGCCTACATCCGCTCGTTGCTCGACCGCAAGCGGCGCGAACCGGGGACCGACCTGCTGTCCGCGCTCGTCGCCGTGCGCGAGGGCGACGACCGGCTCAGCGAGCACGAGCTGACGTCGATGGTCTTCCTGCTGCTGATCGCCGGCCACGAGACCACCGTGAATCTCATCGGCAACGCCGTACTCGCGTTGCTGACCAATCCGGAGCAGCTGGCCCGGCTGCGCGCCAGGGCGGAACTGCTGCCCGCCGCCGTCGAGGAGTTCCTGAGGTATGAGAGCCCGGTGCAGGCGGCACTGCGGTTCACCACCGAGCCGGTACGGCTGGCCGATGTGACGATCCCCGCCGACTCGGTCGTCATCGTGTCGCTGCTGGCGGCCAACCGTGACCCGGCCCGGTTCGCCGACCAGGATCAACTCCACCTGGCCCGAACCGACAATCCGCATCTGGCCTTCGGCCGCGGGATCCACCACTGCCTCGGCGCGCCGCTGGCCCGGCTTGAGGGTGCCATCGCGATCGGCTCGCTGCTCGCCCGCTTCCCGAGGCTACGTCTCGCCGCACCGGCCGAATCGCTGGACTGGCGGTTGAGCCTGGTCATGCACGGGCTGGCCGCGCTGCCCGTCCGCCTTCGCTGACCCGGGGCCACCGCGACGCCGCGGGCCTGTCCTGGCGCGGCAGCCGTCCGAGGTGCTCGCGACGGGTATGGACGCGCCGCCGGGGCGTGATGGCGTGAGCCCGGCGGAAAGCCAACCGATATAAGCGGATTTATCAAGCAATTCAGGAGAAGCAGAAACAAGCGCACGTCGATACGATCGGCGTCAACCAAAGGGCCCTGCGGCGCTCGACAATCACCAGTTCTGCACGGTTCACGGCACTGACCGGTGCCTTGTCGGCCCACCACGGCTCGGGAAATCACATCAATCATCGCGGGGTGGCTGAGGGGGCTCGCCACCCTGATCGCGTTTGTCATCATGATCAAGGAGGGGCGCATGACAACGAGATTGGTACAGCCGAGCCGAACAGGAATCGTTCCCTGGCCCGACGACATGGTCGCGCGTTATGTCGCCAAGGGGTACTGGGAGGGGCGCTCACTCGGCGAGCGCCTTCTCGCCGCCGCGGACGCCACACCGGACACGACCGCGCTCGTCGACGGTGAGCTGCGGCTGAGCTACCGCGAGCTGATGGAACGAGCGGACGGCGCCGCGCTCCGGCTGCACGCGCTCGGCCTGCGCCCGGACGACCGGATCGTCGTGCAGCTGCCGAACTGCTGGGAGTTCGTCGTGCTGACGCTGGCATGCCTGCGGCTCGGCGTGCTCCCCGTGATGGCGCTGCCCGCACACCGCCGGCACGAGATGTCCTACCTCGTCGACTACGCCGAGGCCAGGGCGATCGTCGTGCCCGACACGATCAAGGGCTTCGACCACCAGGCGATGGCTCGCGCGATCGCCGACGACATCGACTGCGTCGAACACGTCGTGGTGGCCGGGACCGACGTCCGGGCGGGCAGCGTGGACCTGAGGGCGCTGTGCGCGCCGGACGAAGACCCGGCCGCGGCTCGAGGGAAGCTCGACGGCGACGCGCCCGACAGCCGCTCGGTGGCGGTGTTCCTCCTCTCCGGCGGGACGACGGGACTGCCCAAGCTGATCGCCCGCACGCACGACGACTACGCCTACAACGTCAAGCGCAACGCCGAGGTCTGCGGTTCCGGCCCCGGCACCGTCTACCTCGCGGTACTGCCGCTCGGCCACAACTTCCCGCTGCTCGGGATCCTGGGGACGCTGATGGCCGGCGGCCGTGTGGTGCTCGCCTCCTCACCCGTCCCGGAGCAGGCGTTTCCCATGATCGAACGCGAACGGGTCACGGCGGCGGCCCTGGTCCCGGCGATCGCGCAACGGTGGCTGGAGTACCGCGAGTCGGACCAGAGCCACGACCTCGGCTCTCTGGGGCTCCTGGTGGTCGGCGGCTCCCGCCTGGCGGACCACGTCGCCCTGCGCGTCGGCCCGACGCTGGGCTGCACCCTGATGCAGGGGTACGGCATGGCCGAGGGGCTGGTCAACCTCACCCGGCTGGACGATCCCGACGAGGTCATCTGCCACACGCAAGGACGGCCGATATGCCCCGACGACGAGATCCTGATAGTCGACGAGCAAGGTGAGCCGGTAGCCCCCGGCGAGCCGGGAGTGCTGCTCACCCGCGGCCCCTACACCCCGCGAGGCTACTACCGGGCCGAGGAGCAGAACGCCCGCGCGTTCGTGGGGGACGGCTGGTACCGCACCGGCGACATCGTGCGCCTGCGCCCGGACGGCAACCTGATCGTCGAGGGCAGGGACAAAGACATGATCAACCGAGGCGGGGAGAAGGTCTCCGCCGAGGAGGTCGAGAACTTCGCCTACCAGGTCGACGGCGTCAGCCTGGCCGCCGCGGTGGCGATGCCGGATCCCGACCTCGGCGAGCGCGTGTGCCTCTACGTCGTGCCGCACTCCGGGACGACCGTGTGCCTGGAGGACGTCCGGGCGGTGATGGAGCACGCCGGAGTCGCCCGGTTCAAGCTGCCCGAACGGCTCGTCCTCGTCGGCTCCCTGCCCAGCACCAACGTCGGGAAGATCGACAAGAAGGCCCTGCGCGCCGACATCGACGAACGCCTCTCCCTCGAACGCGCCGCCGCCGAAGCCGCCGTACGGGCAGCCTGACGCCGGTGTGAACGAAGATCGGCATGCTTTGGGATGCCCCTTGACGGCGCCCTCGAAGCGTGTCCGGGCCGCTTCGCGGAGAAGCGGAGAAGCGGAGAAGCCCGGCCGCACCGCCGACGGCGCGGCCGGGCCACCTCAGGGCCTGCCGCCACCGGTAACGCGGCCGGGCCACGTCGGGACCTGCTGCGATGGCGCGGCTGGGTTATGTTCCGGGACCTGCCCGCGGTGCCATCGTGGCCGACGCGTCACCGCAGGATGGGCGGCGCGCGGGCGCGCACCGTCGAAACGACGCGGCGGAGAGCGACGTCCCGGCGCTTCAAGGCATGCTCCGGGACACCTTCAGGGCATGCCCCGGCGCTTCAAGGCATGCTCCTGTACGTTCAGGTTCGTTCCGGCGCTCCGGCGATCCGGGCCGGCATCGACTTGATCCCGTTGACGAAGTTGGATTCCAGCCGCACCACCGGACCGGCCGGCTCGAACGCGGCCAGGTGCGGCCGCATCGCCGTCAGCAGCGCGGTCAGTTCGAGACGCGCCAGGTGCGCCCCGAGGCAGAAGTGCGGGCCGGTGCCGAAGGCGAGGTGGGGGTTGGGATCGCGGCTCAGGTCCAGCCGTTCCGGGTCGGCGAACACGGCGGCGTCCCGGTTGGCCGAGACGTAGTAGACGACCACCTTGTCGCCCGCGGAGATGCGCCGGCCGCACAGCTCGGTGTCGCGGACGGCGGTGCGGCGGAACTGCATGATCGGCGTGACCCAGCGGAGCAGCTCCTCCACCGCGGCCGGCAGCGCCACCGCGCCGGACACCAGCCTGTCCCGCTCGGCCGGATGCGCCGCCAGGGCTTCCAGCGACCCGGAGATCAGGTGCCGGGTCGTCTCGTTTCCGGCGACCACCAGCAGCAGCCAGAAGTTGCAGAACTCCCGGTCCGACAGGCGTCTGCCGTCCACCTCGGCGTTGGCGAGCAGGCTGATGAGATCGCCGGTGGGGTTCTCCCGCCGTTGCATGGCGAGCTTCAGGGCATACTGGAACGCCTCGGCGAACGTCCTGCGGTAGGCGTCGACGTCGCCGCCGCCGTACTCGGGGTCGTCGAAGCCGACGAGGTGGTTGCTCCACCGGTACAGCAGGTGCCGGTCCTCCCGCGGCATCCCGAGCAGGTCGGAGAGCACCAGCAGCGGCAGCTCGCAGGCCAGGTCGGTGACGACGTCGAACCGCCCCGCCCTCACCACCTGACTCACCAGCGCCGCCGCGTGCGCGGCGACGCCGTCGGCGAGGGCGCGGACGGCACGCGGGGTGAACACCGACGTCACCAGCCTCCTGATCCGCAGATGCTGGGGCGCGTCCATGTTGACCAGCAGCTGCCTGGCCTGCTTCAGATCCGCGGGTGTGCGTGGGTCGGCGAGGAAGGCGCCTTTGGCACCCGAGGAGAACTCCTCCGCCCGGCGTGACACGGACAGCACCGCCTCATGCGTGGTCACGGCCCAGAACCCGGTGCCGCGCTCGGCGATCCGCCCGCCGCTGCTGTGCCGCCACAGCGGTGGCTCCGGCACCCAGGCCACCGGTTCGGTCCGGCGTCGCCGCGCGAACTCCTCGTGCGGCACCCCGGCCGCGTAGGTGGCGGGGTGGGCGATGTCGGGGCTGCCAGGACTGTCAGGACGCGGCGGCGCGCCGATCGTCGACGAAGTCATCAGCGTCTCTCTCCTGCTGGTCAGTGCCCGCTCGGCACCGGCGTGGAGTAGCTCTCACGCAACGCGTCCTTGCGGAGCTTGCCGGTGGGCTCGCGCGGCAACGCGTCCACGAAGTGATAGGCGCGGGGCGTCTTGAAACCGGCCAGCGAGCGGCGGCAGTGCTCGTCCAGCCTGGCCGGGAGGTCGTCCGGGGCGTCCGCCTCGCATTCCACGACGCCGACGACCCGCTCGCCGAACTCATCGTCCGGCACTCCGATCACTGCGGCGTCCCGTACCGCCGGATGCGTCAGCAGTACGGCCTCGACCTCGGCGGGATAGACGTTGACCCCGCCCGAGACGATCAGGTCCTGCGCGCGGCCGGTGAGGAACAGGAATCCGTCCTCGTCCAGGTAGCCCAGCTCGCCGTAGGTGAATGTGTCCGGCGCCAGGTGTGCCGAGCGGGTCTTGCCGGGGGCGTTGTGATAGTGGAAGCTCTTACCCGTCCTGCGGCGTACGAAGACCCGGCCCGGTTCGCCGGGCGGCAGCGGTGTGCCGTCGTCGCCGACGACGACGATCTCGCCGGACGGGACGGCCCGTCCCACGCTGCCGGGGTGGCGCAGCCAGTCGTGCGAGTCGATGAGGGTGACCACCCCGCCTTCGGTCGCCCCGTAGTACTCAAGAAAGACCGGCCCCCACCAGTCGATCATCCCGCGCTTCACGTCGATCGGGCATGGGCCGCCGCCATGCAGCACCCGGCGCAGGCTCGCCCCGGAAAAAGCACGCCTGTCCGCCTCGTCCAGGCGGAGCAACCGGACGAACTGCGTGGGCACCAGGTGCGTCACGGTGATCTGCTCACGGTCGATGGTCTCAAGGGTCGCCACGGGATCGAAGTGCCGGCGGATGACCAGGCACGAGCCCTGCAGCAGCGAGAGCAGCGCGTAGAACAGCTGCGCCGAGTGATACCAGGGGCCGTCCAGCAGGAAACGCTCGCGCGCGGGCACGTCCAGCACCACGCGGGCGTACTCGACCAGCTTTCCCACCCTGGAGAACGGCGCGCCGACCATGAACAACCCGTTGACGACGCCCTTGGGGGCCCCGGTCGTGCCGGAGGTGTAGAGCATGGTGGACCCGCAGCACTGTTCCGCGGGTTCCCGGGGATCGCTCGAAGCGAGGAGAGGCTCCACGGCGGCGAACCCGCCGGCGTCCCGCTCTCCGGTGATCAGCAGCACCGTGCACGTGCCGGTGGCCCGTGCGGCCGCGCTCCCCGCCACCTGCGCGTAGGCCTCCTCGACGACGAGAGCCCGGCTGCCCGAGTCGGACAGGATGTAGGCGATCTCGGGCTCGGTGAGGTGCCAGTTGACCGGCACGACGGTGATGCCGCTGTGCAGGCACGCGAGCACCACCTCGAAGGACTCGCGCCGGTTGCCGAGGACGCACGCGAGCCGGTCGCCGGGACCCAGCCCGCGGCCGGCGAGCAGGTCGATCCACCGGTTCACCCGCTCTCCCAGACGGCTCCAGCTCACCGCACCGCCGTCGTCCACGATCGCGGTCCCGGCGCCGTCCTCGGCGATGTAGTCGTTCAGCAGCGTTGGCATGGGCGAGCCCACCCCTCTCCGATTCGATTTGGTTCGATTCGGTTAGGTCAAGTTCGGTCCAGTTTGGTTTGGTCGGCGCTGGGCGGTTGCCCGTGGATGTCCGTCCTCCCGAGCCGCGTCGTCGTCACCGCTCATGGCGGGCGGGGCCCACGGGACGCTCCTCGTCCAGCAGATCGGGCTGATCTCTGATGATGTCCGCGTACAGCGGGCGGAAGTTGAGCCGCCCCATGCCCGGGGAGCCCATCGTCGCGGCGGTCGCCCGCGCCACGTCCGGGCCGATGTGCACGGGCGTGCCGGCCGCCTCCGCCAGCAACTGCACCTGGCAGGAGCGCTCCATCGTGATGAACCACCAGGCGGCCTCCTGCACCGACCCGCCGACGGTGAGCAGACCGTGGTTGCGGAGGATGACGGCCTTGCCCGAGCCGAGCCGTTCCGCGATGCGCTTGCCCTCCTCGGAGTCGAGCACCACGCCCCCGAAGCCGTCGAACACCTCGTGGTCCTCGTAGAAGGCGCACGCGTCCTGGGTCAGCGGATCCAGCCGCCTGCCCAGCGTCGACCATGCCCGGCCGTACGTGGAGTGCGTGTGCGCGGCCGCCACCACGTCCGGCCGCGCGGCGTGCACCTGCGAGTGGATCGCGAAACCCGCGGGGTTGACGCCGCCGGTTCCCGATACGACGGTGCCTTCGGCGTCGACGAGCAGCAGGTCGCCGACGCGCACGTGCCCGAAGTGGACGCCGAACGGATTGATCCAGAAATGCTCGGCGTTCTCGGGGTCGCGAGCGGTGATGTGCCCGCCCGCGCCCTCGTCGAATCCGAGCCGTGCGAACAGCCGCAGCGCCGCGGCGAGACGCTGCTTGCGATACAGGCGTTCCTCCTGCGGCGTTCGCTCCGGGCGCGAGGAAGTCATCCGCACCCGCCCGCGGAGTCGGTGTCCAAGGAGTACGTCCCGTCGAGCAGCTCGGCGGGGATGCCGTGCCACGGGCTGTCGATGTCGTTCTCGATCTCTGTCAGGGTGTCGGGTGTGGTCATCTCACGCTCCTTGCAGTGTGGGCTGCCAGACGTCCAGGAAGGCGTCCAGCCGGTCGAAGCCCCAGAACCTGTGCCGCCCCCACTTCAGGTAGGGGATGCCGAACACGTCGTCGAGGTAGGCCTGGTAGAGGCAGCCGACGGCCTCCTCGCGGATGCTCGGGTCCTCGGGCGCGCGTACGGTCCGTTCGGGGTCCAGCCCCGCCCGCTCGGCGGCCGCCCGGATCACCCCGGGGTCGCAGATGTTGTCGCCGCGGCCCCACCTCGCCTCGGTGACGGCCTCGTAGAACTCCCACGCGCGCCCCTCCCGCCGGGCCAGCAGCCACGCCAGGTGCGGCAGCTCCCACCACGGGTCGACGTCGATCGGCCAGGCCATCGCCAGGCCCTGCTGCTCGGCGAGCCGCTTGGTGTCCAGCAGCATGTACAGGTGTTTGGCCCGGCTCATCTGGATGTAGTGGAACTCCCCGCCGCGCTGCGCCAGCGCCAGGCTGGTCCGCGCGTCCGGATCCCAGTAGGGGTAGCACTCCATCGCCTCGAACACCTCCGGCACCGTTTCACGCAGGCGCAGGACGGTCAGCCAGCTGTAGGGGCTGCGGAGGGAGAAGTACAGGCGCGGGCGCCGGCTCATGACCTGCCTCCGATCAGCGCGCGTACCACCTCGTCGTCCAGCTCGGCCATCCCGCCGGCGCCCTCACCGGCCGCGATCGCGTACCCGTGCAGGATCTGCGCGGTGGTGACGTGGACGAGCTCGTCACCGCGCTGGACGTAGCAGTCCATGCGGGCGTCGAACATGACCCCGCGCAGGATGTCGACGACGGTGAACACCGTGTGCACCGTCTCCTCCATGTGCGCGGCGGCGATCAGCCGCACGCGCGCGCGTGACACCACCGGAATCCACGACCGTTCGAGCAGCATGCGCCCGACGGAGATGCCCCGGTCGGCGAGGAACCGGTCGACCACCTCCTCCAGCGCCCGCACGAATCCGGAGTGCTGGACGCGGTCGGAGAAGTGGCAGTAGAAGTACGGGGCCCGCCAGGACCACAGGAACGCCGCCGGGTCGGCGGTCAGCGCCGACTCCGCCGACTGCCCCGGGGCCAGGCGCAGGTGTCCCGGGCGGGCGACCGTACCGGCCTCCGCCAGGTCCGCCACCTCCAGCGCGGCCAGCGGCGCGGGAGCCGGCCGATGGCCGGGCGCCGCCCGCTCGCGCACCAGCGCCACGCTCACCTTGCCGCGCAGTACGGTGACCTCACCGCCCTCTCGCACCACGGAGAGCTGCACGGCCAGCCGGTTGCCCCTGTCCGCCGTGACCTGCGCGCGCACGTCGTCGTCGAGTTCGAGTACGGCCGGCAGCTGGACCGAGCAGTCGACGATCTCCACGCCGAGGCCGTGGTCGAGGAACAGGCTCCGGGAGCCGGTGCCCTGGTCGATCAGCCACTGCAGCACCGCCTGTTCGACGAGATACATGAAGTGCTTGAACCCGATCCAGGTGCGGATGTTGGCGCCCTCGTAGGCCGGACGTCCGTACACCACGGTCGGCTCCGGTCGAATGGTCACGGTCATCGCAATTCCCCTGCCGTCCTGGTCGTCGCACGGGCGGTGTCGACAAGGTCCGCGACCTGCGCAGCGACGCCGCGAGCGTGCCGGATATGACAAAAGTGGTCGTAGTCGTGGTGGATCCGTATCTCCGCCCCCGGCATCCCGCCGGCGAGCGTGGTGGCCGCCTCTCGCGACAGGGCCGGGTCCGCACCGCCCGCCAGCACGAGCGTGGGCAGCCCGACGTTGCCCAGCGGAAGATCCGCACTCGCCGCGAACTGCTCGAACACGGCGAAGAAGCCGGACGGTCCCACCCGGTCCAACGCCAGATCCATCATGGTTTCGAGCACGCCGGGGTCCGTCGATTCCGCGCGGACGCCCATCCGTGCCCGCACGCCGTCGCGGATGTGCTGGACGAACGTGCTCCGCGAGCGGTCGAACATGCGCCAGGTCACCGGGTGGTGCGGCGGCCGGTACATCGGGCACACCAGCGCCGCGGCCCGCCCGGGACGCGGGTCGAGCGCGCACAGCAGCTCAAGAGCCGCGTTGGCGCCGAACGAGTGCGCCACCAGCGTGTCGGGGACGGCGCCGAGCAGATCGAGTCCCTCCGCCAGCCACTGCCCCGCCGGCCGGGTGCGCCAGCGGTAGTCGTTGGCCGGCCGCCACGGCAGGTCGAGCGCGACCAGCCGCCAGTCCGGGTCCAGTTCCGCGGCCAGCGGCAGCCAGCTCGACCAGGAGTCTTCGAGGCCGTGCGCGAACACGACCAGTGGCGCGCCCGGCACGCCCGATGCCAGCGTGTGCGCCTTCACCGTCGATCCGCTCACCGTCACCTCCCGACCACGGCGGATTCCGCCGAACTGACCAGCGCGGCCCGCGAGCCGTCCTCACCCTCGCAGCGGACGCCGACGACGCCGTGCCCTTCATCGGCGGCCAGGTGGGCGGCGAGCGCGAGCGCCACCACGCCCTCCGCGCCGTAGCAGTCGCCCCAGTGCGCCGCCGGGTCGAACCCGTCGCGGCCGATCGTCACCCGCGGCGGCCGGGGCCATGGCCCCGCCTCGGGAACGAGCTCCACCAGCGCCCGCCCCGCCGGGACACCGCCCTCCGGGTCCCGCCCCGCCGGGACGCCGCCCTCCGGGTCCTGCCCCGCCGGGACGCCGCCCTCGGGGTGCCATGCCTCAAGCACGACGCATGCCGCCCCGGCGCGCAGCGGCCGCCCGGAGCCTCCCTCGGCGTGCAACGCCGTGGCCACCTCGTCGGCGGGCTCGGCGCCGACGAGGACGACCCGTTCGGCGCGACGGGCGCGCAGCAGCAGTCCCGCCAGCCGTACCCCGTCCAGGCCCGCCGTCGCGCCCGAGCAGACCATCAGGTTGGGGCCGCCGAAACCGAACCACAGGGCGACGGTGCTGGCCACGACGTTGCTGGAGACGTTGGGCGCGTCGAGCACGCTGACGCCCCGGCCTCCCTCGGTGGCGACGGTGCGCGTGACCTGGGCGACGGTCTCCACGTTCCCCAGGTTGCTGCAGGCCACCACGGCGACCTCCGGGGCCACGGGCCAGCCGGGCCGCTGTCTCGCCTGGAGTCCCAGTGCCCGGTGCACCGCGCACAGTGCCAGCCGGGTCGCCGGTTCCTTGTACAGCAGGCCTTTGCGTCCCAGCAGGGTCGCCGCCGCCTCCGGCGCGGGCGGGTCCTCGTGCGCCCAGGCGCCGCGTGGTTCGCCCAGATGATCGGCGAGCGCGGTGCCGAGGCGCAGGCCCGGCAGGTGCAGGCTCCAGCCGGTCGCGAGCAGACGCTGCGGGGAGACGTTCACGCGGCCTCCAACAGGGTCACGGCGTTCACACCGCCGAAGCCGAACGCGTTGACCTGGACCAGCTCGGGCCGTAGCCGGACCGGCTCACCGAGCACGAACCGCAGCCCGGCGCCCTCGTCCAGCACGTCGCGCTGGCCGGCCACCGGGGGGACCACTCCCCCGGCCAGGCAGCGCAGCGCCACGTCCACGTTGACCAGCGACGCGCTTCCCGACGTATGGCCGACGGAGCCCTTGACCGCGGTCACCAGCGGCGCCCCGCCCGCACCCACGACGACCTCGCGCAGCGCCTCGCACTCCGCCGGATCGTTGAGGTCGGTGCCGGTGCCGTGCGCCACCACGAGGTCCACGGCGGACGGATCGCGACCGGAGCGGTCGAAGGCGTCGCGCATCGACCGGCAGATGCCCTCGACGTCGGGCGCGGTCTCGTGGCGCGCGTCGCAGGAGAGCCCGGTGCCGGCCAGCCGGGCCAGCGCGCGGCCCGGCCAGGACCCGGCCACGACCACGAGCGCGGCGGCGCCCTCACCGAGCAGGACGCCGTCACGGTCCCGGTCGAACGGGCGCACCCGCGCGGTCCGCGCGGGTGCCACCCGGCCGATCATGGCGAGCATCGACTGCGTCATGGTGTCGGTCGCACCCACCACGACGGCGTCGGCCTCGCCCAGCTCCACGAGATCCTGCGCCAGCGCCAGCACGTGCCCACCGGCGCTGCACGCGTTCGAGATGGTGATCACGTCGGTCACGCCGGGCAGCGCCTCCCGCACCACGTCAGCGAAGTGCAGTCGCCGCAACGGGAAGGACGACCCCGTCAGTGCCCAGTCCTCGACCGCGGACAGCTCGCGCAGGCCGGTGCCCACGAGTGCCGTCACGCGCTGCCGCCCGGTGTCCAGACCAGCCTGCCGCACGGCCTCGCCCAGGCACTCGGCGAGCAGCCTCCCGGCGCGAAAGGGCCGGTTGGGGTCGTCGGCGCCGATGTGGTAGCCGGCGAACACGTTGAGCTTGTCCGGTTCCCCGTGCCGCAGCGGGCCCGCGCCGCACTCGCCGCGCAGCAGCGCGGCGAACGTCTCCGCGCCCCCGCCGAGGCAGGTGCGTACGGCGCTACCCGCGATCAGTGTCGGCATCGCCGTACCCCTTCACGATCGCGGCCCCGACTGCTCCGTCCGCGCCACGGGCGGTGAGCAGGCTCAGCCCCTCCCCGGCGGTGCCGCCCGTGCCCGCCAGCAGTACGGCGAGCGCGACCGCTCCGGAAGCCGCGTCGCATTCGCCGAGAAGCCGCTTGGCCATGATGCGTCTCGGCTCGTGTCCCAGGACCTGGGACACCGGTCCGTATTCTCGGCGATCCGCTTCGTCGGACTCGCAGGTGAGCACCGTGGTGATCTCGGCGGGATCGGCGCCCGCCCGGCGCAGGGCCCGGCTCACGCAGCCGCCCAGCGCGCGCTCGGCCTGCTCGCCGCCGCCCGGACCGTAGCCCGTGGTCACCGCGAGGATCCGCGCCGAGCGGCGCGGTCCCGCCCATTGCGGTGCCTGCGGGCCGGTCAGCGCGAACACGCCCGCGGCCTCTCCCGCGGCGACCGTCGTGGTGGCGCCGGTGAGATGGGAGGCCCAGGCCCGGTGCGGCGTGTACTCCTCCACCGCCCCGGTGAGCATCACGTCCGCGTACCCGCGCTCGATGACGTTGCCCGCGTAGCGGACCGCGTTCAGGAACGCCAGGGCACCGCCCGCGATCGTCACGTTGACCCCGCGCAGGCCGAACCGGATGGCCACCTGCCCGGCCGCGCAGTTCATCACCGTGTTGGGGAACAGCATCGGGTTGACCAGGTAGGGCTTCTCCTGGATCAGGGTCTCGCGGCTGTAGTCGCTGGTGGACTTGAAGCTGCCGAGGCTGGTGCCGAGCACGACGCCGACGCGTTTCCTGGTCGTGTCGTCGACGGTCATCCCCGCTTCGCGCAACGCCTCCTGGCAGCAGACGACGGCCAGTGCCGTGGCCCGGTCGTAGGAACTGGTGCCTTTGCGCCCGAGCTGGGCGCGCACGTCGAAGTCGGTCAGCGCGTGGCCGTTCGGCGAGGGCAGCGGCTCCTCGTACAGGTGGCCGACGCCGGCCCCGGGGCTGGCCGCGACCGCGCCCGACTCCGCTCCGGCCAGCCGCCCGGCCAGCGCGTCGACGCCGATGCCCGCGGAGCTCAGGACGCTCCACCCGGTGACTATGACGCCGGTCATGCGACGGCTCCCAGCATCACGATGGCGTTGTTGCCGCCGAAGGCGAACCCGTCGTTCTGGACCACCCGCACGTTCGCCCGCCTGGCCGCGTTCGGCACCGGGTCGATGCCGAACATCTCCGGATCGGGGTTGCGCCAGTTGATCGTCGGCGGCAGGAAGCCTCGCTCGATCGCCATGACGGACGCGATCGCGCCGAACCCGCAGGCCGCACCCATGGTGTGCCCGATCATGGACTTGATCGAGCTGACCGGTGGCGGCCGGTCCCCGAAGACCTCCAGGATCGCCCGGCTCTCCACCAGGTCGTTGGCCGGCGTGCCCGTCCCGTGCGCGCAGATGTAGTCGACTTCCTCCGGCTTGACCCCGGCGTTGCGGTGAGCCGTGCGCATGCACTCCGCGATGCTCGACGCGTCCGGGGAAACCGGGTGGTTGGCGTCGCAGTTGAGGCCGTACCCCAGCAGCTCCGCGTAGATCCGGGCACCGCGTGCCCGAGCGTGCTCGAACGTCTCCAGCAGCAGCACGGCTCCGCCCTCACCGGTGAGGATGCCCGAACGGTCACGGTCGAACGGCGAGCAGGCGGTGTCGGTCAGCGCCCCGAGGCGGAAGAACCCCGCATGGGCCCACCGGCACACCGAGTCCGCTCCCCCGGCGAGCACCAGGTCGGCTTCGCCGGTGACCAGCAGGTCGTAGGCGTACCCGATGGCGTAGTTGCTCGCCGAGCACGCGGTGGCGATGGTCAGCGACTCGCCGAGCAGGCCCAGTTCCTCGCTGACGGCGTTGGCCAGCCGGTTCGCCGGCAGCTGCGTCAGCAGGCCCGGATCCTGCGCCGGGAATCCGCCGCCCACGATCTGCGCGGTGAGGGCCTCGGCCACCGTCGACTCGCCGCTGGTGGTGCCGATGACCGCGTGTGCCCGTCCGGGCGAGATCCGTTCCAGATCCAGCCCGCCGTCGTCCACCGCCAGCCGTGCCGCGCTCGCGGCGAACTGGCTCGACCTCGCCCATCTGGCCGGATCCAACCGGCGCAGATGGGCGGTGGGGTCGAAGTCACGCACCTCTCCTGCGTTCTGGTACGGGAACCCGGCCGGATCGAAGCTGGTGATCCGCGAGATGCCGGACCGTCCGGCATGCAGCGCGTCGGCGAACGCCGACACGCCGACACCGATGCTCGACACAGGACCGAGCCCGGTCACCGCGACGCGGACCATGGCTCAGCCCTGCCGGCTCGAGTGCCGGAGGAGCGCGGCGTGGACCGCTTTCAGGTTGCGCAGCTCAGGCAGTTCCGCCTGAGGGATCTCAATCTTGTACTGCTTGTCGATGCGCGCCAGGATCTCGATGGCGCGCAGCGAGTCCGCTCCGTAGTCCTCAATGAAGTCGCCGGTGTCGTCGAGCTCCTCCGGCTCCAGTTCGAGCACCTCCGCGACCATTTCGCGGAGTTCCTCCAGCTGCTGTTCTACCTGCGTCGTCATCGCGATCCTTCCCATACTGACGGCACCACCATCGGTGGAGTTGACGCTGGCCCACCCGCGGGGATCGCGGGCGGCACGGGGCCGGACGGGCGCACGGGGCGCCTCGTGGCGATCAAGGTGGCAACGGTGGCGACACGCCGGTCGCCGACCCAGGTCTCGCCGGAGGCGAACGCCGTGTCGGCGACCACGGAGTCCAGCCGGACCTCGTGCCGCAGGACGTCGCCCGGGTGGGCGGTTCCCTCGAAGCGGTAGTTCCTGGCACCCACGAACATCAGGACCTGGTCGTCCCCGGGGGTGGGCACGCGGCCGTCCAGCCACAGCAGCGCGGCGCTCTGCCCGAGCGACTCGATCATCAGCGAGGGCGGGTAGGCGTAGCGCCAGTTCTCGGCTCCGTCCGCGAGGCCCGCGTAGCAGGGCTCCGTTCCGGTGATCGCCTTGATGGTGCGGATGGACTTTCCCGGGTCCAGCTCCAGCACGCGATCCACCAGCAGCAGCGGATGACGCTGCGGCAGGATCGCCCTGATGTCGGCGTGTTCACGCATGGGCTGCCTCACCTGGGTCGAAGTCGGCGCGGATCCGCGCCGTCGTGGTGCCGTCGCGGCGCGATCCCTCGGCGGTGACCGCCCAGCCGCCCTCCGGCCGCGGTGACGCGACGATCCGCAGGGTCAGCTCGTCCCCGTCCAGCAGGGGCGCGAGGAACCGGACCGACCGCACCGAGCGCAGCACCGGGGGCGCCGGGGACACCGCGGTGCCCGGCGGCACGGCGAAAGCCATGGCCTGGCACAACGTCTCGATGACGAACACGCCGGGGAAGACGGCCAGCCCGGGGAAGTGGCCCCGGAGATTCGGGTCGTCTCCGCGCACGCCGACCCGCACGGTCATGGTCAGCTTGTCTCCCGCCCGCTCGGACCGCCAGAGGTCCACCGCGCGCAGCGGCGCGGCCACCGAAGGCACGCCGGGAACCGTGGTCCACCCGGCCTCGACTGTGCGGGTCAAAGCGTGATCCCCCCGTCAACCTGGAAAACCTGGCCGGTGATGTAGGAGGCGCGCTCGGACAGCAGGAACGCGACGAGTTCGGCCACTTCCTCGGGCCGGCCGAAGCGCCGCACCGGGATCTGGGTGAGCGCCTGGGCGCGCAGCTTCTCGCCGAGCGCGTCGGTCATGTCGGTTTCGATGAACCCGGGAGCCACCACGTTGACGCGCACGCCGTAGGCGGCGACCTCTTTGGCCAGCGACTTGCTGAACCCGATGATGCCGGCCTTGCTCGCCGCGTAGGCGGTCTGGCTCGCGTTGCCGTACACCCCCGCCACCGACGACATGTTGACCACCGCGCCGCTGCGGTTCTTCATGAAGCGGAACGCCATCGCGCGGCAGAGGCTCCAGGTTCCGGTGAGGTTGGTTCCCAGCACCGCGTTCCAGTCCTCGTAGGAGGACAGCACCAGCGGTTTGTCCCTGGTGATGCCGGCGTTGTTGACCAGAAGGTCGAGCGCGCCGAGCCGTTCCTCGGCGGCGCGGACGAACTCCTCGACCGCGCCGGGATCCGACACGTCGCATTCGGCGAAATAGCAGGGGGCGCCGAGCGCCCGCACATCGGCCTCGGTCTGCCGCGCCGCTTCACTGGCGGTGCTGTGGCAACCGGCGATCGCGTAGCCCTCGCGGGCCAGCCGCAGGGCCACCACGCGGCCGATGCCGCGTGAGGCTCCGGTGACCAGTGCCCGGTGCTGCTCAGCCACTCCGCCTCCTCGTGTGGGAACGCGCGCCACCAGACAGCGGTGTCGCATTTGCGCCATTAACAGCAAATTTGCGTGGTATGTGCTACTTAAACCCTATGAATTCCGTCGTAAGAAGTGCATCTCGCAGGTTGCTCCGTAACCGTCCAGCTCAGCCAGCACCTCGGCGGTGTCGGCCCCCGGCACCGGGGCTCCGCGCCGGATGCCGGTCGGTGTCCGGGAGAACTTCACCGGCGGCCCGACGATCGGCGCGGACGAACCGTCGCTCAGCACGGTCTCTTGCAGCATCTCCCGCGCCGCGACGTGCGGGTCGGTCACGGCCTCCGCGAGCGTGCGCACCGGTGCGACGACGAGACCGCGCTCGGACAGCGCGGCGACGGCGTCGGACACCGTCCGCCCGAGGCACCACTCGGCGACGATCCGGTTGATCGCCTCCCGGTTGCCCAGCCGATCCTTGTTCGTGCCGTAGCCGTCCGCCCGCGCCAGATGCGGCTTGCCGATCACCTCGGTCAGTGCCCGCCAGTGCTTGTCGAGCGCCACCGCGAGGTAGAGGTGCCCGTCGCGGCATTCGTAGACGTTGGACGGGACGACGAAATCGGTCTCGTTGCCTAGCCGGGGCGGAGGGGCGCCGGTCGCCGCGAGCGTGGGCAACCCGCTGCTGCTGAACAGCAGGCTGTCCATCATGGACACGTCGACGTGCTGCCCCTCGCCGGTCCGCGAGCGGTGGGCCAGCGCCGCCAGCGCGCCGATCGCGGCGTGCAGGCCGGCCAGCTCGTCGGCCAGGAACGTGGGGGCCCGGACCGGCGAGCTCCCGGGCGGGCCGTTGAGGGCCATCCATCCGCTGGCCGCCTGGATGACCGGGTCATAGGCGGGCAGGTGGGCGTTCGGACCGTACTGTCCCCATCCGGAGACCGACACGAACACGATGTCCGGCCGCACCTCACGGCAGTCCTCATAGCCGACGCCCCAGCCGTCCAGGGTGCCGGGTTTGTAGTTCTCCACCACCAGGTCCGCGGTGGCGACCAGGCGCAGGAAACACTCCCTGCCCGGCGCCTGGCGAAGGTCCAGGCCGACACTGCGCTTGTTGCGGTGCACCGTCTCCCGGAACCACGACAGACCGGTGCCCGGGATGTTCGGCGGCACCTGGCCGTCGCGCCCCTCCGCCAGCTCCACCCTGACGACGTCCGCGCCGAGGTCGGCCAGCACGCAGGTGGCCAGCGGACCGGACCACACCTTCGTCACGTCGAGGACCCGGATGCCCTCAAGCGGGCCTGCCGAGCCGCTCAGGGACTCGCGGAGGAAATCCTGCTCGCGCATGTCGTCTCCTAGAGCCGTTGCAGAATGGACGCGGTGCCCAGCGACCCGCCGCAGCACATGGTGACCAGCGCGGTCTCCGCGCCCGTGCGTTCCAGCTCGTGCAGCGCGGTCACGATCAGCCGGGTGCCGGTGGCGCCAAGGGGATGACCCAGCGCGATCGCACCGCCGTTGACGTTCACCCGCTCCTGGTCCGCGCCGTGGGCGTCCATCCAGTTGAGGACGACTCCGGCGAAGGCCTCGTTGACCTCGCACAGGTCGATGTCGCGCAGCTTCATGCCCGCCCGGCGAAGTATCCGCTCGGTGGCCACGACCGGGCCGTCCAGCAGGTAGTACGGGTCGGCGCCGGTGACGACCTGGTGGGCCAGCCGCGCGCGGGGCTCGATGCCCAGCGCGCGGGCCCGCCCCAGGGACATCCACAGAATCGCCGCCGCGCCGTCGGACACCTGCGAGGTCGTCCCCGCCGTGTGCACGGCGCCTTCGACGTTGGGCGTCAGCGAGGCCAGCCCCTCCTCGGTGGTCTCGCGCAACCCCTGGTCCCTGCGCACCTGCCGCGTCTCGCCGGTCGGCCGGCCCGCTTCGTCGAGCACCGGCGCGGCGATCGGGACCACCTCGCGCTCGAAACGCCCCTGCTCCCACGCCTGGGCCGCGCGCCGCTGGGAGAGCAGGCCATAGGCGTCGGCGTCGGCGCGAGTGATCCCCTGCCGTCGGGCGATCCGCTCCGCGCCGCCGAACTGCGCCTTCGGCGGGTCGTCCCACGGATAGTCAGCCGTTTTGTAGTGGCCTGGGCCGCCGTAGAGGTTCGTCCCGACAGGGACCCGGCTCATCGACTCGACGCCGCAGGCGATGCCCACATCGATCGCGTCCGCGGCGATCAGCGCGGAGACGAGGTGGTTGGCCTGCTGCGCGGAACCGCAGGAAACGTCCACGGTCGTGCAGCCGACGGCGGGGTCGTTCCCGGTGTTCAGCCACGCGTTGCGGGTGACGTTGAGGCTCTGCTCCCCGGACTGGGTCACGCAGCCGCCGATGATCTGCTCGACCTCGCCCGGCTCGATCCCGGCGCGGGCGATCACCTCCAGCTGGACGTGACGCAGCAGTTCCACCGCCTTGAGCCCGGCCAGCCAGCCGCCCCGCTTGCCGATCGGCGTACGGGCAGTGGCCACGATGACCGGTGTGCGGTCCTCCAGCGCCGCCATCAGCTCACCTCCAGCGGTGTGATGACCGGGCCCGGGCACCCGCACGCGGTATGCGGTCCCGTGCTGTCACGCCTGCCGGAATCGGCGACCATCCGCATGCGTCGCACCCCCTCAAGCCGTCGGCCGTTCGGTACGGTCACGGGGGTACGGCGCTCCTCGTTCCTGGCCGGTAGGCGAGCAACGACCGATTCACCGTCCCCACCACGCCATCGTCACGGCCTGCCGCTTCACGAGGCATCTCCTGGAGTGCTGCATCGAAGCCGCGGGCCACTCCCCCTTCTCCTAGGTTGCTGACCTGCGGCTGCGCCCATGATCCTCGCGCGCTGTTGGGTTACCGTGCGAGTTGGGCGGCAGCCATGGAGCGGCCTTCGTCATCCGGGTACGGCGCCGCGTTCCGGCGAGCACCCACGTGGAAGGAGTGACATGCCGTTAGAGATGCACTGGTTCCTGCCGTCGCACGGTGACGGCCGGGAGGTCGCCAAGCGAAGCGCGGGACCGGCGTCGCCGGGTGCCCGCCGCGAGCCCGACATCGACTACCTGACCCAGGTCGCGCTCGCCGCCGACCGCTTCGGTTTCACCGGCATGCTGACGCCGTTCGGGCTGTTCTGCGAGGACCCCTGGGTCGTCGCGTCCGCGCTGGCGGCGAAGACCCGGCGGGTGAAGTTCATGATCGCGCTCAGGCCCGGTCTCGTCTCGCCGGTGCTGGCCGCCCAGACGGCCGCCACCTTCCAGCGGCTTTCGGGCTCGCGCCTGCAGCTGAACATCGTCACCGGTGGCGACGCCGACGAACAACGGCGCTACGGCGACTGGCTGGAGCACGACCAGCGCTACGAACGCACCGAAGAGTTCCTCGACGTGTTCCTGCGCGCCTGGCCGGGCGAGCGGTTCGACTTCACCGGCACGCACTACCGGATCTCCGGCGGCCTGCTGGCCCGCCCGCACCCGGTCCGGCCGGAGGTCTTCGTCGGCGGCTCCTCGGCCGCGGCGAGGCAGGTGGCCGCCCGGCACGCCGACGTCCTCCTCGCCTGGGGCGAGCCGCCGCGGGCCATGGCGGACTTCGTCAAGCAGGCAAGGGAGCTGGCCGACGGCCAGGGCCGCGAGCTGAGGTTCGGCACCCGGTTCCACGTCATCAGCCGGGACACCTCAGCGGAGGCGTGGCAGGTCGCGCGGCAGCTGGTCGAGGGAATGGACCCGGCGAGGATCAGCCAGGCCCAGAAGCGTTTCCGCGACACCGAGTCCGAGGGGCAGCGCCGGATGGCGGCCCTGCACGGCGGCAGCACGGACGCGCTCGAGGTCTACCCCAACGTCTGGGCGGGCTACGGGCTGGTCCGTCCCGGCGTCGGAACCGCGCTCGTCGGCAGCCACGAGGACGTGGCCGAGCGCATCGAGGAGTATCACGCGCTCGGCCTGGACCACCTGATCCTCTCCGCGCAGCCGCACTTGGAGGAGGCCTACTCCTTCGGCGAGGGTGTGATGCCCCTGCTGCGCAAACGCGGGCTGCTCGCCGAACCGGTCGCCGGGACACCTGCCTGAACTCCGCACGGCCGGAGGCCGGGGACAGGCGGAGGCCGGGGACAGGCGGAGCGGGCGGGATCAGCGGACCACCGGGCCGGCCGGGGCGAGCGCGGTGTGCAACCGGCCGGGAGCCGCGCGGACGGTGTCGGCGGCGAGCCGGGTGGTGACGCGCCCCGCGGTCAGGACGGTGATCTGGTCGGCGACCGCTTGGGCGAAGCCCGGCTGAGGTGTGGCCAGCAGGATGCCGATGCCGTCGGCCGCGAGGGCGGTGACGACGTGCTGGATATGTTCGACGACGGCGGGGGCGAGCCCCTCCGTGGGCTCGTCGAGCAGCAGCAGGCGGGGCTGGGTGAGGAGGGCGCGGGCGATGGCGAGCATCTGCTTCTCACCACCGGACAGCTGCGCCCCACGATGGTCGCGCCGTTGGGCCAGGCGCGGCAGCAGGTCGAACACCCGTTGACGGGTCCAGCCCTCCGGCGCGCCGGAGGTCCGGCGGTGAGCGATCGCGAGATGCTCCGCGACCGTCAGTGAGGCGAAGACGCGGGCGCCCTGGGGCACGTAGCCGATGCCGGAGCGGTTGCGGCGGTGGGCGGGCAGCCGGGTGAGGTCCCGGTCACCGAGCAGGACGCGTCCGGTGGAAGGACGGATCAGCCCGGCGATCGTGTCCAGCAGGGTGCTCTTGCCGGCGCCGTTGTGGCCGACGAGTGCGTGAACGGCACCGGCCCGCACCGTGAGGCAGATCCGGTGAACGGCGGTGCCACCGTGGTAGCCCGCGCTGATCTGGTCCAGGCACAGCGACATGGTCAGCTCACCTCCTGTGGTGTGCCGAGATAGACCTCGGCCACGGCCGGATGTCCATGGATCTCCTGCGGGGTTCCGGTGGCCAGCACCTGCCCGTGGTGCAGCACGGTCACGGTGTCCGCGAAGGCGGTGACCAGGTCCTGGTTGTGCTCGATGAGCAGCACCGCCATCGCGGCCGGCAGCCGGTGCAGGGCCGCGAGAAGCCGCGGCAGGTCATCGTCGCCGAGCCCGGCCGCGGGCTCGTCGAGCAGCAGTACGGCGGGCTCGGCGACCAGCGCGACGGCGATCTCCAGCATCCGGCGTTGCCCGTGGGAGAGGGTTCCGGCGGCCAGCTGGGCCTGCGCGCCGAGGCCGAGGGCGTCGAGCAGGTCCCGGCGGGCCGGCTCCCGGCGCCGGGACTCGCGCCATCTGCGCCGTACGCCGGTGTGCCGCCACGCGCCGACGGCGAGGTTGTCCAGCGCGGTCAGGGAATCGAGGACGGCGGGAGTCTGGAAGGTGCGGGCGATGCCCAGGCGGGCCCGGGTCGCCGGTCCCGCTCGGGTGATGTCGCGACCGGCGAGCCGGACCCGCCCGGCCGAGGGCCGTACGGTGCCGGCGATCAGGTTGAGCAGGGTGCTCTTGCCCGCCCCGTTGGGGCCGATCAGCGCGTGCCTGGCTCCGGCGGGCAGGTGGAGGTCGACGTGGTCGACGGCGACCAGCGGTCCGTAACGCCGGACCAGGCCGGTGACGTCCAGCAGCGCGGTCATGACGACGGCACCTCCCTCGGCTTGCGGCGAACCCGCCGGCCCAGCCCGGCCAGGCCGTCGGGCAGCAGGTAGACGGCGACGACGAACAGGGCTCCCAGCAGCAGGGGGCCGTGGCCGGGCATCGACCCTGCGGCCCATTCCCGCACGGCGACCACCACCGCGACCGCGGACAGCGCTCCGGCGAGGGAGGTGGCACCGCCGATGGTCACGGCCAGCAGCACCAGTGCCGAGACCTCGAACCCCACGTCCTGGGGTGACACGTAGCGCTGGCCGGTGACCAGCAGTGCCCCGCCGACACCGGCCACGGCGCCGGCGGCGGTGTAGACCGCGAGCAGGTAGCGGGTGACGGGGTGCCCGCTGGCGCGCATGCGGGCCTCGTGGTCGCGGCAGCCGCGAACCAGCAGTCCCGCCGGGGACCGCAGCGCCAGCCACACGGCGGCGGTCACGGCGGCGGTCACCACGAGCACGTACATGTAGACGGCCCGGTCGTCGACCAGCGGCGGCGCGCCCCAGACCGGCTGGGTGGCGGGGATGCCCGCGAGGCCGTCGGTGCCGCCGGTGACCGCTTTCCACTGCCCGGCGGTGACCGCGGTCAGCTCCCCGACGGCGAGGGTGACCATGAGGAAGGTGATCCCCCGGGCCTGGACCACGGCCAGCCCGACCAGGACGGAGAACAGCGCGGCGGCCAGGGCCGCGGCGGCGAGCTGGGCCGGGCCTGCGGTGACACCGGCACGGGCGAGCAGGGCCGTGGTGTATGCGCCGACGGCGTAGGGGGCGACCTGCCCGAGCGTGGGCAGCCCGGCGGTGCCGGTCAGGATCGCCACGCTGACCGCCAGCAGCCCGAGGGAGAGGACGCGGGCCAGCACGCTCAGCGCGTACGGCTCGACCGTCCACGCGGCGGAGATCATGACGACGAGCGGCAGTCCCCAGACCAGGGCGGGCGCGGGGGTGCGACGGGCGGACAGGTCTCGCAGGACGGGGTTCATGAGCGCCCTCCGAAGACGGGCACGTGCCGATGGCGCAGGACCAGAACGGCCGCCATGGCGGCGAACAGCAGGTACGGTGCCCAGGCGGGCGCCAGCACGACGCCGAGACTCTGCACCTGGCCGACGACGACGGCGGCCAGGAACGCGCCGCCGATCGAGCCGAGCCCGCCGAGCACCACGATGACCATGGACAGCAGCAGCACGGTGTCGGCGGTGCGCGGCCCCGGCCCGATGATCGGTGCGCCGAGGGCACCGGCCAGTCCCGCGAGTGCTCCCCCGGCGGACAGAACGGCCGCGAGCACCACGCGGGGGCTGGTGCCCAGGCAGGCGAGCATGTCACGGTCGTCGACCACCGCCCGCACCCGCGCACCGGCACGCGTACGGCGGATGACGAGCCAGCCGCAGACGGCGGCCACCGCGGCGACGACGATGAACCCCAGCCGGTAGACCGGGTAGCGATGCCCTCCGATCGCGACGGCGGTGTCGAGCGCCGGTGGGACGGTGGGACGCAGGTCGTCGGCGCCGAAGGTCAGCACCAGCACGGCGCCGACGGCCAACGCCACCCCGAACGTCAGCAGCGCCTGGGTCAGGTGCCCGCGGCCGGTGAGGGGGGCGAGCGCCATCGACAGCAGCCCGCCGCCGGCCGCGCCGGCCACCGTACCCGCCGCCACGGCCAGGCCGAGGCCGGCCCAGCTGCCGTCGCCGAGCGCGACGGCGGCATAGGCGCCGACCGCGTACAGGGTGCCGTGGGCGAGGTTGAGCACGCCGCCGACACCGAAGGTGAGGGTCAGGCCCGCCGCCACGGTGAACAGCAGCAGCCCGTAGGCCAGCCCGTCGACGGCGGGAATCAGGTAGGCGTCCATCAGGTTCACGGCGGTCCTCCCTTGCGTCGCGGGTGTGGCCCTAGGCACCGACGACGGCCAGGTCCTGGACGACCCGGTTGGACAGCTGGGTTCCGTCGCGGCGTGCCACGCGCAGATACCAGCGCTGGATCGGGGAGTGCGTCTTCGACGAGAACTTCCAGGGGCCGCGGGGGCTGTCGATCTGCCCGAGCTCGCCGATCGCCTGGTTGATCTTCTGCGGGGTCACCTCGCCCTGGACTTTCGCGATGGCCGCGTCGAGAACGGCGGCGGCGTCGTACGAGGCCATCGCCTGCGTGGTGGGCGGGCGGTCATGGCGTTCGGACCAGGCGGCGGCGAAGGCGCGGTTGGCCGGGTTGTCCAGGTCGGGGGAATAGTTCAGCACGTTCCAGACGCCCTCGGCCGACGCGCCCTGGGCCTTGAGGACGCCCTCGGTCAGGAACGCCCCGTACAGCGGCAGGTCCTTGATGTCGGACTGGGCGTACTGGGTGACGAAGTCGATCGCGCTCTTGCCCGCGTAGAAGGCGTACACGGCCTTCGCGCCGGAGTTCTTGATCTGGGTGAAGTAGGGCAGGAAGTTGGTCGTGGCCGGGAACGGCGTCCACGTGGGCTTCCCGTCCGGGTTGGCCAGCCTGCCGCCCAGCCGGGTGAACACGTCGGTGAACCCGCCCAGCTGGTCGTGACCGCCCTGGTAGTCCGGGCCGATCGCCCAGACCGGGCCGCCGGCCTTCTCCTTGACGTAGGGGGCGATGGCCGCGCCCGGCTCGTCGGAGATGAAGCTGGTGTGCCACAGCCAGGAGGTGTCCTTGACCGGCGGCCGGCCGTTGGATCCGATGAGCGGGATCTTGTTCTCGACCGTGAGGGCGGAGATCGCCTGGTAGGCCCCGCTGGCGACGACCCCGGCCAGCGCCGCCACCCGTTCCTGCTTGACCAGCCGGGTCGCGGCCGGCAGGGCGGTGGCCGGACCGTCGCCCTCGTCGGCCACGGCGAGCGTGACCTTCCGCCCGCCGAACTTGCCGCCGTGGGTGTCCAGGTAGAGTTGGAACCCGTCGCGCATGTCCTCACCGGCCGCCTGGTAGGTGCCGGACAGGCTCGCGACGAATCCGATCTTCACGCCGCCGCTGCCGGCGCCGCCGCTGCCGCAGCCCGCCGCCGCCGCCGCCGAGATGACGGTCAGCAGCCCTGCCAGGCCGCGTCGTGTTCGTCCTAGGTGCATATCCGCTCCCGAAGGGTCAAGGGGTTGGCTGCGGGGCCGGTGCGGGTCGGACCTCCCGCCGCTCTCCCGGCGGGTGACCGCCAGGCGTATGCCGGCCTTCGCTGCCACGCAGGCCTCCCCTCCACCGATCGAGGCCGGAGCGGCGAGCCCCGTCGGCGCGGGTACCCGGGGTCGATGCTCCCTCGACCCTGTCGATCGGCTCCGCCGGCTCGTGACCGGCTCGGTCCACGTCACAACTGCGGCGAGCGGCGCCAGTGGGGCTCGCGCCGTCGGCGACCGGCGGCCCCCGATCCAACCGCCTCAGGCATCCATGCGGCCCACCCCCGGATGCTCTGTGGATGAATGTTCGCAGGGGGTCGTTTCCGCTGTCTTCTCCGAAATTGCTCACTCCGGGTGGGATTGTCCGCCCGAGCGGGACGAGCCTGTGCGGGACGAGCCTGTGCGGGGTGGGCCCGAGCGGGACGAAGACGAAGACCGTCGCCCGTACCGGGGACATGGGCATGACATGCGAAAGGCGGGGCCCGTCGTGGGCCCCGCCGGGGACCGCCCGGAGCGGTCCCGGGCCAGGACTTGTGAAGATCCGGAAAACAGACCTAACCGGCGAAGAAATCCACCAGTTCCGGGGCGAGGACCTTCGCCTTGATGAGATGCGTCTGGCCGTCCAGGGTGCGATGCCGC
Organism: Streptosporangium sp. NPDC000396; assembly: GCF_042898655.1. Lineage (NCBI taxonomy): Bacteria > Bacillati > Actinomycetota > Actinomycetes > Streptosporangiales > Streptosporangiaceae > Streptosporangium > Streptosporangium sp. NPDC000396. The sequence continues at coordinate 273,887 of NZ_JBIAZA010000007.1, forward strand.
GCGTTCGGGAGGACCTCCGCCAGGGTCTTCGCCGACTTCTGCATCCACGCCGGGCTCTTCCCCCCGCTCATCACGAGCGTGGGGATCGTGACGGAGCTCCATCGTTCGGCCGGCAGCGGCTGGCCCGCCCAGGTGCCCTCCATGAGGGCGGTGTCGTAGCGGAGCGTGTGCGCGACGGACTTGAGCTTCGACCACGCGGGGGTGAACTGCATGATGAAGACGGCTATCGAGGGAACCTTCACGGCCTTGGTCATGAAGAGCTTCACCGTGTCGCCTCGGCGGCCCGCCGACAACAGCGCGTCGACCTCCGCCGCGTAGTCGGGCGACATCGGCGTGCGGCTGTCGTCGACGATGAAGGGCGGCTCGTACAGCGCCAGCTTGTTGATGACCAGGCTGCGGTTCGCCGCGGCGAGGGCGAGGGGCACGCCGGAGGAGATGGCGTACAGGTGCGCCGACCCACCGGCCTCTTCGACGAGGGCCTCGATGTCCTCGATCTCGCGCTCGATCGCCCACGGCGCGGTGTCACCGCTCTCGTTACGGCCCCGGCGGTCGTAGTTGAACACGGTGAAGTGCTCCGCCATGGCCTCGGCCAGCTCGCCGTTCGGGCCGAACGAGCGATTCGCGAACGCGCCGTCGACCAGAATGACCGCCGGTCCCCGACCTCTCTTGTCGAACGCGATTTGCGTCCCGTCCTTTGACGTTACCTTCGGCATGATTCTCCCTTGAAACTGGTTTGAAAACTCGCAGGTCCGAACAGCGAGTTCTCATCGGTTTCGAGCAGCGCCGCGTAGCGCATCGTCGTCTCCTCCACCTCCCGGTTCGGACTGGGCTTGCGGACCTTTTCGACCAGAGCCGGGCCGCCCCACCGGGGTCGGACGGAAGGCCGTCGAATCGGCGAGTGAGCCATTTTGGGCATGATCCGGCCCAGGTCAGGTCCATCATCCCCGCAGACGCCGTCCGCCGCATCTTCTGAATTGCTGTTTTGCGGGTCGTATCGCGGACCCGAAGGGCCGCGCCCACGGCGCGGGCCGTCATGGAATGTGACGGCAGGGCTGCCGCATCAAGGGAACGCACGATTCCAGGGTGATCATTCTCCATATATGAAGGCATATGTATACCCCTATAACCGCAATCCAGAAGATGCAGGGCGGACTATCGGGAGTGAAACTTAGCGCACCCATCAACCCAAAGGGGGGCATATGACGGTGACCGAAAGTGCGTCCCGCCTAGCCACACGCGCCAGGGAGCGCTTTGCGATACTCGACGGGATACGCGGGATCTGCGCGGTATCGATCCTCACCACCCATGTCGCATTTGCGACGATTGTCCTGTCCAAGGATGCTGGACCACCCCGCGCCGGGTTCTTCTCCATCATCGCCATCGGCCTGGAGATGGCGATCGGTCCCTTCTTCATCCTGTCCGGCCTTCTGCTCTACCGGCCGTTCGCCCGCATGACCATCGCCGGCACCCCGAGGCCGGCCCTGGGGCAGTTCTTCGCGAGGCGCGTGGCGCGGCTCCTGCCCGCCTTCTGGCTCGTGACGACCTTCTGCCTGCTGGCGCTCAACTTCTCCCTGATCCAAGGGGTGTGGGATGTGCTGCGCCCGTTCGCGCTGCTGCACGTCTACGACTCCCACTACTACGTCGGCCTCGACGTGGACTGGACGGTGCCGGCCGAGGCCCAGTTCTACCTGCTGCTGCCGCTGTTCGCCTGGTTCATGCACCGGATCGCCGGGAAGGGCACCGACCCGGTGCGGAAGGCGCGCCGGATGATGATCCCGCTGGGCGTCCTCGTGCTGATCCAGCTGGGGTGGGCCGTTTACATCCACTGGAAGTACACCACCTGGGGTCCCCAGTTCTTCTACCCGTTCACCGTGATCGGCCTCTGGGCCATCGGGATGGCACTGGCCATCTGGTCCGTCGTCGCCGAGGTGGCGCCGGAGAAGGCGCCCGCGTTCCACCGCCTGGCGGCCAGGAGGCCGAACCTCTACTGGCTCGCGGCGCTGGTCGTCTACGCCATCGTCTGCGCCCAGCCGTTCGCCGTCCCGGGCACGGCTGACTGGAAGAACTCACCCGCCGCGTTCGTCGAGGCCGCGACGGTCCTGCTCTTCTCCTTCCTGGTCATGGCGCCGCTGGTCGTGCCCGGCGCGAGCTCGCGGCTGATGAGGACGGTGCTGGAGAACCGGCCGATGCTGTTCCTCGGACGCGTCTCCTACGGGATCTATCTCTGGCACTTCGTCGTCATGTACCTGTGGTTCGGAAGCGGAAGCATCTTCGGGGAGATCGTCCCGGTGCAGACGCTGCTGGGTAAGTACGGTTTCTGGGAGCTGGAGATTCCCGTGCTCATCGGAACCGTCGCGGTCGCCACGCTGAGCTACTACGCCGTCGAGCAGCCCATCACGCGGCTCACGAGCCGGATGATCAAAGCGAGGGCCGCGAGGAACGCCGCCCCGGGCGGCATCGGGATCCCGCGCCAGGCCGAGTCCCCCTCGTCCATGGCGACGATCGACTAGACCGTCGATCCAGGGGGGCACCGAGGAAAAAGCGAGGGTGTTCGAGGTCCGTCGTCACGGACGGGCCTCGAACACCCTCTGCTCGTCATGTCCTCACCGCCGCAGCGGATCAGCCGGCGCGCGGATCAGGCCGGGTGGTAGGCGAGGGAGAGGACGCCGGTGCTGAAGGTCTTCGACTCGATGAGCTTCAGGCCCTTCTGCTCGGCCCCGTCGGCGAACAGGCGCTGGCCGCTGCCCACGATGATCGGGTGAACCAGGAGCCTCAGCTCGTCGAGGAGGTTGTCGCGCAGCAGCGACCGGACGAGGGTGGCGCTCCCGTTGACCAGGATGTTCTTGCCGGGCTGCTGCTTCAGCTCGGCGATCTCCCCGGCGACGTCGTCACGGATCAGCGTCGAGTTGCGCCACTCGGCCGTCTCCAGGGTCGAGGAGACGACGAACTTGGTCGTGTTGTTGATGTGGTCGGCGAACGGCACGTCACTGCCCTTGTCGGCCCAGTGGGCGGCGAACTCCTCGTAGGTCCGCCGGCCCAGCAGCATGGCGTCGGCCTCGGAGGCCTGAGCGCCGACCGCCTCCCCCATCTCCTCGTTGAAGTAGGGGAAGTGCCAGTTCTGCGGCGCCTCCACGACGCCGTCCAGCGACATGAAGAACGCTGCGACGATCTTTCTCATGACATCTCCTTGGAGTTCGGTCGGTGGTGGTCGTCCACTCGTTCACCGCGCCCGGACACGGCCTGCCGCCCGGTGACGGCGAGGCCGCCGCCCTTGACCACGGCGGATCGGGCGGTCGAGCGGTGGAGCCAGGACTGCCCGTCGCGTCCCGCGAACCGGGCATCGGATCCGGGGCCCGCGGCCGTCGCCTCCCGCACCCGCGGAGGGGCGCGCCGAGCGTGACCTTCATGGGGGCTCGTGGCCGTACGGCATCGCCGCCGAGACGCACCACGCAGGCCGTCCGCCGCGAGCACCGCCAGGCGTCCGGCGGTCTCGGGCACCCCGTGACGAGCCTGTCCACGTCACGCGGGAGCTGAGCGCGCAAGGTCCGGCGAAACCCCCGCCACCACGGAGCCCTTGATCACCGCCACACCGTATCAACCGGCTCCCCGGACTCACTTCTTCCAGATTGCTGAGCCTCCGCCTGGATCAGGCGGCCTGCTCGCCGTCCCGCTGGAGCTCTTCCCTGCTCTGCTGGAGTTCCACGGCCTGGTACAGCGCCGCGATGTTGCCGCTGCCGAAGGAGCGCGCCCCCAGCCGCTCGATGAGCTCGAGGAAGAAGGTGTTACGCGGATGGACGGACTTGGCGAAGATCTGGTAGAGCTGCCCGTCGTGGTCCTCGTCGACGAGGATGTCGAGCCTGCGCAGCTCGTCGACGGAGTATCGGCCCAGCTCCAGCCGTTCCGGCAGCAGGCTGTAGTAGGCGTCCGGAGTGCTCAGGAACTCCACTCCCCTGGCGCCGATCCTGCCCACCGCCTCCACGATGTCATCGGCCGTGAACGCCATGTGCTGCACGCCGGCGCCGCCGTGGTGCTTCAGGAACTCGTCGATGTGGCCGGCGGCCTGCGACACGTCGGGCTCGATCAGTGTCAGTGTCACCGCGCCGGACCTGCTCTGCACCACCTTGATGGTCATCGCCTGCGAGCCGACGACGATGTGCTCGATGAAGATCATCTCGAAGTCGAGCACCTGCCGGTAGAACTCCACGGTCGAGTCGATCTGCCCGGCCTCCACGCACACGGCGAAATGGTCCACCTCGGCGAGCCCGTTGTCCGTGCCGGACGCCGTCCCCGTCACCGGCCGCAGCCCCGGAAGCGTCCGCTCGTCCACGCTGTCGGCGCGCTGCACGAAGGTGTGCGCCACGTCGCCGAAGCCCATGATCGTGGCCGTCACCACGTCGCCGTGCCGGACCGGTGCGGACACCGGGCGGGCGCCACGCCGTACGGCCTCCTCGAACGCGGCGGCGGCGTCCGCGACCAGCAGTCCGAGATTGGCCACGCCGTCACCGTGCTTCTCCACGTAGGCGGCACTGGGGTGGTCGCTCATCCGGGGCTCGGTCAGCACGAGCCTGATCTGGTTTCCTCCCAGTCCCACCGAACGGACCTCCGCCGTCTCGCCGGAGACGTCCGTGGCCGCGTAGACCGAGAAACCGAAATTGTCGACGAACCAGTCCGTTTTCGCCTCGATGTCGCTGACGTAGAACTCAACGTGATCGAGAAGCATGTCTTCGAAGATCCGTGTCGCTGACGAGGCCATAGATAACATCTCCGTTAGTCGTCCAATCGGCGTGCCGTGCAAACGGGAACCCGGCGGGTCGGCCCGGCCGGGCGCTGAACCGGGCTCAGGAGAAAGTGCCCACGTGCTTGGCGAGACTGCGTGGCCGCAGGTCGGTCCAGTGCGCGTTCACGTAGTCCACGCAGGCGTCCCGGCCGGCCGGGCCGTACACGACGGTCCAGCCCGCCGGGACGTCGGCGAAGTCCGGCCACAAGGAGTGCTGCCCCTCCTCGTTGATCAGTACGGAGTGGAGGCTCTCCTGGACGTCAAAAGGATTCGTCATCTCGGCTCTCTTTCCAGTCTCCGTTTCGATATGCGTGGCGCCTACTTCACGCCGCTTTCGAGCAGCCTGGACAGACCGGCCACCGTGGGGGTGTTGAACAGGTCGCCGACCGACACCTCCACGCCGAGAACCGTCCTGATGCGGCTGGTCAGCCGCATCGCCAGCAGCGACTGCCCGTCCAGGTCGAAGAAGCTGTCGTCGATTCCCACCCGCTCCACGCCCAGCACCTCGGCGAACAGCGAGCACAGGACCTCCTGCCGCGCGTCGCGAGGGGCCCGGTAGGCCGCCGCGCCCTCGGCGAAGTCGGGCTCCGGCAGCGCCCGGCGGTCCAGCTTCCCGTTGGGCGTCAGCGGCAGGGCGTCCATCACGACGAACGCCGACGGCACCATGTACTCCGGCAGCGACTCGGCCGCGTGCGCACGCAGGGCGGCGACGTCGACGTCCCCGGACTCGGGCACGACGTAGGCGGCGAGCCGCTTCTCGCCGGACTCGTTCTCCCGCACGACCACGGCGGCGTGGGCCAGCCCCGGATACTTCGCCAGAACGACCTCGATCTCCCCCAGCTCCACCCGGAAACCTCGGATCTTCACCTGGTCGTTCGCGCGTCCGGCGAACTCGAGCAGGCCGTCGCCGTTCCTGCGCACGAGGTCACCGGTGCGGTACATCCGCTCGCCCGGGGCCCCGAACGGATTCGCGACGAAGCGTTCGGCCGTCAGGTCCGCGCGGCCGTAGTAACCCCGCGCCAGGCCGCGGCCGGCGATGTACAGCTCGCCCACCACGCCGTCGGGGACCGGGTTGAGCCGGTCGTCGAGGATGTGCAGCCGGACGTCGTCCATCGGGCCGCCGACCGGCACGCTCGCCCCCGGCTCGTACGGAGCCGTCATCGGCGAGTGCGTGGAGAACAGCGTCACCTCGGTGGCGCCGTACATGGCCCGGACCACCGTGTCCGGGCACGCCTGCAGCACCCGCCGCACCGCCGCCGGCGCGATCACGTCACCGCCGGTCAGCACCTCGCGCACACCGGCGAGGGCCTGCGGCGCCTCATCCGCCAGGACCCGGAAGAGCCCGGCGGTCAGGTGGATGCCGGTGATCTCGTTGTCGCTGATCAGGCGTTGCAGGACGGCGACGTCCAGGTCCCCGGGCGGGGCCACGACGATCCGGCCGCCGTGCAGCAACGGCACCCACAGCTCGTAGGTGGAGACGTTGAAGGCGTACGGGGCGACCATCAGCACCCGCTCATGGTGACCGGTGTCCCAGCATCCGTCGAGTGCCAGGCCGAGCACATCCCGGTGCGTGACCGCCACACCTTTGGGATGCCCCGTCGAGCCGGAGGTGTGGATCACGTACGCGAGCCGGCGGGGGTGGATCTCCACTCCCGGATCGGACACCGGCGACGCCGGCAGTTCCCGGTCGGTGTCGACGATGACGGTCTGCCCGCACCGGGGAAGGCCGCGCTCCCGCATGGCCTCGTCGGCCAGCAGCACCGGCGCCGCGGTCTGGTCGACGATCCACTGCATGCGGTCCAGGGGGTAGGCGCTGTGCAGCGGCATGTAGAACGCCCCGGCCTTGATGATTCCCAGGATCGCCACCACCAGGTCGGCGGAGCGCTCCATCAGCACCGCCACCGGGGCCTCCGGGCGCACGCCCAGGCCCAGCAGCCGGTGCGCGAGCTGATTGGCCCGCTCGTCCAGCTCCCGGTAGGTCAGCCGGACGTCTCCCGAGGACACCGCCACCGCGTCCGGCACCCGGCTGACCTGCTCGGCGAAACGTCCCTGGATGGAAGAGGAAGCCATCACGTACTCCAATCCGTTCATTCCCGAAGCCCGACGGCGCGGATAGGGTCGGCGGCACCGCACGGCCCGCCGGTTCGGATCATCACGTGCCCGGTGTACGGCGGCGCCGGCGGAAACCGCGACGATCAGGTGGCGGCGAGGCCGTCTTGACCAGGTCGAGACGGCCTCTCCGCCCGGAGCCCGCGACCGGGCCGGTCCCGGGCTCCTGCCCCGGCGTTACGCCGACGGGCTCGACGCCGCCACGGGAGCCACCGCGTCCGCCTGGCCGTCCTCGCCGCCGGGAGCCGGCGCGGCCTGGCCGATGGGAGGCACGTGCCTGAGCATGGTCCCGATGAGGACGGCCACACCGGCCAGGACGACGGCGCCGATCGCGGTGACGGCGTTCAGCGCGCTGGCGAAGGCCTCGTTGGCGGGGCCGAGCAGCGCCGCGCCGAGCTGCTCGGGAAGCTTGCCCGCCGCCGCCGCGGCCCCGGCGATGCTGTCGCGGGCGGCCTCGGCCGCGTCGGCCGGGACGGTCGCGGGGATGGTGCCGGCGACGTGGCTGCGGTACAGGGCGAAGCCGATCGTGCCCAGGAGGGCGCCGCCCAGGGTGCCGCCGAACTCGTTGCTCATCTGCGCCAGCGAACCGGCGGATCCGGCCTTCTCCGGCGGGGCGGACCCGACGACCAGGTTGGTGCCCAGGGCCACCAGCGGGGCGCCGCAGAAGGAGAAGACGGCGAACCCGATGATCAGGAGCGCGGTCCCGGAGGTCGCGCCGACCTGGGTGAAGGCCACCAGGACGGCCGCCGTGCCGGTCATGCCGGCCGCGATGACGTAGGCCGGGCGGAAGCGGCTCGCGAGTATCGGAGCCACCATGAAGCCCGCGGTGGCCGCGGCCATTCCGGGCAGCATCGCGAAGCCCGCCTGCAGCGTCGACATCCCTCCGACAGCCTGGAAGTACAGCATCATGAACAGCATGGTTCCGCCCCCGACCACGCTGTAGCACAGCTGGCTGATCAGCGCGGTGCTGAAGGAGCGGTTACCGAACAGGCCCAGGTCCAGCAGCGGGTCGCTCAGCCGGCGCTGCCGCCGCCCGAACGCCACGGCGGCGATCACGCCGATCACGATGGCGGCGACGGGCAGCGGCTGCCAGCCGCCGCGGGCCAGCTCCTTGATGCCCCAGATGATCGGCAGCATGGTGGCCAGGGACAGGACGACGCTGGCCGGGTCCAGCCGGCCGGCCTGGTCGTTGCGGTATTCGGGCAGCACGATCGGGCCCAGGATCAGCAGCAACAGCAGCAGCGGTACGGCCAGCAGGAACACCGCCCCCCACCAGAAGCTCTCCATCAGGAAGCCGCCGATGATCGGGCCGACGAGCGCGCCGAGCGTGAAGGTGCCTCCCCACAGGCCGAAGGCGGTGGCCCGCTGCTTGGGGTCGTGGAACATGTTGGTGATGAGCGCCAGCGTCGAGGGCATCAGCGTCGCCCCGGCGATGCCCAGCAGCGCGCGGGAGGCGATCAGCATCTGCGGGCTGGTGGAGAAGGCGGTCAGCACCGAGGCGATGCCGAACGCGGTCGCGCCGATCAGCAGCAGCTTGCGGCGGCCGATCCGGTCGCCGAGGGTACCCATCGTGACCAGGAACCCGGCGAGCATGAACCCGTAGATGTCCATGACCCACAGCTGCTGGGTGCTGTCGGCCTTCAGGGCCGCGCTCAGGTGGGGCAGCGCCAGCAGCAGCACGAAGATGTCGATGGCCACGAGAAATGTCGGCAGGGCAAGCACCGCCAGCCCGACCCACTCCCGCCGCCCAGCCTTGGGTGCATCCGCAACAGTCACGTTCCTACTCCTTTCGTCGTCTCGCTCGGCCGTTCACCCCGCGGCCCAGGCCTGCGGTACTCGCTCAGGACGTGGCAGGCGGCAGAAGCCGGCCGGCCTTCCGCCGCCTGCGCGCCCGGGTTCCCGACGTGTCTGGTGTGGTGGAGACGTGTCTGATTTGGTGGATCGGCCGTCTCGTCGTGCGACAAAAGCGTCCCTCGCCGGGCGGCACGCGCGCATCTCCCCGATTGCTGTCATGCTGGCACGGTGGACCGGCATGACAGCGGACGCTCGCCGTACCGGCGTCCGGGACGGCCTCGAACCTGGTGAGGGTGTGCGGGCACCGCGCTAGCGGTTGAGCTGGACGACGTTCTCCAGGTCGGCGCCGGAGTACGGCTCAGCGTCCCGGAAGAACTCCACCCTCAGGGTGTCGGGGCTGCGCGGTCCCGCCTGGAGGCAGTCGGCCCGGTAGTCGTCCAGCAGCTTCTGGGCTTCGGCGGTGGCCTCGGTGAACCGGGCGACCGGATCCGCGCCGTGGGTGAGCACGTCTCCCATGGCCCGCGTCATGACGTCCTGGACCCCGGCGAAGTCCCCGAACAGCGCGCCCCACGACGGCGGCGGGGTGGCCGCGTCAAGGCCGCCGGTCGCCCGGTGCGCCGGATACGTCTTGAGCTGGTCGCTGGCCACCCGGTGGTACGGGTGCTTGTCGAACCACCCCTCCTCTTCCAGCAGGGCGAACGACGCGTTGGTGACCGGGATGAAGCTGTTGGCCTTGTGCTGGTCGGCGGCGTTGTGCGGGTTGTGCATGTACTGCAGGAAGGCCAGGGCGCCGTCCCGGGTCACCTCGTCGAGGCCGTCGGCCAGCCAGAGGGAGGTGCCCGCGAGCGCGTTGCCGCCGTAGGGAGCCCGGCCGTTGTCGGGGAAACGGCTCACCTCGATGCCGAAGCCGCCGCTCTCGGCCGCCTGGACCATGTAGTTGAGGTCGTTGGAGGAGGTGATCCTGAACGCCACCTCCTGGGTGGCGAAGGCCTTGAAGGTGCCCTCCCAGTCGGGGATCTTGCCGGTGTAGAGGTAGTGGCCGTCCTGGTGGAGCCGCTGCCACCAGGTGGCCCAGGCCAGCATCTCCTTCGAGGCGAGGTCGACGCTCGTGGCCCGGCCGGACCGGCCGTTGTCGTGGTCGGCGAGCAGGCCGCCCTGCACGGCGATCGCCTGCTGGAAGAACAGTCCGTGGTTGGACCAGGTGATCCCGTGGGACGGGCCGTCCGGAAGCTCGGCGATCCTCCCGCACGCGGCTTCCACCTCGTCCCAGTCGCGCGGCATCTCGGAGACGCCGGCCGCACGCAGCAGGTCGGCGTTGGCGTACAGCAGCATCGTCGTGGCGACCGACGGCATGGAGGTGAGGTCGCCGTCGTAGGTGTAGTAGTCCCGCACCGCCGGAATGATGTCGTCGATCACGACCGGCTCGCCGAGGATCTCCTTACGGCCGCCGATAGCCTTCTCCACCGAGGTGAACAGCGGCGTGCCGTCGTTCTTGAGGATGTCCCGGGCCGCCTGGGTGATGTAGAAGTAGCATTCCGCGACGGCCGGCGGACGCCCCTGCGCGGCCGCCTGGGAAATCTCCAGGGGAAGCGTCCGGAAATCGCAGCCCCGAATGTTGACGTGATATTCCGGGTGGGCGGCGTCGAATTCCTCAGCCAGTCTCCTCAACCGGTCCATGTAGCCCGGAAAGGTCAGATCGGCCACCCAGACGTCGATGACGACTTTACTGTTCATGCGATCTCTTCCTGCTCGTCGGGGTTGGGGTATGGCGTCTCGGTCGTTCACCTGAACCCAGCCTCACCAGCAGGAACCTGGCCGCTACCGGAAGGCGGCAGGCAGGGGGACCGCGCCGGCCACCTGTTCACCGCTTTCCCGGCGGCTGAGCCCGTGGGAAAAAGAACTGCCTGAGACCCATGATTCGCGTCGAACGGCGCGCCCACATCTCCACGATTGCTGTTTCACCTCGTCAGGCGTCCCCGCCAGGCGTCCCCCGTCAGGCATATGGAAAAGGCCGTGTGCGGGCCGTACGGCCCGCACACGGCCTCAAGATCATGAACGGTCGCGGATCGCGCGTACGCGGCCTCGGGCCGCGTGCGGTCCCGGCCCGGTCAGCCCTTCTGCTCCGCCCGCTCCAGCTCCAGCGCCTGGCTCAGCCAGTCGGTGAACAGCTCGGCGTCGATGTCGGCCACGCTGCGCAGCTTGACGTTCCCCACACCCCGCGCGGCGACCTCCAGCCGGCCCGACGAGTCGGAGATCTCCTTGCCCCGCCACACACCCATCGTCAGATACGACGAGTACGCCCTGATGAAGACGACCGGGGACTTGCCGGGAGCGCTTCCCATGCCCCACGTCGGCTGGCCGTACCACAGGGCCATGTTCACCCCGGGCAACGCCGCGTCGATGACCGGCCGAACCTTGTCCCAGATCTCCCGCAGTGGCTCCGCGAGGGCCGCGAGGTATTCCTCCACGGTCGCGAACTTCGCCATGCCGATCTCCCTTTCGCATGATGTCCGGCCAGATGCCGCTGCCGATCCATCGTGATCTCCTGGTTGCCGGGGCCGCATCTTCTGGATTGCTCAATCGAACTGCCCGGCGGGCCACCGGCGACACCGGCGGGCGGGTCGCACAGGCCGGCGGGTCACACGGACCGGTGGGTCACACGGACCGGTGGGACGCACAGGCCGGTGGGACGCACAGGCCGGTCAGCACGCTGGGAGAAGACGTGGCCAGGCGCCGATGTGACGATCTCATGGGCGAGTGTCTCGCCGGACGCGGGTTGGAGCGAGTCGGGTTGCGGAAGTGGCCGCCTGGCCGGGCACCTGGGTGCGGGCCGGCTTACCCCGTCACTTTTCACGAAAGGACGTGCACATGAGTGTTTCCACTACCCATTCGACCGTCGTGGAGCTGATCGACTCCTTCGCCGGCGCGACCCCCGACCGCCTTGACGCGGAGTTCCAGCGGCTGGCCGGCGCACTGTGGAACGACGGCGATCTGACGGACCTGGCCCTGTCGGCGGTGCCCGCACTCGTGGCGCGGCTGGACCAGGTCGACGACGACCGCAAGGGGTATCTGGCCATCCTTCTCGGGTTGCTCGCCGAAGCGGAGTACCCCGCCGCCGACGGCGAGGTGTCCGCGGCCGTACGGCAGGGCCTCGACCGGTACCTGGACCTGGTGAGCCGCAGCGTGAAGGGGCAACCCTTGTCGCTGGCCCTGTTCTATCTGCTCGCGCACTTCCCCGAGGACCGCGAGCGTGTTCTCTCCGCCGCCTCGGCCCTGGACATCGACTCCGACGACCTGGGCAGGCTGGATCGCGCCCTGCAGCGGCTGGATCCGGACAACCCGGTGCTGGGGCGGGTGTTCCCGTCCCCGTCGGTGTGGACGCTGGACGACACCGAGCGCGAGTTCGACCAGGCGTGGACCAAGACGCTCACTCCCGCGCAGATCGCCCACAACTGGGAGAACGACACGCGCACGGTGCTGGGGCACGCGGGCGGCAAGGCGTACTGGGCGGTGTGCAACGGGACTCCCGAGGCCGCCGGCAGCCCCTCGGTCCCCGCTCGCGACATCGTCCGGACGGCTCCGTCCGGTCCCGCCGTCGACATCTTCACCCGGCACGCGGACGCGTTCCGCTGCACGAACTGCCGCAGCCGGCTGGACTTCCAGCAGAGCGGGGTGCGGTGCACCGGCTGCGCGTCGACGTACCCGGTCGCGAACGGCGTCCTCAACCTCTTCGCGAGCGTCCGCGACGACGAGGACGACTTCCTGCTGAAGCTGTCGGAGATACCGACCATGGGTCTCTTCTACGAGGCGGTGGCCCGGCCGGCCTTCCTGCGCGTGTCGGGCTCGAACTGGGGCGGTCTGGTGACACGGTCCGACGAGGACGCCTACATCGCCGAGCACGTGCGCCCGGTGGACGGGCCGGTGCTCGACCTCGCGGCCGGAGCGGGCAGCTGGACGGCCACGCTGGCCAAGGCCGTCGGCGCCGAGCGGGTGATCGCACTGGATGTGAACCCGGCCATGTTGACCGTGCTGCGCGGGCGGCTGCCGGAGGTGCCGTCGGTCCTGGCGAGCGCGAGCAACCTGCCGTTCGGTGACGCGACGCTGGGCGCCGTGCTCTGCTGGAACGCCCTGCAGGCCTTCCCCGACGACGCGCCCGCCGCGATCGCCGAGGTGGGCCGGTGCCTGCGGCCGGGCGGCACCTTCACGATCATGACCTTCCGGATGTCCTCCGACCGGGTCGCCCGCTACTTCCAGGCCGCCCACCGCCTCCCCCAGCACGCGGAAGGACTGCGGCTGTTCGAGCTCGACGAGCTCAAGGGATGGCTGGCCAAGGCGGGGCTGACGGTGCGTGAGGAGTCGGGCCCCGGCACCTTCGTCTTCATCACCGCCGAGCGGACGGGATGAGCGACATGATCCGGGCACCGCGGAGCGGACACGTGACCGGCTGCGAAGGCACGGCAGCACTGATCACCGGACTGGAGGTACGCCGCCCATGACCATGGTCGACGATCGGAACACGAGCATCGCGCTGCCCGGAGACCCGGCGTTCGAGGCCGCGACGCAGGTCTTCAACCTGTTCGCCCCGGCGCGGCCGGCGGCGGCGGTGACCGCGCACACCATCGACCAGATCCGGGCCGCGATCCGCTACGCCGAATCCGAGGGGCTGCCGGTGCGTGTGCATGCCACCGGGCACGCCTCGGCCGCCGTCCGCCCCATGCACGGCGCCGTGCTGATCCGGACCCGGATGAGCGGCGGTGTCGACATCGACGCGCAGCGACGGGTCGCGCGCATTCCGGCGGGGACGCGGTGGGGTGAGGTGGTCGAGGCCGCGGCCGCGCACGGGCTGGCCGCCCCGCACGGCTCGTCGCCGACCGTCGGCGCCGTCGGCTACCTGCTGCGCGGCGGGTTGAGCTTCTACGGCCGGAAGGTCGGGCTGGCCGTCAACAGCGTCCGCGCGATCGAGCTGGTCACCGCGGACGGCGAGCTGCGCCGGGTGAACGCCTCGTCCGATCCGGAGCTGTTCTGGGCGTTGCGCGGCGGCGGAGGAGGGTTCGGCGTCGTCACCGCCGTCGAGATCGACCTGTTCCCCGCCGCCCAGGTCATCACCGGGGCGGCGTTCTGGCCCGCCGTCCACGCCGAACGGCTGCTGTCGGCGTGGCGGCGGTGGACCCTGGACGCGCCCCGGGAGGTGACGACGTCGCTGCGGGTGATGAACCTGCCACCGCTGCCCCAGATCCCGCCCGCTCTGGCGGCGGGCCCGGTGGTGTCGGTGGACGGTGCGGTGCTCAGCGCGACCGGCGACTCGGCCGACGCGCGACGGCACGCCGAGGACCTGCTCGGGCCGCTGCGCTCGGTGGCCGATCCGGTGCTCGACACCTGGCAGCTGACCACGACCTCCGCCGTGCTGCAGGCGCACATGGATCCCACCGACCCCATCCCCGTCGTCGGAGATCACATGCTGCTCGGCGAACTCGGTGACGACGGGGCCGCCGCGTTCCTCCGGGTGGTCGGCGAGGGGTCCGGGTCGCCGCTGGTGGTCGCGGGGCTCCGGCAGCTCGGCGGCGCGTATTCGACGCCGAGCCCGGCCGGAGGCGCGCTCGACCATCTCGATGCCCACTATTCCTACGCGGGCTCGGGAGCGGCTTTCGACCCGGACACCGCGGAGGCGCTCAAGAGCCACTGCGCGAAAGTGCGCACCGCGTTGGGCCCGTGGGACACCGGGCGGACCACGCCCTCCTTCGTGGAGAGCTTCGAACAGCCGCAACGGCACCTCAGCCCGGAGCGTGTGCGGATCGCCGATCGGGTGCGCGCGCGGGTCGATCCGTCCGGCCGCTTCCGGGACGACATCGCCCCCAACGCGACCGCGCTCCCCTGAGCACACCCGAACGGCCTACCTGAAGGCGATCGGCGTTCCGGCGCCTTCGCCGGCGCTGTTGCCGACGCCGATCGAGCAGACGACGGCACCGCAGTCCACCGTGCCCACCGGTGTGCCCTCGGAGCCGGTGCGTCCCTGGAAGGTGCGGCGCACGGTCAGCGTCGCGGTGACGGCGCCGCTGCCGTCGGTGGTCACATCGCGGGAGTCGGGCTGGTTGTAGGCGAGCACGTTGGACTGGACGAACGCGCTCTGCCCGAGGTGGTACACCGTGTTCGGGCTCAGACCGGTGACCGAGACCGAAACGGTCTGACCGTCGCCGAGCGCCGTCGAAGGTGTCACGGAGATCGCCGGTGCGGCGGTGCCGGTGGGCGGCACGGCGGCGCCGGCCCCGGACTGCAGGGCGGTGGTCAGTCCCAGTGCCAACGCGGCGGCCACGCCGAGCTTGGAAAGCAGCTTGCCCTGGTTGCTCATGCCCTTCATCACTTTCCTACCCCTTTATTTGGCTTCGGGCTCGTCCTTACAAGAACAACTCTGTCGTCTCGACAGCCCGTAAACCAGGGAAGTCAGAGTCATCAAGCTGCCTGCCGGTAACCGCTTCCTGCCAGTCGAAGCCTGGACAAATAGGCCGTTTTCATGGAAGCCGTACGGCAAAGCCGGGACCGCTCCCGCCCGGGTCGATCGCCGTCAAAAGCGCGACGCGAGGCGAAGAGGCGACCACCCGGCTCTACGCGCGAGCAGCCCCGGATCGTTCGATCAGAGCCAGAAGGTGTCGTGGCGGAAGTAGAAGGCGGCCAGCTCCTCGTCGCTGGGACGGCCGGAGATGGCGAACTCCGCCAGGCCCTCGAAGTAGCCCTCACGGGGAGCCCCCGGAGCGAAGTGCAGCAGCATTGACGCGGGTGCGCCCGACTCATTCCGGAATGCGTGGATACCACCCTCAGGGACGTGGACGAAGTCACCCGGTTCGGTGTCGATCCAGCGGCTGCCGTCGTAGATCCGTACCGTTCCGGTGAGGATGAAGAACGACTCGGAGATCGACCGGTGGAAGTGCTGGCCCGGCCCGCTCGGCTCCGGCCCCATCTCCCAGCGATAGAGGCCGAACTGACCGTTGGTGGAGGCTCCCGTCGCCAGGTAGTGCACCGTGTTGCCGGACTGATAGGTCAGCTCAGGCTCGTGGGCCGCCGGGCGGTAGGTCGCGTTGATCTCACCCTTGTCGCCAAAGTAGGCCGGATCCGGATACGTCATAATTCGCCCTTTCGGTCGACTCTTGTCCTGCTTTATAGCATCGCCACGGTGTGCCGCGGGCTTCGCGCAAGGCCTGGTCCCGGGCGCTTCACTCACGACGCGGTGAGGTGCGGACGAAGACGGGGATCAGTGCGACAGCCACCGCGAGATGAGCGAGGGCGAGCACGCCCCGCGCGACGGATTCGATCCACCGCTCGACGCCGATGTGCGTCGTGACCGGCAACGCGAGTAGACACTGTCTACGCCGCCTGGTAGACAGTGTCTATGAACGAGCACGACACGGGGCTCCGCTCCCGTCTGATAGCGGTCGGCGTCGATCTGGTGACCAGAGAGGGAACGCAGGGCCTGTCCCTGCGGGAGATCGCCCGCCGGGCCGGGATCTCGCACGGGGCTCCGCGGCGCTACTTCCCGACTCACCTCGCCCTGCTGTCCGCCATCGCGCGTGAGGGCTTCGCCGACCTGAACGCCCGGATCGGCGAAGTCGTCGATGACGACCGGGTGGCTCCTCGCGCCCGGCTCATGGAGCTGGGGCGCCGCTATCTCGACTTCGCGCTGTCCAACCGCGGCATGTACGAGCTGATGTTCCGGCACGACCTGCTGGAGAGCAACCATCTCGGCCTGCGCGAGACGAGCCTGCCCCTCTTCCGCCTCCTCGTCGACCTGGTCGCCCAGGCGAGGGCAGGCGCGGACGCGGACGCGGACGGAGCACCGGCACTTTCGGTCGTCGCGGGCGCTCTGTGGTCCAACCTTCACGGCATCGCCCAGCTGTGGGGGTGGGGAAGCCTGCAGCTCGCCGTGGGAGCCGACGAGATCGAGCCGCTGTTGCGTGCCGCGCTGGACGCGCACCTCGGACCGGAAGCCCGTTGAGGCGGCGAGGAGGCCGGCGCCTCACCCTCCTCATCAGCGTCGTCGGGGCCATGGTCGTCGCCATGGACGGAACGGTGCTGACCATCGCGCAGCCCTCCATGCAGCGGGACCTGCACGCCTCGTTCACGCAGATCCAGTGGACCAGCACCGGGTATCTCATCGCGGTGGCGAGCCTGCTCGTCTTCGCGGGTCGCCTGGGCGACCTCTACGGCCACCGGCGGATCTTCCTCGTCGGGGTGCTGGGGTTCGCCGCCAGCTCGGCCGGCATCGGCCTGGCGTCCGACGTCGGCTGGGTGATCGGCCTCCGTGTCGTCCAGGGTGTCTTCGGCGCGCTGCTGCAACCGGCCACTTTGGGGATGCTGCGAGCCGCCTACCCGCACGACCGGCTCAGCATGCCCATCGCGGTACGCACCAGCGCCATCGGGCTGGCGGCCGCGGCCGGTCCCGTCATCGGCGGAGCCCTGGCGGCCGGTCCTGGCTGGCGGGCCGTGTTCTTCCTCAACGTCCCGCCGGCGCTCGCGATCGGGGTGGCGGCCCTCGCCGTACGGTCACCGAAGCCCAGGGCGGCCGCCCGCACCGGACTCGACCTGCCCGGCGCCTGCCTTCTCGCGGTGGCCCTGGTGTGCCTGGTGCACACCCTCGTCGAGTTGCCGGAGACCGGGTGGACGACGACGACCCTGCTCGGACTCGTCGCCGGTGCGGCCGTCGGCGGCGCGTTCGTCCGGCACGAGCGACACGCCGCCGACCCGCTGGTACCGCCGAGCGTGTATCGGTCGGCCGCCGTGACCTCGGCGCTCGGGATCCTGCTGTCCGCCTCGGCGTCGCTGTTCGGCGCGCTGTTCGTCGCCACGTATTTCCTGCAGGACGTTCTCGCGCTGGACCCGCTGGCGAGCGGCCTGCGAGCGCTGCCCCTGACCGCGGCGATGGTGCTGGGCGCGCCGGTCGCGGGCCTGCTGCTGCGCAGGTACGGTCCCCGCAGGGTGGCCGCGGCGGCGACGGCTCTCGTCGCCCTGGGCGTGGCCCTGCTGTCCCGCCTCGACCAGGCGTCGGCCCCCATGACGATCGCCGGCTGCTTTCTCGTGCTCGGCGCCGGTTTCGGCACGGTGATGGTCATCGCGACAGCCGTCGTCGTGAAGCACGCTCCGGTGGAGGCCGCCGGGGTCGCCGGAGGGCTCCAGCAGACCGCGATGAACGTCGGCCCGACCCTGGGGGTCGCCGCGGCGACGAGCCTGATGACCCTCGCCGCGCCCGGGAGCGGCACCGGCCGGGCGGGCGGCGGGCCAGGCTGGACCGGCGCGGCCTTCACCTCCGCGATGAGCACCACGCTGCTGGTCCTCGCGGCCGTGGCCGCGGCCGGCACGCTGCTCGCGCGCAGGCTGCCCCGTCACTCCGGCACCGGTTCCGCACAGCCGGCGGCCACCGCCCCGGTGGCGCCGGGGCGGTAGGACGGGTGCCGGTCGGATGATCTCTCCGGCGGCGCTCAGCCGCCGGAGATGCCGTTCCTGATGTGCCGCAGGTCGTCGAACGACGACAGGTCCGGCACCGTCCAGCCGTCGAGGTCGTACTCGGCGAGACACTGGTCGACCATGGCCCTGTAGTCGTCCATCTGCCCGTTGGCGAGCTGCCCGAACAGCAGTTCCACCCGGGTGTTCTCGTGGTTGCCGGCGTAGTTGCGCTCGTACAGCTCGTGCCGCCCGCCGAATTCGGTGCCGATCGCGTCCCAGAGCAGTTTCATCACCTTGGCCCGCTCGACGGCGTCGGTGCCGTTCGAACCGCGCATGAACCTGTCCAGATACGGCCGGATATCCGGGTTCTTGAAATCGTCGGCGCTGGAGTTGATGTAGATCAGCCCGCTGGCGACGTCCTGCTCGACGATCTCCTTGATCCTGGGATAGCCCACCTGGGTGAACCACCGGTAGGCCATGCCGTACTGGGGGTTGGGCAGCAGCGCGCCGTTCTTCCACTCGACCGGATTGCGCGCGGCCGCGTCGGAGAAGGCCCAGAACAGGTTGCGCCAGGCCAGAACCTCGCCCAGCCGGGCCTGCACGCCCCGGAAATCGGCCGTTCCAGTGATCTCCAGTGCCCTGGCGAGCAGGCCGGCGATGAATTCCAGCTTCACCGCCAGACGCGTGCATCCATGGAAGGTGAAGCGCTCAATGAAGCCCGACTGCCCGGTGAAGAGCTGAACCTTGCCCACATCACCGTAGACGAACACGTTCTCCCACGGTATGAGCACCTTGTCCAGCACCAGGATGGTGTCGTTCTCGTCCAGCCGCGAGGAGAGCGGGTAGTCGAACGGGCTGCCCATCACCGCGGCCGTGGCGGTGTAGGACGGGCGGCAGATCAGCTTCATTCCCGGCACGCCCATCGGCACCGTGGCCACCAGTGCGAACTTCTTGTCCTTGATCGGCAGGCCGTAGTGGGCGATGAAGTTGTAGTGGGTGAGCGCGGAACCGGTGGCGACGACCTTGGCCCCGCTCACGATGACACCGGCGTCGGTTTCCCTCTCCACGTGGATGAACACGTCGGCGACCTCGTCCGGCGGGCGGCTGCGGTCGACCGGCGGGTGCACGATCGCGTGGTTCCAGTACAGGACCTTCTCCTGCGACTCCTTGTACCAGCGCCGCGCGTTGTCGGCGAAGGGCTCGTAGAAGTCGGCGTTCGCGCCGAGCGTGCCGAGGAACGACGCCTTGTAGTCCGGGCTGCGTCCCATCCAGCCGTAGCTCATGCGGGCCCACGCGGCGATGGCCTTCTGGTCCGCCACGAGATCGTCCACGCTGTGCGGCGTGGTGAAGAACCTGTGGGTGTAACCGTCGCTCCCGGTGTCGGTCGGCGCGGTCAGAACGTCGCGCCTGGCCGGGTCGTGCAACGCGTCGTACAGCCGTGCCGTCATGCGAACGGGATTGAGGAACGCCGGGTGCGAGGTGACATCCTTGACGCGGTCGCCGTATATGTAGATCTCACGGTCGTCGCGCAGGCTCTCGACGTATTCGTCGCCGGTCAGAGGACGTGTCTTCGGCCGCGCCGGAGGAGCGCTGGTGGCGGCATCCTGATGGTCGGTCATCGGACTTCTCCCTCTTCTCTCAACTCAACTCCTCCATGAACCGGTTGCCGCCGAGCGTCCCCCGCTCCAGCGGGACACGCTCGAAGAAGTCCGCGATCGTCCGCACACGCTTCACCGGATCCGGGAAAGGCCGGAGGAGGCCGGAGCCGGAGTGCTCCAGGTGAGGCGTCCCGCCCGGCGACGGTGGCGAGCGGGCGCGTCGGCATTCTGTTGCAGTATTTGATGCTGGCATTCGAAGGCCCCGCGGAGCTTCTCTCAGGTTGCGGGGTTCCCACCGTGCCTTTTCATCGGACCGCCCGCCGCCCGGAAAACAAATCGGCCGGGTCGATTATCTGATTTGTTTTCCGAACGGATGGATCAGCCCGGATAAAGCGGCCGTCACCCCGCCCGCGATGCCCACGGTGCACGGCCACCGGCTGGAGCTGGCGATCCGCAATCCAGAAGATGCATGGGCCGCCGACGGGTGCGACCGTCGGGTGGTAAGCATCGGCGGACGGCCATGACGAGCGGGCGGCGTGATTCGGTGGTGCACGATTTCCGCCGCCCCATGGCAAACAGTGGTGATCGCACCTTGAATTTCGCGCGACGGCCCCTGGCCAATCGATCTCCGGCGCAGCTTGCCTGCTCCGTGATTCTCATGACGTTGTGAGCGGGGCGCGCGGAGTTCGGCTGCGGTTTCTCGTCTGAATTCTTTGGGAGGAAATGGTGTTGACGACCGAGGTTCCGACGCGGGAACAGCTTGTTCGTCGCGCGTCCGAATTGGTGCCGCTGCTCCGGAAGAACGCGGCCTGGTCGGAGGAGAACCGGCGTATTCACGACGAGTCGATCGAGGCGCTGGCCGACGCCGGCATCTTCAAGATGAGGGTGCCCGCCCGCTACGGCGGATACGAGTCCGACACGCGCACCCTGGTCGACGTGGCCACCGAGCTGGGCCGCGCCGACGGCTCCACCTCCTGGACGGCGTCGGTCTACTGGATTCCGACCTGGATGACGTGCCTGTTCCCGGACGAGGTCCAGGACGAGGTGTTCTCGACCCCGGACGTGCGGGTGTGCGGAACGCTGAGCCCGACCGCGATGGCCGCCCCGGTCGACGGCGGTGTGGTCGTCAACGGCAAGTGGGGCTTCATCAGCGGTGCCCTGCACAGCCACTGGCAGGAGATCGTGGCGATCCTGGTGGGGCCGGACAGCGAGCCGTACCCGATCATGGCGCTGGTGCCGATGTCGGACCTGCAGGTCGTGGACGACTGGTACACGGCGGGCCTGAAGGGCACAGGCAGTGTCAGCACGATCGCCCAGGACCTCTTCATCCCGTCCGAGCGGGTGCTGCCGCTGCCCGCGATCCTGCAGGGGCAGCTCGCCTCGAAGCTGAACGCCGAGACGCCGATCTACCGGGCGCCGCTGCTTCCGGTCGCCTCCGCGTCCTCGGTCGGAACCGTGGTCGGAATGGCGAAGGCCGCCGGCGAAGCGTTCTTCCAGCGGCTGCCCGAGCGAAAGATCACCTACACCGACTACGCGAGCCAGGCCGAGGCGCCGCTGACCCACCTGCAGGTCGCCGACGCGACGATGAAGGTCGACGAGGCGGAGTTCCACGCGCGTCGCCTGGCGGACCTGGTGGACGGCAAGAGCGTCGCAGGCTCGCCGTGGACGCTGGAGGAGCGCGTCAGGGCACGCGCCGACATGGGCGCGGTGTGCCGGCTGGCGAAAGAGGCCGTGGACATCTTCGCCACGGCCAGCGGCGGCTCGTCGATCTACAGCGACATGCCGATCCAGCGGATCGCGCGGGACATCCAGGCCGTCAACCTGCACGCCCTGATGCACCCGAACACCAACGCCGAGCTGTACGGGCGGGTTCTCTGCGGTCTGGAGCCGAACACGCTCTACGTCTGACCGGCCGTTGCGCACGATCGCCGGCGATCTCTCGTCCGCGCCGACTCCCACGCCGACTCCCGCGTCGGCTTCTACGTCGGCTTCCACGGAGAATTCCACGGAGAAAAGGAAAAAAGCATGACCACGAGCAGCCCGTCGTCAACCATCGCAGGTCCCTCGGCCGAGGACCAGGCCGGCATCGCGGCCCTTCCCCAGCGCATCGTCGCGGCCTGGGCCGAGCACGACGCCGACGCCTTCGCCTCGGTCTTCACCGAGGACGGAAGCATGATCCTTCCCGGTGTCCACCAGAAGGGCCGTGACGCGATCCGTTCGTTCATGTCGGCCGCGTTCGCCGGTCCGTTCAAGGGCACCCGGGTGACCGGGCAGCCCATCGACCTCAGGTTCCTCGGCGCCGAGGCCGGAATACTGATCACCCAGGGCGGTGTGCTGTCGCCCGGTGAGACCGAGGTCTCCGACGCCCGCGCCATCCGGGCCTCCTGGGTGGTCGTCAAGCAGGACGGGGAGTGGCGCCTGGCCGCCTACCAGAACAGCCCCCGCGATGCGGCCTAGCCCACGACCAGGAAGCTCAAGGAGGTGACCGCGATGGGCAACCGTGTGGGTGAACGCGCGGTGGTGCTTGGCGGGAGCATGGCGGGCCTGCTCGCGGCGCGGGTGCTCGCCGAGGCCTATACCGACGTGCTGGTGGTGGATCGTGACGAGCTGACCGGCGTGACCACCGCGCGGCGTGGCGTTCCTCAAGGACGCCACGTCCACGGGTTGCTCGCCCGCGGTCAGCAGATCCTGGAGGAGCTGTTCCCGGGGTTCACCGAGGGGACCATCGCGGCCGGCGTGCCGACCGGCGACCTGGGAGAGCTCCGCTGGTATTTCAACGGGGTACGGCTGCAGCCGGCCAGCACCGGGCTGGTGTGCGTGTCCGCCGCCCGGCCGGTGCTGGAGAGCCACGTACGGGCTCGGGTGAGCGCCCTGCCCAACGTGACCTTCCTGGAGCGGTGCGACATCGCCGGGCTGGTCACGACACCGGACCACAGCAGGGTGACCGGTGTGCGCGTGCAGCGGCAGGAGGAGGGCAGCGCCGAAGAGGTTCTGGAGGCCGACCTCGTCGTCGACGCCACCGGGCGCGGCTCGCGAACGCCCGTGTGGCTGGAGCAGTTCGGTTACGAACGGCCCGCGGAAGAGCGAATCAAGATCAACCTCACGTACACGACCCGGCACTACCGGCTGCCGGACGAGGCCATCCTCCGCGGTGACCTGTCGATCAACCCGGTCTCCTCGCCTTCGCACCCCCGCGGCGCGTTCTTCTCCAGGATCGAGAACGGCCGGTGCGTCCTGTCGCTCACCGGCGTCCTGGGCGACAGCGCGCCGGCCGACCCCGACGGCTTCCTCGACTTCGTCCGCTCCCTGCCGGTCCCGGACATCTACGAGGTGATCCGGGACGCCGAACCCCTCGACGACCCGGTTTCCTTCCGCTACCCGGCGAGTGTCCGGCGCCACTACGAACGGCTGGACCGGTTCCCCGACCGGCTGCTGGTGATGGGCGACGCCGCGTGCAGCTTCAACCCGGTGTACGGGCAGGGCATGACCGTCGCGGCGCTCGAAGCGCTCACCCTGCGCACGCACCTTCAGCGGGGAGCCCCTCCCCAGCCGCTCCGTTTCCTCAAGGACATCTCCGATGTCATCGACGTGCCGTGGAACATCTCGGCCGGCGGCGACCTCAGCTTCCCCGAAGTCGAGGCGCCCCGCCCGCTGATGGTCCGGGTGATGAACGCCTACATGGCGAAGCTACAGGCCGCAGCGACCCGGGACGGCAGCATCACCAGGACGTTCATGCGGGTGGCGGGCCTCGTCGATCCACCGCAGGCCCTCATGAGTCCCGGCATGATGTTCCGCGTGCTGTGGAACGGCGGGCGCAAGCCGGAACCCGCTCCGGCACCGCGGGAGAACGCGGAGGTGAGCACCCCGGCTCGCCCCGCCAGGTGACGATCGCACGTCGGCGCCGCCCCAGCCCTCACCGGGCCGGGGCGGCGCTCCGCGTTATGCCACCCTTCTTTCCCCGCGTGGGGAGTGGCCTTGCGGGCGTTGCGCCACATTTCTCGCTTGGGGAGCGGCCTTGCGGGTGTTGCGCCACGCTTCTTCCCTGGGTGAGGGAACGGCTTTGACGGACCGGCCTGCGCGGACCTTCTCCCCCATGTGGGGGAACGGCCTGGCTCTCCGGCGGGAAGTGATGCGATCCGGCGCACGACACGATGGTTCCCATGATCAGCCCTGCGAACGTCGGCACCCCCGTCGCCACCCCTCTCGCTCCCCCGGCACCCCGCTGGGCGCGGTGGGCCGCCCACCTCGCGGCCCTGGCCCCCCTGCCGTCTGGACTGTGGAGGCTGGCGCTGGCGCTGGGATTCACGGCCGGGTACACCGAGCAGGGTTACGCGGATCTCGGCATAACCGGCTGGGGCGTGCCGTACGTGATCGCGCTCAGCGTGCTCAACGAGGCGGCCGCCCTGCTCACTCTGGGACTCGTGCAGCCCTGGGGCGAGGTGGCGCCGCGCTGGATCCCGTTCATCGGCGGGAAAACAGTTCGGCCGATGGCCGCGGTGATTCCGGCGGCCATCGGCGCGACGATCCTGATTTTCCTGTGGACTCCGTTCCTCTTCTGGTGGACCATTCCCCACGACGACATGACCCCGATCGGGAACACCGTGGCCGGTTTCCTCTATCTGCCCCTCGTCGCCTGGGGTCCGCTCCTGGTCGCCGTCGTGATCTCCTACTACCGGCGCCGGAGAGGCCTCACTCGAGGTTGAACCGGGCCCGGGCGAGCTCGCGGTTTGCCATGCCGGCGAGGAAGATGCCCACCCCGGCATGGCTGTGGAGCATGGACATGTCACGCCACACGCGCTCGATGCGCTCGCCGTGGCGGACCGAGCTCGAACCCGCGGTGGGGAACAGGTGCCCCTCGACCGCGCGCCAGCAGAGCCGGACGACCTCCCGGCTGATCGTGGCGAGCCGCACTTCCTGTTCCCTGGTGAACGCCTCCGGGCCCGCGGCGCAGGTGTCGCTCCACTGCTGGACCGCGTTCAGCAGGGCGGCCTCGGCGGTGGAGATCATGCCGGTGGCCTCGCCGTACCTGAACTGGTAGTCGGGATCCTGCGCGCGGGGAACGATGGGAAGGAACGTCGTGGTCCTCGTCCGCATCAGGTCCTCGTAGGTGTCGAGCGCCCCCTTCGCCATGCCTACGGCGAGAGCGCCGAGTTCGAGCAGCATGAAGCTGAGCGGCCCGCCCCCGTATTCGGGGTTGTTGTGCAGCGCGCGTCCCGGCGTCCCCTCCGTGACCGTGATCTGGCTCAGATGCGTGCCGATGGTGAAATGGTCGGGGATGCGCCCGTTCTCGATGGTGATGCTGTGCGATCCGCTTCCCTTGAGGCCGAGCTGCTGTCCCCAGTCGTCCAGGCGCCTCCACTGGCTGCGCGGAATGATGAACAAGAGTGGCGCCGGGGGTTGCCCCTCCCCCTGGGAGACAAGGGTGTGGCCGAGGAAGTGCGTGGCGTAGGGCGCGCCCGAGCAGTAGCCCCAGGTGCCGTTGAGGACCCAGTGCCCGTCGTCGGTGCGTCCGGCGGTCCCGCTGGGCGCGACCGTGGCGGGGCAGATGAAGTCACCGGAGGCGAAGAGCTCGGCCTGCGCGCGCTCGTCGAACAGCGTGGCCACCGCGAGCGCGTGGGCGGCCCCGAAAAGATACATCCAGCCGGTTGAGGGGCAGCCCCGCGCGAGCGCCATCGCCACCCGCATGAACGTCTCGGCCCCGAACTCGTAGCCGCCGTAGCGCCGGGGAACCAGGATCCGGTAGAAGCCGGCCTTCGCGAACTCCTCGTGGGTGTCCTGGGCGTAGAACGTGCGCTGTTCGGTCTCGGCCTGGCGCGCGACCAGAGTCGGTGCGATCGCCTCGGCCCTCGCGATGATCTCCGCCGGCGTGAGGGCCGGTTCCGGGGGGAGCGGAGATCCGTGTTCGGCAACACTCGTGACGACTGTCATTGCTGCGCAGATCCTTTGTCTCGAATGGTCGGCTCGGAAACATCGGTGCGACAGCCGCCGCCGCATCCGGTGAGCGCCACACGCGTTCCGGCGCCCGCTCGGCGTCGTGGCGCTACCGATCCCGGTGAGACGTGCCCTCGCGTTCGGCCACGCATCCAGCGTCACATGCGCGTGTTTTGCGATGCATCTCCGGGATTGCGATGGCCCGTGTGACCCCATCGGCTCTCCTCGCGGACGGGCCGACCGGCCTTGCACCCGCCCGCACCTTTTGTCGCCGAGTGCACGCGGGCGTTCGGGCCGGGCCGGCTGTCGCCGAAAACCACGGAAAAGCCCGCCGGGCTCAAATCTGCCCCAGCGGAGTGTCCGGAGCGGTGACCGCGCTTCGCAGCACCCGGCGGAACTCCGACACGATGCCGGCCATCGTGCTCTCGTCGAACAGGTTGGTGTTGAACTTCAGGCTCCCGACCATGTCACCCGAGGGAAGCACGTCCGTCGCCCACAGCGCGCCGTCCGGGATGTCCGAGCACAGGGGCTGCGACAGCAGGCGCCTGCGTATCTCGGAGTACCTCAGATCCCCGACCAGCTCGCCGTCCATCGCGAACGGGGACTGGAGGACCTCGAAGGCGACGACGGAACGGTCGTTTTCGGCGAACGGGAGAATCAGCTCCGGGGCCTCGTTCACGACCTGGGCGAACGGGATGTCGTGCGAGTAGGCCTCGATGCAGGTCGAGCGGGTCCGGTCGGCCACCTCGCGGAACGTCCCGCATCCGGCGATGTCCGTCCTGAGGGGGACGAAGTTGAAGAACGGACCGACCGTGTCCAGGAACCGGTCCTGGTAACGGCCGGACGTGAACGTCGGAACGACGATGTCGGTGGCCCCCGTCATCTTGTGAAGCAGGACATTGTAGGCCGCGAGCATGGTCATGAACGGCGAGCTGCGCGTCACCTTGGAGAAGGCGAAGGTCGCGGAGGTCAGTTCCTTGTCGATCAGGAAGCGGTACACCGCGTACGTGCTGATGACTTCGGGGGATTTCTGCCGGTCCGTGGGAATGGCGAGGATCTGGGCGCCCTTCAGTTTGTCCCGCCAGTATTCGCAGGACCTTTTCCCGGCGCCGGCGGCCGAGCTCTCCTGCTGCCAGACCGCGAACTCCCGATACTGGCACACCTCCGGGAGATCGGCCGGGCCGTGCCCTCTCCGGGCGGCGTAGAAGGCGGCGAGATCCCGGATGATCAGCTGGATGGACCACGCGTCGGTCGCCGTGTGGTGCGCGACGAGCACGAGAACCGCGTCGGTGTCGTCGAACCGGCCCAGGACGGCCCGCAGGTGAGGCAGCCGCAGAACGCTGTACTTCCCGGCGTCGAGCTCGTTGAGGAACTCCTCCGCCCGGACGTCGCGGGAGCCCGGGTCGTCCCCGGGAAGGTCGCGGACCAGCAGCTCGACCGGGCTCGGGGGGTGGATCTTCTGGTAGCGGGTCTCCTCGCCGCGGACCATCTCCGTGCGGAGCGTCTCATGGCGTTCCACCACATCGTCCAGGGCCCCCTGCAGCGCGTCGAGGTCGATCTCCCCGCTGACGCGCCAGCCGAAGACCAGAGTATGCCTGTCGCTGAACGCCCCCTCGGCATCGCCCTTGTCGAAGGCGCACAGAAATTCCTGGTTCAGCGAAAGGGGAATCTGATTTGCCAGACCGATTGACGCATGCGATGTTTCAGGAACACTCATGGTGCCCAAGCCTCTCTAGGTCTTCGTGTACGGAATCCACAATTCCGGCTCTTCACGCGGAGCGCGCAGGGCCGTACGGATGACCGAATCGCTGCGAATTAGTCGAGTTCAACCACGGACGCTTGCGGTCGTATTCGTAAAAAACTGTATCGACCTCGGAAGAGTTCCGGTTCTTTCAGGTTGCCGAAACAGCCGGTGGATCCGGCCGGTGAATCCGGCCGGTGAATCCGGCCGGCGGCCCGTCGGCTGTCCGTTGGCTGTCCGTTGGAGATCCCCCGCCGGACAGCCGGGGCCTGCCGGCCCAGGTCACGCCAGCGAGCGGGCGAAGGAGCGTATGTCGTCCGTCAGGAGCGCGGGCTGCTCCATGGCCGCGAAGTGGCCGCCGCGGTCGAACTCCGTCCAGTGCGTGATGTTCGGAAGGTCCCGGTCGGCGAAGCGGCGGAGGGGGACGAAGATGTCGTGCGGGAACACCGCCACCCCGACCGGAACGGTGACCGGCGGCGGCTGGACGCCGCTTGCCGCCAGGCGCACGCCCTCGGCCCCCTCGTAGTAGAACTGGGCCGACGGCCCGGCGGTCGCGGTCAGCCAGTAGATCGTGACGATGGTGAGCAACTGGTCGCGGCCGACGGCGTCCTCGGGGACCTTCGCCGAGTCGGTCCACTCCCGGAACTTCTCGACGATCCACGCGAGCTGGCCGACCGGCGAGTCGGTGAGGCCGTAGGCCAGCGTCTGCGGCCGGGTGGCCTGGATTTTCATGTAGCCGGACAGGTCGGCGTCGAACCGTGAGAGCTTCCCCAGGCGCTCCTGGTCCGACTCGCTCAGATCGGCGAACTCGGCCGGGTCGCCGGAGGGGAACGTCATGAGCATGTTGACGTGCACTCCGGCGACGTGCTCGGGATCGACCCGGCCGAGCTCAAGAGAGATCACCGACCCGGCGTCACCCCCCTGAGCCACGTATCGGTCGTAGCCGAGGCTCCGCATCAGCTCGGCCCACGCCTTCGCGATCCGGGGGACGTTCCAGCCGGTTTCCCTCAAGGGCGTGGAGAATCCGTATCCGGGGATGGACGGGATGACCAGATGGAACGCGTCGGCCGGATCGCCGCCGTGGGCCCGGGGGT
This sequence comes from Streptosporangium sp. NPDC000396, assembly GCF_042898655.1. Taxonomy (NCBI): domain Bacteria; kingdom Bacillati; phylum Actinomycetota; class Actinomycetes; order Streptosporangiales; family Streptosporangiaceae; genus Streptosporangium; species Streptosporangium sp. NPDC000396. The sequence continues at coordinate 302,360 of NZ_JBIAZA010000007.1, forward strand.
CGGAGAGCGGCCCGATGACGTCAAGGAACTCCGCGACCGAACCGGGCCAGCCGTGGGTGAGGAGCAGCGGTGTGGCGTCCGGCTCCGGGGAGCGGACGTGCAGGAAGTGCACGTCCGCGCCGTCGATCTCGGTCACGAACTGGGGATACCGGTTCAGCCGCGCCTCGGCCGCGCGCCAGTCGTACTCCGTCTGCCAGTACTCCGCCAGCTCCTTGAGGTAGCCGCAGGGTACACCGCGGTCCCAGCCGACGCCGGGCAGCTCGTCCGGCCACCGCGTGTCGGCGATCCGGCGGCGCAGGTCGTCGAGGTCGGCCTGCGGGATTTCGATACGGAAAGGTTGCATGTTGTGACCCATCCACTCTGAGTTGACTTCCGTCAGACGTCATGCAGGCGCCGCGACCGCCGATCCCACGACCCCATCGTCATGTCGGCTCGCTCCGCGACGCATCTCGACGACGGTCAGCGCGCGTGTGCCCCCGCGGGCACGGGGGCGGTCAGCCGTACCGGCAGGGCCCGGTGACCGTTCATGATGAACGTCGGCAACGGCTGCAGCTCCTCACGCGTGACGGCGAGGGCCAGGTCGGGGAAACGCTCGAACAGCGTCGACAGGCCGATGGTCGCGACCAGACGGGCCACGCCCGCCCCCAGGCAGAAGTGCGGGCCGTGACCGAAGGAGAGGTGCTCCTTGTCCGTGCGGGTGAGGTCGAAGCGGCCGGCGTCCTCGCCGTGCAGCGCCGGGTCACGCCCCACCGCGCTGTAGTTGACCAGGATCGGGTCACCCTTGGGGATCGTGACGCCGTCGAGCTCGATGTCCTCGACCGCGTACCGCAGGGGCAGGTGGGCCAGCGGGGATTCCACCCGCAGCGTCTCGTCGATCACGTCGTCCCACGAGGCACGCCCGGACTTGACCATCTCAAGCTGATCGGGGTGGGTGAGCAGCGCGGTGATGGCGTTGTCGAAGAAGTTGATCGTGGTCTCGGAGCCCGCGCCGAGGATCGCGAAGATGGTGTCGGTCAGCTCCTCCTCGCTCAGGCGCGAGCCGTCCTCGTCCCGCGCGGCGATCAGGTCGCTGGTGATGTCCTCACCCGGCTCCCGGCGCTTGGCCGCGATGAGGTCGGCCATCGCTCCCCGCCAGCCGAGCAGCACCGCCTGCGCCTGCTCGGGGGTGACGGTGGTGTCCACCATCATGTCGATGACCTTGGCCGTCTTGACCCGGGCGTCCTCCGACATGCCGATGAGGTCTGCCACCAGCCGGGCCGGCAGCGGGTAGGCGAACCGCTCCCGCAGGTCCACCACCTCGCCCGGCTCCACGGTCTCCAGGGCGTCCACGAGCTGGTTGGTCAGCTCCACGATGCGCGGCCGGATCGCCTCGGTGCGGCGCGGGGTGAACGCCTTGCCGACCAGCCTGCGCAACCGCACGTGGTCCTTCCCGTAGGCGGTCACCATGTTGTCCATCGCGATCCAGCTGATCATTTCCCAGTCGGGCGGGATCTCGCCGTTGATGAACGCCGGCCAGTGGTTGCGGGCGCTCTTGGTGACTCGCGGGTCGGTCAGCATCTTCTTGATGACGGCGTAGCTGTTGATCGACCATGCCAGGACGCCGCCGGGAAGTTCCACCTGGGTCGCGGGGCCCTGCGCCCGCAGGCCGTCGGCTTCGGCATGGATGTCCCGGCCGGTGATGTCGAGAGCGACGGGGCAGCGTTTCTCCATGGATTTCTCCAAGATCTTGTCGGTCGAGCCAGTCAGGGTGCCAACACACCAACAGAAAGACAGGAAGGGAATGCGAATCGGCCGCCGGAGAAAAGGGCCCGAGGATCCGTGCGCGACGCTGTTACGGCTCGGCACCCGGCAAAAGAGCCGTGGACGTCAGAAACGAGTGAGGCGGTCAGAAGGACAAGGGGGCGGACGCTCGCCGGACACCGCCGTCCCGCCTGGAGTGGCGGCCGACGGCCGGAGCCCCGCCGGGGCGTCACGCCCTTTCCGCTTCGGCGCCTGCAGTCACCGAAGCGGCGAAGGAATGTTCAATTCCCTCCTTTGATGCTAAATCCATCCAATGCGGGCACATCAGCAGGCACGGTCGGCAAACGGTCGTCAAGCAAAGCCAGGGAAAGTCAAGAAAAGTCAAGAAAAATGCCTTCTCCACTCCCGCGGGCCGGTCTCGCCTTCGTATTCGGTTATGCGGCCAGCGTGGCATTCGCCCGCTCTGTAATGCATCTCCCGGATTGCGGTCCCACCGGTAGCGAGGTGTGCGGCGCCGGCCATATAGGTGAAAGCTACCGACGCGAGCGCCGCAGCCGCACTGCGACCTTGAATCCATGAGCAGTACCGCACCCCACCGGACCAGGGCATGGGCGCCGCTGAACGCCACCCGGCAGATCGGCGGCGCCGTGGGCCTGTCAGTCCTGACCCTCCTCCCGACGTACGGCGGGACCTTCCTGGCCGGTGCCGTCATCACCCTGCTCATCGCGGTTCCATCGATTGGAAAGGCATCATGACCGAGCTCGCCAAGCCGTACCTGACAGGCCACTACACGCCCGTCACCGACGAGATCACCGCCCACGAGCTGACCGTGCACGGCACCCTGCCGCCTGAGCTCAACGGTCGATACTTCCGCAACGGCCACAATCCCAAGCCGGGCGTCACCCCCACCCACTGGTTCAAGGGCGCGGGCATGATCCACGGCATCCGCCTGGCCGGCGGGAAGGCGGAGTGGTATCGCAACCGCTGGATCCGCACGCCGTACCTGGACGGGGTGCCCTTCACCGGCACCGAGCTTGAGGTCTCCGCGGCCGCAACCAACATCATCTTCCACGGCGGCCGCTACCTGGCGCTGCAGGAGGCCAACCTGCCCTGGGAGGTCAGCGCCGAGCTCGACACCATCGGCGTCTACGACTTCGGCGGCAAGCTGACCAGCGCGATGACCGCCCACCCCAAGGAGGACCCGGTCACCGGGGAGCTGCACTTCTTCAGCTACAGCCCGTTCCCGCCGTACCTGACCTACCACGTCGCCGACGCCTCCGGCCAGATCGTCCGCACCCAGATCATCGACGGCGCGGGACCGTCGCTCATGCACGACTTCGCGATCACCGCCCAGCATGCCGTCTTCCTGTGTTCGCCCGTCGTCTTCGACCACGCCGAGCACTCCGGCATCCCCTACCGCTGGCACGACGACGTGCCCTTCACCATCGGCGTCATGCCGCGCGACTCCGACCAGGTCACCTGGTTCGAGGCCGAGCAGGGCACGCTCCTGCACGTCAGCAACTCCTACGTCGACGCCCACGGGCGCGTGGTGCTCGAAGGGCCGCGCTTCGACCGCTCCGGGTGGGAGTCGTCGTGGAAGTGGTGGATCGGAGCGCCCGCCTACGGCGTCAGCCCGCTGTCCGGCGCCACCATGCACCGCTGGATCCTGGACCCGGCCACCGGCAAGGCCACCGAGGAAGCGCTGGACAGCCTGAACGTCGAGTTCCCGGCCATCAACGACGCCCACACCGGGATCGCCAACCGCTACAGCTACGCCATCGCCTTCCCCGGCGCCGGCCTGTCCGACTACCACACCGTCAAGTTCGACTCGGTGACGGGTCGGCAGCAGCTCTTCTCCCACGGGGAACACCGCATGCCCGGCGAGGGGGTCTTCGTGCCCGCCGCCGACAGCAACAGCGAGGACGACGGCTACCTGCTCACCGTCGTCAGCGACCTCAAGGCCGACGCCTCCCGGCTGCTCGTGCTGGACGCCGCGGACCTGAAGACGGTCGCCACCGTCGAGCTTCCCCGCCGCGTGCCCGCCGGCATCCACGGACACTGGATCGAGGACGCCAAGTGATCACCGTGATCGACACCGACGCCGCCGTCGTCGTCCGCCTCGACACCGTGATCGAGGCCCCGCTGGAGCGGGTCTGGCAGCTGCACACCGACGTGAACGGCTGGCCCGCCTGGCAGAGCGACATCACCGCCGCCTCCGCCGAAGGGCCGCTGGTCCCCGTCGCCACTTTTGCGGTACTTGGGGGTAGTGTCCGAAACCCTAAGGTCTACCCGTGACTCCTCCGCTCCCTGAAGAGAGCGGCTTCTCGCTTCCCTCGGCTAAGGTAGGCGACGGCCAAGCCCTGACCGTTCAAACAAAGGAACCACAACAGGGAAGCGATTCCCCTGCCGGTAAACCCGGCAGCCCCCTCACGAGGCATGATGGACACGTTGATCGGCCGCCACGACGAGACTTCCCGGCTTGCCGCCCTGCTCGACGCCGCCCGGCAGGGCCAGGGTGGTGCGCTGGTGGTGAAGGGCGAACCGGGCATCGGCAAGAGCGCGCTGCTGGACTGGACGGAGCGGTCGGCAACCGGATTCCTGACGATGCGGGCCTCCGGAGCCGAGTTCGAGACCGAGCTGCCGTTCGCCGCCCTGCACCAGCTCTCCTCCCCGCTCTTCGACCGCCTGCCCGCGCTGCCGACACCGCATCGCACCGCGTTGGAGGTCGCGTTCGGCCTGGACGCCGGGGACCCCGACCCGTTCCTGGTGGGCGCCGCCACCCTCGGCCTGCTCGCCGAGACCACGCGGGAGCGTCCGCTGCTCTGCCTCGTCGACGACGCCCACTGGCTGGACAACGCCTCCGTCAGGGCGCTGGCCTTCCTGGCCCGCAGGGTGGCCGCCGAGCCGATCGCCGTGGTGTTCGCCGCGCGCGAGCCGAGCGGGCTGCCCGAGCTGGACGCGCTGCCCGGCCTGAGCCTGGCCGGCCTGGCACCGCGCGCAGGCCAGCGCAGGACCGGACGAGCAGGTGGCGGCCGAACTGGAACGGTCCGCCGACCGCGCCCGGGCCCGGGGCGGAGAGGCGGCGGCAGCGGCCTTCCTCGAACGCTCCGCAGCGCTCACCCTCGACCCGGACCTGCGGACCGAGCGAACGCTCGCCGCCGCCGAAGCCAAGCTCTCGGTGGGCGCCTTCGAAGCGGCTGCCGAGCTGTTGTCGGCCGCCGAGATCGGGACGCTCGACCCCAGGCAGCGGGCCGGGATCGACCTGCTACGCGGCAAGTTGTCGTTCGTCCACCGCCGGGGCGATGACGGCCCCACCGGGTATCTGCTGCGGGCCGCCGAGCGGCTGGCCGAGTCCGACCCCGCCCGGTCCAGGGCCTGTTACCTGGACGCGATGGAGATGGGCGTGCTCGTCGGCGACCTCGGCTCGGTGCTGGAGGCCGTGCGCGCGGCGCCGCCCGCCTCCGGACCCCGGACCGGCGTCGACAGAGTGCTGGACGGCATGGTCACCCTCGCCAGAGATGGCCATCGAGCCGCCGCCGGCCTGCTGCGTCCGATGGTCGCCGACGTCCAGGACCAGACGTTGACGGCGCGGCCCGCGCTCGGCTTCACGATCGCTGCGGAGCTGTGGGATCACGACGCGCTGCACAGCTTGGCCGCCCGGATCACGGCGGCGGGCCGCGCGTCCGGCTCGATGCGCATGCTGCCGATCGGCCTGGCGATGCTGGCCCTCACCTCGGCGCACGCGGGCGACTTCGGCGCCGCGATGGAGATGATCTCCGAGGGGGACGCCATCACCGAGGCCACCGGCGGGGCTCCGCGCGTCTACCCGCTCGTCCACCTGGCGGCGCTGCGGGGCCGCCGGGCCGAGGCCGTCGAGCTGTTCGAGGCGGTGGCGTCGACCGGGCGGCGCAACAGCCTGAGCGTGCAGTGGGCCACGGCGGTGCTCGGCAACAGCCTGGCCGACTACCCGACCGCCCTGGAGGCGGCGCGGTCGGCCGTCGCCCACGGCGACCTCGGCATCTCCGGGCTCGCGCTCCCCGAGCTGATCGAGGCGGCGATGCGCTGCGGCGAGACCGCAACGGCCAAGGACGCGCTGGACTCGCTGCGGGAACGCGCCCTGGCCGGGCGGCGGCCGTGGGGTCTGGGCGTGGAGGCGTACTCGCGGGCGCTGGTCACCGACGACGAGGACGCCTATCGGGAGGCGATCGAGCTGCTGGACGGCAGCCGGGCGGCCGTGCACCGGGGCAGGGCGCACCTGCTGTACGGGGAGTGGCTGCGCAGGCGGGGACGCCGGCGCGAGGCCCGCGACTCGCTGCGCACCGCGCACGAGCTGTTCGCCGAGATGGGCTCCGAGGCGTTCACCGACCGCGCCGCCGCCGAGCTGCGCGCCACCGGCGAGCACGCCCGCAGCCGCTCGTGCCAGGCGTCCGACCAGCTCCTCACCGTGCAGGAGGTGCACATCGCCCGTCTGGTGGCCGACGGCGCGACCTCCAAGGAGGTCGCGGCGAAGCTGTTCCTCAGCCCGCGCACCGTCGACGCCCACCTGCGCAGCATCTTCCGCAAGCTGGGCCTCACCTCGCGACGGCAGCTGCGCGACCTGCCGCACATCCGCTGACCGCGAGGCCACGGAAAAGGTCCATATGATCACCGAGCGGACCGGTCTGCCGCTCTCTGTCGTGATCTCGGCGGCGATGCCCATGACAGCCCGGGGGCGACGTTTCCTGCGCGGACGCGGCATCACTCTGCTTATCGATCGCCGCGGCGTCGAGTCCAGCCAACGCCTGGGCCGGCACCGCCGGGTCGTCGAGCGCACCATGTTCCGCCTGGCTGAACGGATATCGCCGACTGCACCGCCGCTACGAACGCCGTGCTGATCTCCAACAAGCCCTGCTTGACCTGGCCTGCAGCATCATCTGCCTCCGCAGACTGCGGACCTCATTTTGAAACCCTCAGTTAGAGGAGGCCCGCGTCGCGTACCTTGTTCGCCACGTCCACGCGGCTATCGGTGCCGAGCTTGGCGAAGATGCGGGTGATAGAGGCCTTCACCGTGGCCACGCTCACCGACAGGTTCGTGGCGATCTCGGAGTTCGAGCCGCCCCTGGCCACCTCGATCGCCACCTCACGCTCGCGCTCGGTGAGCTGGTCCAACTCCTTGACAGCCTGCGGCTTGTACCGGCCGGTGGCCGCCGCGATCACCTGACGGGCGACGCTCGGCGACAGGACCGGCTCGCCCCTGGCCACCGTACGCACAGCTTCGATCATCTTCGCTGGCGGCGTGTCCTTTAGAAGGAAGCCGTGCGCGCCGAGCCGCAGCGCGCGTAGCACCATGTCGTCGGCATCGAACGTGGTCAGCACCAAAATGCGCGGTGGCGACGGCTGATTGAGCAGCAGCTCGGTGGTCGTGAGCCCATCCTGGCCCGGCATCCGGATATCCATCAGGACGACGTGGGGCCGCACGTCGCGGACCACCGTCATGGCCTGCCTGCCGTCGGCAGCCTCGCCGACGATGTCCAGGTCGGGCTCGCCGCCGAGGATGAGGCGCAGTCCCGTGCGCACCATCGGGTCGTCGTCCACGACCACCACTCTGATCACGGGTCAAGCCTCCCACGGCAGCCGCACGTCGAGGACGAAGCGTCCGTCCTGGACTGCGTGGCTCATAGTGCCGCCGGCCATCCGGGCACGCTCGGCCAGCCCGACCAGACCAAGCCGCCCGCCGGGGCCGGACGAGGCCCAGTATGGGGCCGGGTTGCTGATCCGGATCCATAACCCCTGACCCGGCCGTCCGCCGAGCTCGGCCCTCACGCGGCTGCCCGGCGCGTGCTTGCGCGCGTTCGTCAGCGCCTCCTGCACGATTCGGTACGCGTGCCGTCCTGTCTGCGCCGGCAGCAGCTCGCGCCCGTCGATGGTGTCGCCCACCTCGACCTGCTGTCCGGCCACGCGTACTTCGTCGAACAGGGCGTCCAGGTCGACCAGGCTCGGCTGCGGGTCCTCGATGCCGTCGCGGCGCAACGTACCGAGCACGGCGCGCAGCTCATTGAGCGACTGGTGTGCGTTCTCCTGTATCGCCTGGGCCGCCTCACGGGTCTGGTCGGCGGTGAGGTCGGTGCGGTGCGCCAGGCCGCCCGCGAGCATGGCCAACAGCGAGATCCGATGTGCCAGCACGTCGTGCATCTCGTGGGCGATTTGGACCCGTTCAGACAGCCTGGCCTGCTCGACGCGCTGCGCCTGCGCCTCGAACGCGGCCTGTCGCTGTGAGGCGGCCAGGTCGCGGCGCGCGCGCAGGTAGAGGCCGAAGACGGTTAGGCCACCGACGATCACGCAACCGGTCACGATGGTGACGCTCGTGACGGACATGACCCTGAGCCGGCCGACGTCCCACCACAGCACCTGCGCCGCCGGGCACAGCCACACGGCGAGGGCGACCGGGATGATCTGACGCCAACGGCGATGCGTGCACAGTGAGACGTAGGTGACATACGCGGGGCCGGCCGCCGTGATCGAGGAGAGGGTCAGGAACCCGGTCACCAACGCGATCTGCCAGGGGAAGCGGTGTCGCCATCGCATCAGCGCCAGACCGGCCCCGCACAGGGCCACGTCCGGCGCGATCCGGGCGAGGTCGGGGGCGACCTTGCGGCTATCGGCCGACAGGATCCAGAACCCGCCGACGACCAGCATCGGCAAAGTGGCACAGAGGTAACGCAGAGCCTCACCCCGGCTCTCGCCTTTCACGCCCGAGTCATCGACGTCCCGCCCATTCACCCCTGGCTCATTCACACCCGACAGCCTAGGGAAACGCCGAAGCCGCCCCTTATCGACCAGGGTCTAGAACGGGTAGCCCTGGGTCCACTTCTCAGTAGGCGGCCATCGACCTGGGTCCGATGACCCGAGGCGGGGAATCCGGTGAACTAAGGCACCGTGATCGAATTCCATCGCGTCAGCAAGACGCACAAAGGGGTGAAAGCCCTCGACGAGGTGTCCTTCACCGTCGAGGCAGGCTGTGTCACCGGATTCCTCGGGCCCAACGGCGCGGGAAAATCGACGGCTCTGCGCATCCTGACCGGGCTCTCACGACCGACGTCCGGGGCGGCCACCGTACTCGGCCGGCCGTACGCCGAACTCGCCTGCCCCGGCCGCCGGGTCGGCACGCTGCTCGATGCCGGCGCCCTGCATCCGGGACGCAGCGGGCGAGAGGTCCTGACGCTGGGGGCGTTGATGCTGGGCCTGCCTCGCTCGCGCGTCGAGGAGAGCCTGGAGCTGGTCGGGCTGACCGGCAAGGAGAGCAGGCGGGCCGTCGGCGGCTATTCACTGGGCATGCGGCAGCGGCTTGGCATCGCCCACGCGCTGCTCGGCCAGCCCGAGGCGCTCATACTGGACGAGCCCGCCAACGGCCTCGACCCGCAGGGCATCCAGTGGATGCGCGGGCTGCTGCGCAGCCTGGCCGACTCCGGGTGCGCGGTGCTGCTCAGCTCGCACCTGCTGCACGAGGTGGAGCAGGTCGCCGATCAGATCGTGATGATCGGACGCGGCCGCGTGCTCGCCCAGGGCACCGTCGCCGAGTTCGCCCGTGGTGGCGGCCTGGAGCGGACCTTTCTCGAACTGACCGCCCAAGCCGACAGGAGCGCCGCATGACCCCTACCGACATTCCGTTCACCAGGCTGCTGCGGGTCGAGACCCGCAAGCTGTTCGACACCCGCAGCGGTCTCATCCTCACGGTGAGCGCGATCGGGCTGGCGATCTTGGCCGTCGTCGCCAGGGGCCTCGCGTCGGAGCCACGCTGGTTCACCCTGGCCGGTAGTGCCGCCATCCCGCTCGCGATGCTGATGCCCGCGCTGGGCATTCTCACGGTGACCGGCGAATGGCGGCATCGCACCGCGCTGACCACGTTCGCGCTGGAGCCCCGGCGCGGGCGGGTGCTGGCGGCCAAATGCCTGCCGCCAGTGGCGGCCACCGTAGTGGGCTGTGTGTTCGCGCTGCTGGCGGCCCTGCCCATGAACGCCATCGCCGCCGCGGTCCACGGCGTCGAGGCCACGTGGACAGTCGCGCCCACCAAAGTGCTGGGCTGGATCGCGACGATGGTGCTACTGACCGGCGGGGGCCTCGGCATGGGTCTGCTGTTGTTGAACGCGCCGGCGGCGATCGTGATCTATTTGTCCAGCACGGCCCTGTGGAGCGCCGTCGCCCTGCTCGGCGACATGGGCGCGATCCTGGCGGAGTGGCTCGACCTCAACCGCACTACCAATCCCCTGATGAACGGCGAGCTCACCGGCGAATCCGCCCTCAGGCTGGCCGTGTCGGTGCTCGCCTGGATCGTCATTCCGATGGCTGCCGGGGCGCTGCGCATCTCGAGGAAGGAGATCGGCTGACGGCAAGCCAAGCCCGGCAGGAGGCGGCATCACGCAGCACCGCCATCCGGCCGTCACGGACATCAGGGGGTACCGTCGATCAGATAGCGGTTGACGGCGTATTCGACGCAGGCGCGGGCGGCCACGTCGCAAGCCGAGGCGGCAGTTCAAATGGGCGGCATGGCTGTCGGCCCACCAATTCAACGACGACGGCATCTTCAGTCCGTGGATCGTCGTCTACGGGATCCCGCAGTTCCTGGTCTGGGCCATCGGCCTGTTTTTGGCTGCCTGGTCATACCGCGCCCGTACTGCCTGACGGCGGCGCGCCCGGCCCTCCCCACCGGGCTCACCCGCCGTGTGGTCAGCGGACGAGGCGTCGCCAGCAGATGATGGCTGCGGCCAGGCTCATGAAGGCCTCGTGGATGTCGTCGCGGATCTCCCAGCGGATGCGCAGGCGTGCGAGAACCGGATGAGGCAGGCCGAGGCATGGTTCCTGGGCGGGCTCGTCGTCGAACCGGTGATCGGCGGCGAGCCTTCCGGGCCCACCGGCCGCGGGGCAGGTCGCCGTTCAGGCCCGCGACCTCGCCCCTTCCACGCTCACCCGGTCGACGATGTGCTCGCGGCCGTGGTTGCCCCTGGTGAGCAGGTCGGCCAGCGGGCCGGACCCGGCGTGGTCCGAGTTCCGCAGCGCGCATGCGACCTCGGTCAGGTCTCGCACCACCGCGTCCAGCACGGCGGCGACCGGGTCGGCGTTCTGCTGGAGGATGTCGCACCAGAGGCTCGGCGCGCCGGTCGCGATCCGGGTCACGTCCTGCAGGCCTTTGCCGACCAGCGAGAGCATGGTGTCGTCGGCGGTCGCGAACCTCGCCGCGAGCGCCGCCGACACCAGGTGCGGCGCGTGCGAGACCGCGGCGACGACCCGGTCATGGGCGTCGGGGGCGATCACCTTGGCCTCTCCCCCGCACAGCTCGACCAGTTCGGCGACTGCCCGCACCGGCCCCGGCGGTGTCTCCGGGTGCGGGCACAGGGCCCACGGCCGGCCGGTGAACAGGTCCGCGCGCGCCGCCCGGGGACCCGACAGCTCACGGCCTGCCATCGGGTGCCCGGGAACGTAGGTCGTGAAATCGCACCCCGCGAGCTCGGCGTCGGTGAAGATGCGGGCCTTCGTGCTGGCGACGTCGGTGTACACAACGCCGAGTTCGCACTCCTGGGCGTCACGCAGCACGCCGACGACGGTGGACGGCGGAGTGGCGATCACCACGACGTCGGCGGGAGGATCATCGGGCGACAGCGCGACGCCCGCTCCCATCGCTTCCGCCTCCGCCACCACCTCGGTGTCCAGGTCGTAGAGCCCGACGTGAACATCGGCACGCCGCAGCGCGAGCGCGATCGACGTCCCGATGACGCCGGTGCCGAGAACCGCGACGCGGCGAAGTGTGGTCGGATTCATCAGCCCTCCCGGAGTGCCCTGGCCGAACCTTGCGTGATCACGGAATCCGGCAAGCCTTCCCGCTCCACTCAAGGCCGGACCGCGGCCGGGTCGTGCCGCGAGGACAGACATGCTCGACCGCCGTCTGCGGCCCGGATCGTCCCGTGAGCAGTCCTGACCGCCGTCATCTCGGCTGAGAGGATGCGAACTGGCCGGGCGAACGGCCCGGCCCGGCCGGTCCGCGGTAAGCCTGGGCGATGTCCAGCCAGCGGTCGGCTTCGGCGCCGGTGGCGACGACCGCGAGGTCGTCACGGTGCCGCCGCCGCGTCACCAGCAGGCAGAAGTCTGCGGCGGGCCCGCTGACCCTCTGCGCCGAGTCCGCCGGGCCGTACTCCCACAGCTCGCCGGAAGGGGCGGTGATCTCGAAACGGAACTCGGTCTCCGGCGGTGTCAGACCTCGCGACAGATAGCCGAAGTCCCTGGTCAGCACCGCGAACACGACGAGATGCTTGAGCCGGTCGGTCGGCTCCCGCCGCACCCCGAGCGCGTCGGCGATGTCCTGGCCGTGCGCGAACTGCTCCATGATTCCGGCGCACGCGAGGACGATGGGCGGCAGGGGGTTGACCAGCCACGGCACCGTCTCACCGGGCGGCACGGAGGCGAGTGCCTTGACCACGGCGGCGCGCTCGGCCCGCCAGCGCTCCAGCAGCACGTCCGGGGTGTCGTTCGCGTAGTCGGCGAGCGCGGCGTTCACCGCACCGTTGAAGTCGCTTTCCGCGCCCGCGATCATCGCCTTGAACGCCTCGGCGTCGGTTGCCGCCGTCCCGGCCAGGCGGAAGATGAAGGCGAGGTGGGCGATCTGATTGGCGATCGTCCACCCGGGTGCGGGGGTGGGCAGTTCCCACTGCCGCGCGTCGAGACCGGCGACCAGCCGGTCGATCTCCTCGCCCTCCGCGGTCAGGTCTTTGAGCACGCCGTCCAGCTCGGTCACGTGTCCGTCCTCTCATTCGGGATCGGGCCGGGCAGGGCCTTTCGTCACTCACCCGGCGCACCGGCCCGCTCAGCGGAACAGGCGATGACGAATATTTCGCCTGCGGACGACATCATCGAAATTCGTTAAATTAATATCGTCGAATCAAGCATGCATCGGCGGAAATTCGCTGTCTTCTCCGTGTGTGCTTTCGTCGGGATCCGGCCCGGCGGCCCGACGTCCGGCCGCCACCCGCGACGAAGCCGGAGGCCATATCGCCCGACCGGGCAGGGCCGGCCCGGGATCTCTTCTCCAGGTGACCGTACGCGGCTTTCCGGGTGACCATACGCGGCCGCCGCCGCACCGGACCGGCGCGGCGGCGGAAACACGGAAACACGGAAATGCGGAAATGCGGAAACAGGGCGGCGCGGCGTCGGCCGCGTAAGCCGGCCGCCGCTGCGGACATGGGCCAGGCCGGACCGAGCCGAGCCAGGCCGAGCCGAGCCAGGCCAGGCTGAGCCAGACCAGGCCGAATGCCCGCGATGCCCTGCCTCGTTCGCCGAAGGCCGGTGCCTAGCTGCCGCTCAGCACCTGGTCCACCGCCTCGGCGAACCCGACGGGGTTCAGGGCGAAGCCCTGGTGGTTGCCGGGGAAGTCCACGACCTTGGCGTCGATGCGCTCGGCCAGGATCACGCCGGTCTGGTTGGGCATCTGCCCCTGTGACTCCTCGCCGACCGCCACGACGACCCGGGTCTGCGCGGCCCGCAGCCCGTCGATGTCAGGCGTGTGGTCGTTGACCATCGGCAGCAGGCGGGAGAGGAAGAAGTCGCTGTTGGCCTGCATCCTGCCCATGGCCTCCAGCGCCTCGGGAGGCATCTGCGAGAAGTCCGGCATCGGAGGGGGCTGAGGGGGCTCATGGCCCTGCGCGGCCGCCTCGGGACCACCCTCCGCGGTCGCGATGAACTGCATCATCGCGGGGCCGGCGCCCGCCTTGGCGTAGGTCTCGTAGACGCCCTCGAAGGCCGCCAGCCACCGCTCGCTGTCGGGCAGCAGCCTCAGGAGCGGGGGCTCGTGCGCCACGAGGGTGCGCACCTGCTCGGGGTGGCGGGCGACCAGGTTGAGCCCGATCAGCGCACCGCCGCTGCAACCGAGCACGTACGCCGGCTCGCTGGTGACCGCCTCCAGCACGCGGTGGGCGTCGTCGCCGTGCACGTCGAGGTTCTGCTCGTCCGCCGGCCCGTCGAGGGGACTGCGGGAGGTGCCCCGCGTGTCGTACGTGACGACCGTGTATTTCTGGGAGAGGACTCCGGTGAGGCCGCCGAAGGCGCCGGCGTCGGCCGGCGCCCCCGGGATCAGCAGCAGCACCGGCCCGGACCCAGAGACCTCGTAGTGCAGGGTCGCGCCCGGCACCTTCAGGGTGTCCGTCTTCGTCGTACTCATCAAATCGCCTCCATGCCTGTGCATGTCGGGGGCCGCATCCGGGCCCCGTTCTTCCGGTCGAAATGTCTGGAATGAATTTCAAGAAAAGAATACGCCCGGCAGACCACCCCGATTTCTCAACGGGCCAAATAATTCCGCAATGCGGATTCGACTCTTATTCAGAGTAGCAGTAAATCAAGTAAAAAATAGCTGGATTTAAGATGTTCCGGATCGGCGGCCGGACTCCACGGCCTCCGGGGAATCCCGGCACCATTTCGGCCGTCGCGGTCTCACCCGAAGGCGGGTGCCGTGCGAGATGTTTCCGAAGGTTTCGCCGGACGGGCCGATGTCCGAAGCCAGCTCCCGACCCGGCGCGCCGCGGCCAGGCTCGCCCACGAGGTGAGCTCGATGAGCGCCCGGTCGCCGGGTACCTCGCGGCGGAACTCGTCGATGACCGGCTGGTCGACCTGATGGGAGGCCATCGCCGTCAGCAGCGCCAGCCTGCCCGCCGGGCGCTGGGCGGCCGGCAGGACCGCCACCGCGTCGGAGACCCAGGCACGGCTGAGACCGGTCGGCTCGCCGTTCCACGCGGCCAGTTCGGCGGCGACCACATCACGGACGGGTTCCGGCACCGAGCGGTGCGCGCCTTCCTCGACGGCGGCGCAGGCCCGGGCGAAGGCCTCGGTGATGTTGGCCGCGCCGTCCGGCCAGAACAGCTCCGCCGGTGGCGGCGCGGCGGGCAGCAGTCCGAGAGAGGCTCCGGGCGGGTGGAACCTGCGGGCCGTCGGCCTCATGAACAGCCCGAGCAGCCGCATGAGGCCGCCCCGGGCTCCGGCAGGCACCTCCGGCGGCACCGGAGACTCACCGAGGAAGATGTTGACCATGCGGTTGAAGTACTGGAAGGTGACCGCCACCCCGGCCAGTTCGGCGACCTGTCCCGCCGGTAGCGGCAGGTCGTGCCGGGCGGCCGCCTCCCTCGTGCCGCTCACCCGGGCCCAGGCGGCGATCCGGCGCACGCCGGGATCGGCGATCGCCTCGATCCGGTCGCCGGCGATCTCGGCCGCGTAACGTCCTCGCACCAGGCCGCCCAGCGTGGCGCTGTGCACACCCACGCAGTACGGGCAGGTGTTGCCGAGTGACACCGCGGCGGCGACCACCTCCTTGATCGCCCTGTTGACCGTCCCGTGCGCGAGAAGCGACTCCCGCAGGATCAGCCAGCACGCCGCGAGGGGCTCCGGGGCGGGCGAGTGCAGGATCACGGGCGGCGCCAGCATGCCGAAGTCCCGTTCCACCTGCTCATAGACCGCCGCGACGAGGTCCCGCGCGGCGCCTGGCTTGACCGGCGAGACCTGCTGAATCTGAGACAGCGCGCTCCGCCGTGCCACCGGGGTGAGGATCCTGCCCATCTCCCGCTCCTCACTACCCGCGCAGCAGGCTGGGCACCAGCCGGGTCGCTCCCCGCCTGCCGCTGGTGGCGCCGTCCGGCGCCGGCGCGCCGTACTTGACGTTCACACCTCGCTGCTGGGCGGCCTGCACGATGCCGGGAACGGCTCGCTCGGCGAGCGCGGCGATGGTCATCGCCGGGTTGACCGTCAGCGCTCCCGGTACGGCGGAGCCGTCGGTGACGAAGATGCCGGGATGGCCCCGCAACTCGTGACGGTCGTCGAGCGCCGACGTCTCCGGGTCGTCGCCGATCCGGCAGGACGCCAGCGGGTGCACGGTGTAAGCGCCGACCACGTCGTTGGTCCACGCCGCCACCTCGGCCAGCCCGTCGCGCTCCAGGATGTCCTTCACCTCGGCGTCCGCCTCCGCCCAGCCGCGCAGCGTGTTCGGGGTCGGGTTGTAGCGGAGCCTGCCGACTCCGAGCATCTGCTGCGAGATCCGGTCGGCGTTGCCGAAGGCGGGGGGCGGGCCGAACACCCCTTCGTTGTCGTCCTCCGTCATCTGGAAAATGATCAGCCATGAGCGCCAGCGCTTGAGGATCTCCTTCTTCTCCACGCCGAACCAGCTCGGGCCGGTCGCCCCGGGCACCTGCGCGAGGATGGTGCCGAGGCCGGGAGGGAAGTACAGCTGCTCCAGGGAGAAGCGCGAGTACTCGGGCAGCGAGCCGTCGAGACGGTCCCAGTTCGCCACGACCGGCCCCTTGCCGATCTGGTTGGCCTCGTAGGCCAGGCCGTCGCCGCGTTCCAGGCCGAGCACGTCACGTACGCGGTCCTCGTTGAGGATGGCGGTGTTGAGCCGCTCGCCGTTGCCCGAGAAGTATCGGCCCACGGCGTACGGCATCGTGCCGAGCGAGGCCTCGCTGCGCTGCAGGATGACGGGGGTGGCGCCCGCACCGGCCGCGAGCACGACGATCTTGGCGTCGATCGTCCCGCCCTCGCGCCGGATCCGGTAGTCCTCGTCGTCGATGAGGTCGTAGTGCACCCGGTAGCCGCCGTCGTCGGTCCTCGAAATGCGCTGCACCTCGTGCATCGGCCGGATCTCCGCCCCGTGCGCGAGGGCCGCCGGCAGGTAGTTGAACAGCAGGGACTGCTTGGCGTCGAAGCGGCAACCGGCCATCATCCAGTTGCAGTTCGTGCACTTGCTCGTGTCGATGGCGACCGGGACCGGGTTCGCCGTACGGCCCGCGTGGTTGCACGCGGCCGCCCACAGCCCCCCGGCGTACGTGACGTCGTTCCAGTCCTGCTTCTTGATCGGGATCGACTCCGCCACCCGGTCGTACCACGGGTCCAGGGTGTCGCGGCTGAGCGCCGACGGCCACATCCGCCTGCCGATGCTGCCGTGACGCTCGAAGACGAAGCGCGGCGCGCGGGGCATCGCGGCGAAGTAGACGACGCTGCCGCCGCCCACGCAGTTGCCGCCGAGCACGCTCATGCCGTCGCCCACGACGAAGTCGAAGGCCCGCGTGTACGACGAGCCGAGTTTGAAGTCGTGGTCGAAGTCCTTGCCCGTCAGCCACGGCCCGCGCTCGAACACCACGACCCGCGCGCCACCGGCCGCGAGGTGGTAGGCCGTGATCGCGCCGCCGAAGCCGCTTCCGACCACGAGGACGTCGGTGCGTTCCGTGCTGGTCATGCGGGGCTCCCTGATGGGGTCGTGTCCGGATGCAGGTTGGCCAGTTGCCGGCCGTAGGAGTACTCCGGGAACCGCCACAGGCCGTCGGCGTCAGGCTTCGCGATGCCCATGGCGACCAGGCCGGGGTGTCCCGCCGCGATCGCGTCGGCGGTGCTCATGTGAGCCGCCGAGTCGAAGGCCATGTTGCTGAACAGGGCGAGGCTGACCCAGAACTCCTTTTCCGGGTGGCCGGGTGTGGTCAGCCGCTGCACCAGGAGGGTGCGGTGCTCGAACGGCAGCGCGACGAACGACGGCACCTGCTCGTCGAGGACGAGTTCGTGCTCGGCCGCGTAGGCCCGCGCGTGCTCGTTCAGCAGGCGGGCGAAGTCGTCCAGCCCGGCGGCCACACCGGTCGCGTCCCATTCCAGCAACTCGATGGCACCGGCCGCCACCGCGCCGCCGCCGGTGGCGGCGCCCGCGACGGCCCTGTCATCGGGCGACCGCTTCTCGCCGGGGACGATCGTGTCCGCGAACGCCTCCAGTGTCATTGTCCTGATCTGCTCTTCGTCCGGGGTACGCGGCGGCATAGGCGTTTCCTCGCGTCTAGTTCGACTCAGATCCACTACATGGTCCGGGCACCGTCATGACCGGTGCATCTTCTGCGTTGCCTTCCGCGTCGCCCTGCAGCACCGATCGGAGGGTGGCGAGGGCGCGGGCGGTCTGGCTGCGTACCGTCGACAGTCCGCTGCCCATCGCCCGCGCGGTCTCCTCGACGCTGCGGTCCTCCCAGTAACGCAGGACGACGACGGCACGCTGCCGGGGGCCGAGAACGGCGAGCGCGCTCATCAGCTGGAGCCGGTCGCCGAGCAGCGCGTAAGGGTCGGGTGTCGGCTCGGGCTCGGGTGGCCGGTCATGGAGGATCTCGCGTGTCCGCCTGTGGGACCTGCGATCACTGATGATCAGCCGGATCATTATCGTGCGCGCGTAGCCAGCGATCTTGTCACGATGCTGAAGGGCGTCCCAGCGCCCGTGGATCGCGATCAGAGTTCTCTGGACCAGATCGTCGGCCTCGTACCAGTCGGCCGAGAGCAGGAAAGCGGTTCGCCTCAGTGCCGGCCTGGCCTCTTTGACGTAGCGCGAGAACTCGTCATCGCGCGCCTCCGCCATCTGTTCTCACACCCCATCACAATGAATGGATCCCACGCGCTCCGGTGCGAAATCCCAAAAAAGCCACGTTCGACGACGACACATTGATGGCATTGAGCCAATGCCATCAGAATCAGCCGCCGCACCCTGCGGGACAACCCCTATCCGACCCCCTATCCGCCCTTATTCGGGTGCGGCCGAATCGGAAGAAACCCCCCAGATCAGTGCTAAGCCGAATCGAGAACCGGATACGAGCACGGCATGGCCGACGAGCTTTTCCCTCCGCTTCGCGGACCCGGAGGGCGGGGACCGGTGCGAGCGCCGGCACGCACCGAGAGAGGTCGCGAAGCGGAGGGCGCGCGGGACGCACCGGGATCCCGGGACGGCATCGGCCCGCTCGCGGACGCGGGGAACGTCGAGTAAGGCGGCTCGCGGCGAGACGCCTGAACGCCGACGGGACTCGTGGGACGCATGAGACCGGTCAATCAGCCGAAATCACAGCGGCCATTCGAAAAGAAAAGCACAGCCTGACCGGGATTACCCCTCTATTTCATGTCCTGACCTTTTCGGGCAACCTACCGGTTGCGCTCCCCTGAAAGGCGTGCTAGGCGAACCGCCTCAAGCCGCGGCCCGGCCCGCACACATCGTGTAACCGATCGACTACTTTTTATCCGCCCCAAAAAACCTCCGCCACCGTGCAGCGTTCCGCACCCCTGACGGCGTGTAGTGATCAGACCGTCCGACGGTCGTCACGGCAACAGCCAGACAGGGTCATGATCAGCAAGAACCGCCGAGCGAGGAGAGCGCAAGCCGACTCCCGCGACACCACGCGATCGACGACCTGTCGAGCAGATAAAGGAGCGGTCGCCTCGCGAATTTCTCAACGGAGCCTTTAGCCACGCGTTGCGGCATCGAATTCGATGAAGCAGTCGTCAATGGCGATCGAGCCATTTGTTGAACGCTCACCCCAGGCGAATCGGACAAACACAGGTCCTGAAATTCGCACAACATATGCGGACCGTGGCCACGTCGGCCACCTTTCCTGCGCATTGTAATTCAGGGTTGATTCGGACAACACCTCCACTGCACGGAGGAGCAATGGAAAAAGAAATCGAGCGGGCCGTCCTGCGAGTCATCGAGAGCATGCACGAGAACCTCGGTGAGCAAATCACCATCGATGACATGGCCCGCACGGCGATGTTCAGCAAGTTCCACTTCTCCCGTGTCTTCCAACGGGTCACCGGGCTGTCACCCGGCCGATTCCTGTCGGCGGTGCGGCTCCAGGAGGCCAAACGGCTCCTCGCCTCGACCTCGTTGACCGTCACGGACATCAGCCACCGGGTCGGCTACTCCAGCGTCGGCACCTTCAGCTCGCGGTTCACGAGCAGCGTGGGTGTCTCCCCGACCAAATACCGCCAGCTTGACTGCGTCACGCCGCAGGCCTTCACCGCCGGTCATCGAGATATCGCGGAGACCCGGTCCGTGACGGTCAAGGGTGCCATCCTGTCCCCTCTGGAGGAACAGCCCGTCTTCGCCGGGCTGTTCCCCGACCGCATCCTTGAGGGAATGCCCGTCAGTTACACGGTTCTCCGCAGACCCGGACCGTATGTGCTGGAGAACGTTCCTCCGGGCGAGTGGCATCTGATGGCGCAGTCCGTCGCCCCGGGCCGCGAGGACGCCGTCAACCACCCGCCAGGCGGCGACGAGGCACTGTGCGTCGGACGCCACGGGCCGATCACGATACGGCCGGACACGCACACGGAGCTGGCCGACGTCCAGCTCAGGCCGATGCGCCCCCTCGACCCTCCGGTGCTGCTCGCGCTGCGTGACCTGCTGGCCGCGGCCGCCGTCCAGCACGCACGCTGACTCCTGCCGGTGGCGAGCCGACCCGCCATCGCCACCGCCACGCTGACCCGCCGCCGCCGTCGCGCGCTAACCCGCCACCATCGTCGCGCGCTGACCCGCCGCCACGCGCCGACCCGCCACCGCCGCCACCGTGGCGAGCCGGGGAGCGACTCTGTGATCTGCCGCCGGCGTCGCAACACGGCATGACCCGCCGTACCGGGCAGTGAGTCACGCCGCTCGCGTTCCTCGGGCACACATGCGCCGCGGCATCCTGATCATGGCTTTTACCTGCGAGGACGCTTCAGAGCGTATCCACTCGGCAGGTTGCCGGAGATCGCGTCCGTGGATGCCGGATAACAGGTCTGCCTGTTCACGACCCTCGCCGGCCGCTGTCGAAGGACGCGGTCACGGGCCACTTGTCCGCGCGTCGCCTTGTCCGCATGCCGCCGTACAGGATCCGCGCGTCGCCTTGTCCGCGCATCGCCGGACAGGATCCGCGCGTCCCCGGACAAGGCTTTTTCATGATCTGCCGGGACCGGTGCCCTGCGGCGCCGGCCCCGGCAGATCATGAAAACGAGCGGGCGTCCTACGCGGGACGCACGGTCATCGGCAGCCCGCCGCGGATCCGGAGGGACAACATGGGCTCGGCGACCACCTGGTAGCCGGGCACCCTGGCCAGCCGGAGGTCACGGGCGACCATGGCGATCACGAACGTGGCCTCCATCATGCCGAGGTGGTTGCCGACGCAGAACCGCGGCCCGGCGCCGAACGGAATGTAGGCGTACCTCGGCCGGCCGGTGGGGCGGTCCGGGTCGAAGCGATCCGGGTCGAACCGGTCCGGGGCGTCCCAGAAGCCCGGATGCCGGTGCAGCGTGTAGGGGCTGATCAGGACATCGGAACCGGCCGGCACGTGGTAGCCGCCGACCTCGTCGTCCGCCTGGGCCTCCCGCGGCAGCATCCAGACCGGCGGATAGAGACGCATGACCTCTTCCACCACCATCGCGGTGTATCGCAACCGGTGAAGGTCCTCGTAGACCGGCAGCCGGTCACCGAGCACCTCGACCGCCTCGGCGTGCAGCCGTTCCCAGACCTCCGGGTGCCGATCGATGAGGTAGAAGGTCCATGACAGCGTGCTCGCCGTCGTCTCGTGCCCGGCGAGAAGCAGGGTGACCAGCTCGTCACGCATCCGCTGGCGGCCGACCCGGGGATCGGCCTCCTGCCGGGTCGAGCCGATCAGGCGGGACACGACGTCGTCGCCGCCGTCGCCGGTCCGCGCGAGGCGGTCGGCGACAAGGTGATCGACGATGCGCTGCAGTTCCCTGCGGGCCCGGCGGAAGCGCAGCTGCTTCGGCAGCGGCACCCACATCGGCACCTTGCTCAGCGTGACGAGCTCGAACATGGCCTGGTCCTGGACGGCCTCGAAGGAGTGCCCGATCGAGCTGAAGGCACCCAGGTCGGCGTCGAGGAGAGTGCGTCCCAGCACGCCGAGGCTGAGCCACGTCATCTCCTGGACCACGTCGACCGGCTCCCCGCCCGTACGGGCCCGCAGCCGGGCGACCAGGTTCGCCGCCTCCTCGGCGATGGTCCCGGCCTGCTGGGAGATCCGTTTGTTCTGGAACACCGGCTGGATCATCCTGCGCTGCTTGCGCCACAGCTCGCCCTCGCTGGTCAGCAACCCGTCACCGATGGCACGCCGCGCCTGCACGAGGCCGACGCCCTTGTGATAGTTGCCGCTGTTGTCGGCCAGCACGTACTTGGCCTGGTCGGGGTGGTTGAAGAAATAGAGAGTCTTCGGCCCGATGGACAGCCGCGCCGCGTCGCCGTACGTCGCGGCGAGCGTCATCATCCCGAGCCGGTCCGCCACCAGTTTCCTGAACAGGCTCGGGGCGGCCCAGGGTGGCGGCCCGGGCGGCACCCGGCGGGCGCCGGAGGGCCGAGGTGATCTCTCCGACTTCTCCGGCGCGCCTTTGGCGTGTCGCCCGATGAGGGTCATGCCGTCACCTCGCTCCAATCAGGAGTGATCTGACGGAACTTGCCCTTGTAGACCAGCATGGGATCCAGATCGGTCTGCTGGTGCAGGGACAGCACCTTTCCGATGAAGATGGTGTGATCTCCGCCGTCGTAGGCGCGCCACAGCTCGCACTCGAAGCTGGCGAGGGTGCGGTCGAGGAGCGGCACACCGGTCACCCGGCCGGGCAGCCAGTCGACGGGCTCGAACTGGGCCGCTCCCAGGGTCCGCCAGCGGTCCGCGAAGTGCATGGCCGCGGCCTCCTGGTGGGAGGCCAGCACCGACACCCCGAAGAAGCCCGTCGAGGTGAGGCACCGGTGCATCACCGCACCGCGGTCGACGCAGACCAGCACGAGCGGCGGGTCGAGCGAGACCGAGGTGAAGGAGTTGGCGGTCATGGCGTGCGGGATGGGGCCGCCCGTCGTCACCACGGTGACACCGGTGGCGAATGTCCCGAACGCCCGCCGCAGCGACTTCGCATCTGCCATCTCGCGGGATGACGTGGAGTTGTCGACGTTCACGCTGACCTCCTGGCTCACTTTCTGGATCCGCGCCTACGGCGCGTACGGTTCGAGCGCCCGGGCCAGCGCCTCGGGGACCCTGGCGGGGGCCGTGCGGGTGTTCGGCCCCCGCATGCACGCCACTCGCTGCCGGCCGCGGGCGATGAGCGTCTCGCGGTCACCCGCGTCGAGCCGGACGTAGTCGAAACTGAACTCGATCTGGGTCTGCGCGAGGTCGACCAGGCGCATCCTGATGGAGAGCTCGTCGAAAGCCGTGATCTCGGCGAAGAACTCGCAGTCGACCTTCAGCGTGAAGAGTTTCAGGTCGTCCTGGAGGTCTGCGAGCACCTCCGGTGCCCGCAGCTTCAGGAACATCTCCCGGCAACGCCCCTGCCAGCGCAGATAGTTGACGTAGTAGACGTTGCCGACGATGTTGGTCTCTTCGAAGCCGACCGTGTGCAGGTATTCGAAGTACTTTCCCATGACCTACGACCGCCCTTCGGTGAGGACTGCGAACACGACTGGGTCCGGGGCGTCCCGCAGGGCCGTGACGAGTGTCGCGATCCGCAGGCCGCCGGAGGCGAAGACCACCCACGCGTCCCGTCGCGCCGGGGCCAGGGTGAGGGGGGCGTCCGGCGGGAGACCGGCCTCTCCCAGGCATTCGACGGCGGCCAGCACGCGCGTTCCCGCGGTGTCGCGGCTCTCACCCGTCTCCGTGGCGACCCGGTCGACGAGGGACGCGTGGGCGCCGAGCAGTTCCCTCCACTCCGTGGCCGATCGCTCCGCCACGCGTTCGACGTCACAGCCCACCGTGCCGGTGGCCGCGACGCCGAGGGTGACCTCCGCCCCGTGGGACACCGAGATCACCTGGCCGCCGCCGGTCTCCGGCCGCCCGTCCGGCCGGTACCGGACCTCGGCCTGATGGCCGAGGGCCCGCCCCACCGTCACGGCCGCCCTGGCCTGGCGCTCCGCGTCGTCTTCCGGGACGTCCGAGTGGCGCGGCTCCACGGCGACCGCCACCCGCGCGCCGACCAGGTCCTCCAGCGTCCGCTCCAGGTAGGACCCGAGCAGCGGGGCGACCCAGGGCCCGCGCCCGTCCTTCTTCCGTACGGCCTGCAGGCGCAGTCCTTCCCAGCGCTCGACGACCTCGCCGGCATCCGTACGCACCGCGATGTCGTAGATGTAGGTGTCGCCGTCGCGGTGCCGCTCGGTGGCGCAGTAGCGCAGTTCTCCCGCCGCGGCCAGCGCGGCACCGCCGGGGCGCACGCGTTCGATCGCGGTCGGCAGCAGCGTGGCGTCCGGCACGCAGACCTGGTTGCCGTGCATGAGCGCGTCGCGCATGCCCGGGTCGCCGAGCAGCAGCTCGCCGGGCAGGAAACCGGCGAACCAGTCGCCCGTCTCCAGCGCCGCCACGTCCGCGTCGACGTGGCGGGCGGCGGCCCGGTGGTAACGGCGCAGGCGCTGGAACCGCCGGCCCTGGAACAGCACGTCCCCGTACATCTCCCTGGCCGGGTCCAGCGGCACCGCCGGCAGGCCTTCACCGGTCTGGTCCGGCGGCCCGTCCGGCGCGCTCTCTCCGGTGAACCGCAGCCGCGCCCGGAAGTGCTCCACCTCGAAGCCGGTCTCCGCGCTGCGGATGGCCACCTCGACCGTGTCGTCGCCGGTGACGGCCGCGGCGATCCGGATCGTGGTGCTGCCGTCCGGCGGCACGATCATGGGCCGCAGGAACTCGGCCTGCTCGATCGCCGGCACCGTGTCCCACCCGGTGGCCGCGAAGGCCACCTGTGCCATGGCCTCCATGCCGAAGACCGCCGGGAAGAGCAGGTTTCCGTCGAGGAGGTGGTCGGCGAGGTAGAGGTCCGTGCCGGCGTTCATCTCGACCTCGGTGACGAGCTCGACGCCGTGGTAGCGGATCAGCGGCTTGTCGACGAAACGCAGCAGCGGCAGCTCCGGCAGGTCGTAACGGACGGTGTCGATGCCCTCGGTGCGCCCGCTGATCACCACTACGGTGGGCGCGTCGGGGTCGGCGACCAGCCGCCGCATGATCTGCACCCCCTGCTCCGGGGAGATCGGCGTGATGCCCTTGCGGGTCAGGCCCTCGACGACCGACAGCCGCTCGCCCATACCGACGTCGGACCAGACCGACCACTCCATGCAGATGCTGCGGCACTGCGGGTGCCGCTCGGCGACCTCGCGGGTGAGGTCGGCCAGCCACTCGTTCGCGGTGGCGTAGTGCGCCTCGCCGTGCAGCCCGGCGCGGCCGATGATGCTGCCGAACGCCACCAGCAGGCGCAGCCGTCCGGGATCGACGGCGTCGAGCACGTTGCGCAGGCCGTCGACCTTGGGGGCGAAGGTGCGCCGGAACGCGGCCATGTCGAGGCTCGCCAGCCCGCCGGGCTCGTTACGTCCGGCGCCGTGCAGCACCGCCGTGACGGGCCCCAGAGCCGCCTCCACCTCGGCGACCCCGCGACGCACCTGGTCGGGGTCGGTGACGTCGGCGCGGGCGTAGTGCACGGTCACGCCGGAGTCCGCCATCCGCCGGAGGTTGGCCGCCAGCTCCTGGTCGTCGGCCGGGTCCGAACGTCCCAGCACGGCCAGCCTGGCACCGCTGTCGCCGGCCACGGCCAGCGCGCATTCGGCGGTGATGCCCTTTCCGCCGCCGGTCACCAACAGCACGTCGGTCCCGTCCAGGGGTTGCCGCGTGCGGGCCGGCCGTACCGGCATCGCGCGCATCGTGGGCACCCGTCGTACGCCGTCCTCGTCGTAGTAGGCCTCGGCGTAGCTCGCGGTCGCGGCCACCTCGGCCACCACCCAGCCGACCGCCTCGGGCGTCGCCGGCACGTGCACGATGCTGGTGCGCAGGTGAGGGGCCTCCAGCTGGAGTGTCTTGGCCAGGCCGGCCGCGCCGCGGCCGTGCTGGACCAGGACGAACCGGCTGCCCGGCGCGCCGCCCATGGCCGCCTTCGCGCCCAGCAGCGCCTGCTCCAGGTGCTCCTCGGCGCACTCCAGCGGCAGGCACACCAGCACACCGGAACCGACCTTCTCGTTTTCGAGAGCCCGGCGCAGCGGCTCGGCGAGCGGGGAGTCCCCGGCCGCGTACACCTGCCACTGCCCGCTCTCCCTCGGGACCGTCCGCGCCGGCAGCGGCAGCTCGTCGAGGTCGACCGTGAACGGCCGGGCCCACGGGGCGGCTCCGGCCACCGTCCGCGCGGGCGCGGCCTCGGTGGACTGGGCGTTCTGGGCCAGCGTGTCGAGTGCCTCGGCCAGCTCGCGCAGGCTCGCGGTGGCGAGGTTGGTCGGCGCCTGCGCCGCGGGCACGCCCAGCCGCTGGGTGGCCTGGTCGATGATGTGCATCACCGTGACCGAGCTGAGGTGCAGCTCGTCGAGCGGACGGCTGTCCTCGCCCACCATGTCCAGGGGCAGCTCGGCGCGTTCGGCCGCGAGCATGCGCAGCAGGTCGATGCTCGACTCCGCGGACCGCTCGTCGGCCTGCGCACCGGCCTGCGCGGTGGGAGCGGCGTCGGGCCGCGCGATCTCCTCGGCCCGGCGGGCGCCACCGCGAATGTGGATCCGCGGTGCCTGCTCGGTGGGGTTCGCGAAGAACGTGAACTCGGCGCCGATCTCCAGCGGCCGGACCAGCCGGCCCTGGAAGACTTCCTCGTGAACGATCGGGACGCCGGTGACGTAGGCCGCGCCGGCCACCCGCAGCAGCCCGCTCAGCGACTCGTCGTCGGTGTCCAGTGCGACCGCCGGCACTTTCACCGTTCCCGCGGCCAGTCCGCTGAGCACCCGGCCCGGGCCGACCTCGATGAACAGGTCGACGTCCTTGGCCGCTCGCTCCACGGCCTGGGTGAACAGCACGGGGTCGGTGATCTGCCGGCGGAGCAGCGCCGGGATGTCGGTGTCCGGCGGCAGCGCCTCCCCCGTGACCGTGGAGACGACCCGCCGTTCGATCGGGCCGAACTCCTCGCCGGCGAGCCGCGCGCCGAAGGCCTCGGCCGCCGGTGCCACCAGCGGCGAGTGGAAGGCGTGGGACACCGACAGGCGGGTGCAGTTCAGGCCGGCGTCGGCGGCCTTGCGCCCGACGGCCTCGATCGCGTCGACCGGTCCGGCTATGACGGTCTGGTTCGGCCCGTTGTATCCGGCGATCACGACGGGCAGGCCGGCCAGCAGCTCGGCCACCGCGCCCGGCGCCGCGCGGACACCGGCCATGGTGCCGGAGGCGCTGTGCTCGGTCATGGTCCGGCCGCGGATGCCCGCCACCCGCAGCAGGGCCTCCTCGTCCATCGCGCCGGCCCACTGCAGCGCCGAGATCTCGCCCAGACTGTGCCCGACCGCGACGTCCGCCTCCACGCCGAGGAGGGAGAGGGCTCGCAGACCGGCCATCGAGCCGGTGACGATGCGTGGCTGGGCGACCGCGGTCGCCACCATGTCACCGGCCGTGGGCAGCGCCGCCGCGACGTAGATCTCCTCGACCTCGGCGAAGCGCCGGCGCAGCGCGCCGCCGCTGGTGCCGCGGCCCGACCCCTGGCCGGGGAAGAGGTAACCCACCCGGCCCGGCCTGTCCACGTGGCCGAGGAACGCCCGGCCGTTCGGTGTGAACAGGCTGGTCTCACCCTCGTCAAGGGCGTCGAGCACGCGCCGCAGCTGCCGTTCGGCGTCTTCCGGGGAGGAGACGACCACGGCGGCCCGGTACGGCAGGTCGCGCAGGTCGCGCTGGAGCGTGGCGGCCAGGTCGGCGAGCTGGGCGTAGGACAGCTTCGGCACGAAGCCGGCCAGTTCCGCGAGCCGGTCGCGCAGCGCCTGCGGGGAGGCGGCGTCGGCGAGCAGCAGTTCCGCGTCCTGCAGTGACGAGGCCAGCATCCTCGTGCGGGTGGGCAGCGGCACGCGCCGCCGCGGACCGGTCTTCTCAAGCACGACGTGGGTGTTGATCCCGCCGAAGCCCATGGCCGTGACACCGGCGCGCACCGGGGAGCCGGCGGGCCAGGGCTCGGCCTTGCGCAGCACGCGCAGGGTCGCCGACTCCTCGGTCAGCACCTGGTGGGGGTCGACGCAGCCGATGGCCGGCGGCAGCACCTGCTCGTGCACCGCCATCGCGGCCTTGATCAGGCCGGCCACTCCGGCGGCGGCCTTGGCGTGCCCGATCATTCCCTTGATCGAGCTGATCGCCGCGGGCGTGGCCGCGGGGTTGGCGGCGGCCCTGGCGCCCGATATGGCGGTGAGCTCCGTCATGTCGCCGACCGCCGTACCGGTGCCGTGCCCCTCGAACAGCTCCACGGTGTCGATGCCGAAACCGGCCCGCTCGTACGCTCGCCGCAGCGCCAGCTGGTACCCGCTGACCTCGGGCCTCGTCATGCCGCCCTTGCCGTCGGACGAGATTCCCCATCCGGCGATGGTGGCGTAGATCCGGTGCCTGGCCTGAACGGCGTCCTGCTCGCGCATCAGCACGAGCATCCCGCAGCCCTCGCCCGGCCAGAAGCCGTTGGAGCCGCGGTCGTACAGCCGCATCTCGCTCTTGGCCAGGGCACCGGTCTTCGCGAAGCCCACGATCTCGAACGGGTCGATGGACAGGTCGACCCCGCCCGCGATCGCGACGTCGATGTCGCCGTCGATGAGCGCCTTCGACGCCGTCGTGACCGACAGCAGCGACGACGAGCACGCGCCGTCGACGGTGTAGCCGCCCCCGTTGAAGTCGAAGTGGTTGCAGATCCGCCCGGCGATCGTGTTGGACAGGCCGCCGGCCAGGGTGTCCTCGTCGATGGCGGGGAACGGGCTCTTGTAGGTGGCCTCGAAGTCGTCGAGGAACGCGGCCAGCCGGTCGTCGTCCCAGCCCTGCTCCTTGAGCGCCGCGGCGAGCGTGCGGCGCACGTACGGCCAGCGCAGGCGCATCACGTTGGCCCGGGTGAACTCACCGGTGAGGGTGTTGCCCACGACCACGCCGGTGCGCTCGCGGGGCAGCCCCTCCCCCATCGGGAAGCCCGCGTCGGCCAGCGCCTGGCCCGCCATGTCGAGTGCGAGCCAGTGGGTGAGGTCGGTCGAGCGGTAGGTGCTGCCAGCGATCTTGTAGGCGATCCGGTCGAACTCGTATCCCTCGATGACCGCGGCGTTGCGCGCGTAGAAGCGGTCCGGGGTGGCCGGGTCGGCGTCCCAGTAGTCTTCCAGCCGCATTCGCACGTCGGGCAGTCGGCGGAAGGCACGGCGACCGGCGAGAGCGTTCTCCCAGAGCTCTCTCGGCGATGCGGCGTCCGGGTAGCGGCACGCCATGCCGACGATCGCGATCCTGGTCATACGGTCGCGACCTCCTTCTCAGCGCTCGGATGCCCGTTGACGGCCGGGACGGGCACCTGGATGGCGGCGCCGCGCTCCTGGGCCTTGGCCTGCTCGCGCGCCTTGTCGACGATGTGCAGAGACCAGAGGAACCCGCCGCGGATCAGGCAGACGATGGCGGTGGCGAAGAAGATCCCGTAGGGGATGTTCATGCCGGTGAGGATGCCGTAGACCACGGCCGCTCCCCCGCCGAAGGCGAACTGCGACAGCGGCTTGGAGGGGCTCGTGCCCGGGTCGGTGATCATGTAGTTGGTGAAGAGGATGAACGCCACCCCGGTCATCATGGCCAGCCCGCCGGGGATGGAGGTGTCCAGGACGAGACCGCGGAAGACCGCCTGCAGGACGAAGACGCCCAGCCAGCCGAAGATGAGCCACATCCGGTTGGTGAGCTTGGCGTTGAGCATGGTGCCGAAGAAGATGATGACACCGGGGACGATCCAGTCGATCGGGTTGCTGACCTGCTCGGTGAAGTGGTACGGCGGCGCGATGCTGGCCCAGGGGAAGAGCACCAGGATGGTCGCGATGCCGAAGTTGGAGGGGTTCATGAAGTGCCTCAGGCGACCGCGCACCGGTGCCCGCAGCACCCACTTGGTTCCGACCGCGACGATGACCCCGAACATCATGACCAGGAGCTGGTCGTTGACGTAGATGAGCATGTTCATCGCGAGGCTGGTGATGTGGGCGGGGAAGAGGAACTCCACCAGCCCGCGGACGCCGTTGCCGGTGAACCGCGGCGGGCGCCCTTCGATCCGGGCCCCGAGGATCTCCAGTCCGATCTCCACGGTGTAGCCGGTGGCCAGGGCGATGAACGGCCACAGCCAGGGCTGCTCGAAGCCGAGGACCGTGTATCCGAGGATGTTGAAGACCGACATCGAGATGGCGAACCTGCGCAGGGCCGTGACGACCTTCGGGTCGTGACGCGGCGGGGTGGGGGTTTTCTCGGCCATATCGTCACTTCTCCTTGGCCTGGGAACCGAGCTGGAGGGAGTGCCAGCCCGGGGTCAGCTGAAGGGTCTGGTCATGGATCTGTCCGGTCCTGTCGCGCCAGCACAGGCGCACCTGCACCGGCCCTGTCACGTTCGGCCCCAGGCCGATGTGCACGTCGTGACTGCGCCGTCCGGAGTGGCCGCTGCCGCCGTCGACCCGCGCGATGCGCTTGCGCCCGTCGGGTGTGGTCACCGTCACCTCCGCTCCGATCACGGCCGAGCCGGGAGCCGGGAGCGTGCCCGCGGCCGGGGTGCCGGTGGCGGCCGTGTCGTCGTGGGTCAGCTTCAGCCCGAGGAAGGCGCCGGGAGAGGGGCTCTCGTTCCGGTAGAACACCGGCTCGTCCCACTGCCGGGCGACCGCGAGGTCGAGCCGGCCGTCGCCGTCGGCGTCGCCGGTGGCCAGGCCCCGGGTGGGAACGGGGATGGCCAGGCCGAGGTCCTTGGCGATGTTGGCGTAGCGGCCGTCCGGGGTCTTGGCGAAGAAGGCGAGCGTCTGATGCCCGGCGACGTCGTCACCGGCCCGGACCTTGGGCCACGAGTGCGGGTTCCGCAGGACGCCGTCGTTGGCGGTCGCCAGCTCCTGCAGCACCGGCCAGCGGTTGACGTCGCCCTTGACGAATCCGGTGGCCTGGGCGATCGCCAGGTCGCCGCTGTTGTTGAAGTCGTCGATCTTGACGTCCCAGCCCCAGCCCGACCAGGCGGTGGACGCCTGCGCGCTGCGGTCCTCCCACGGCGCCTCGCCCTTGCCCAGCTTCGCACGCAGGTCGGCCTGGTCCTTGGCGGTGGACATGAACTGGAAGTTGCTCTCCTCGATGCCGAACGACGTGGTGATGTTGCTGACGAACATGTCGTAGATGCCGTCGCCGTTGAGGTCGCCGAAGTCGAGGCCCATGCCCTTGAAGGAGTCGTGGCCGATCGTCTTGGACTTGGGAATGATCGGCGTGCGCACGCCCTCCACCAGCGAGAACTTGATCTCGCCGGGCTTGGAGCGGTTGTACAGCAGCCGGTCGGGGCCGAAGTCGTTGGCGAGGTACAGCTCGGGCAGCAGGTCGCCGTCGAGGTCCGCGGAGGCCGCGCCGAGCTCCCAGCCCTTCGAGATGTTGGCGGGCAGGACGTGGTCCAGCTTCTGGAAGGTCGCGGACGGCTGCGCGCCCGAGGTGGCTCCGGTCCAGCGGAAGAAGTAGTCCTCGCCGCCGTTGAGGCCCCTGGACATCGAGTCGTTCATCTCCACGCCGCCGTTGACCTTGGCGTTGAGCACGGGGCTGTGCGGGAAGTAGTTGCCGATGAAGATGTCATTGTGCCCGTCGCCGTCGAAGTCGGCGAAGGTGGCCGTGTTGCTGTTCCACAGCGGCCCGGTGTACTTGGTGCCACCGGCACCGGGCACCAGCTCGGTGGGCAGGTACGTCCCGGCGGTGAGGCCCTTGGCGTCGGCCTTGGCCAGGTAGACGATCGGCGTGCGGCCCCACAGGTAGACGAGCAGGTCGGTGCGGCCGTCCTCGTTGAAGTCACCGGGCAGGCAGCCCATGGGGGCCATGGCCTCGTTCATCGGCAGGGTGCCGGGGTTCAGCGCGAACGGCGCGTAGCGGCCGGACCGCTCACCGGGAGTGGGGGTGACCACGACCTGGTCGATGCGGGGGTCGGTGATGCACAGGTCGTTGGCCAGGCCGTCCCCGTCGAGGTCGTTCATCGCGATTCCGGATCCGACCGAGGAGATCCACGCGTCGATGTGCTCGTATCTCTTGTTCACCGCGCGGATCGTCTTCTGGGTGAACCCGCTCGGCAGCGCGATGCTCATCGGCGTGAACGCGTACTTGCTCGCGATGTCCGCATGCTCGGCCGCCGACGACGTGGGCGGGCGGCTCACGATGAACGCGCCGGTCATCAGCACGAGAGCGACGATTCCTGGCAACTGCTTCCGTAGCCAGCCGGCTGTCGTGGTCACGGACTAACACCTCCAATGGATACGAACTCATCGGCGATGCGCTGCCGCCACACCTCATAGGCCGGCAACTCGCCCCGTACCGCCCCGCGGGGGCGGGTTTCGTCACAGATTCGCGCCGCCAGATCCGGCGTCGTGCCGCAGAACACCTGTGCCGCGACCTCGTTGTGCGGCACCACCAGACCGGCCCGGATCCGGGCCTCGGCCGCGAACGCGCTCCCCTGCGCGAGCTGGGGACGGTAGTCCCCGGCGCGCTGCCAGAACTTCCGCAGTTCGTCCTCCTGGGCGCCGCCGGCGTAGGTGGCGGCCAGCCCCGCTCCGCCGTACAGGTCGGAACGCCGCGACTCGGGGAACTTCTCGATCAACGACGTGACCCGGTCGCCGTCGGTCCCGCCGATGAACCACAGGGCCCGTCCGATGCCCTGGTCGATGGCCCGGTTGGCGTACGACCGGGTGTCGTCGGCCGGCCACGGGAAGCCGGGGGCCTGGAACTGCTCGTGCACGTACCGCTGGGTGTGGAAGTAGGCCTGGTGGAAGCCGTAACCGTCGTGCATGAGCCACAGCAGCAGCGGGTCGAACTCGGCGCTCTTCGGCCACAGGAATCGCGGCAGCCTCGCCATCGCCCAGCCGACCCCGACGTAGACCATGTAGATGTGGTCGTTGCCCCGTCCGGCGAGGAAACCGGCGAGCTTGCCCCCGCCTCCACCCCCGACCGGCATCGCGTCAAGGATGGTGAAGGCCATGCCGGCGCCCTCGTAGGCGAATCCGCGAAATTGCCGGGGAATCCGCTCCAGTCGTTCTTCGGCCTCGGCGGGAGAACGTGCTTCCGCCGCGTAGGCGTAGCCGGTGAGAAACATCTCCCCGACGGTCTCCAGCAGTTCCTTGGCCTTCTGGTTCTTCACATGGAAACCGCGTGTCTCAAGCCGCGTCTCCGAGATGTCAGGTGTCAGGATACGACGTCTCAATGACCGCAAAAAACTGGCCAATTACCTCTCCCGCCCCTTGTAGAATTACCCTTCTTCACGGGATTGTCCTTAGACGAATCTACCCATATGGTCTTATCTCGGGTCTACTCCAAACGTGCTCACTCAAAAAAGCGGAACCTTTTTCAAGCATGGTCGAAAAAACTCCCCGCACTGAAAACCCGCCTCACGCGCGCCCGCGGACGGTGCGAATCCCTCTCCGGCCGAACGGGTCTGATGGGCCGAACGGCCGGCCGGCTGACCGAGGCCGCCGGGGGCCGCGGTCAGCTCAGAACGCGGTCCTCGGCCGGAAGGAAGTGCGCGCGCACCCTCTGGCGCCACAGTTCGTACTGCGGGACCGGTCCGGAACCCCTGGGGTCCACGGCGGTGTCGTCGGCGAGCGCGACGGCGCCCTCGACGGACAGGTCCGCGAGCGCGCTGACGGCGGCCTCGGTGTGCGGCGGCACGAAGCCGGCGAAGGTGCGCGCCTTGACCGCGAACACCACGCCCTGGGCCAGCTCGGCTCGATGGTCACCGGCCTCACGACGCAGCGTCGCCAGGGCTTCGGCCCCGCAGCCTCCGGCGAACGTCGCTGCCAGGCCGACGCCGCTCCAGAGATCCGCCTGCCGGTGGCCGGCGAAGCGCCTCACGGCGGAGGCGACGTCCGGCACCTGCCCGCCGTGAATGAACCACAGCGCCCGGCCGATGCCCTGGTCCACCGCTCGCAGGAAGTAGTCGGGTGAGCCCTCCCACGGATAGGGCGCGGGCACCTTCTGCTCGTCGACCCAGCGCCGGGTGTCGAAGTAGGCGCGGTCGAAGCCGTAGCCGTCGACCGCCAGCCAGCTCATCGTCGGGTAGTACGCCGACCCGTCCAGATCGGGCATGACCTTCTTCCACAGCGGCCTGGGCAGCCGCGCCATGGCGAAACCGATGCCGATATAGGTGAGGAAGATGTGCGGCTGGCCCGGACCGAGCAACAGGTCGCGGGCGCGGTGACCACGGCCGCCTCCCATCGCGTCGAGAATGGTGAGGGCCATCGTCGCGCCTTCGTAGGCGAAACCGCGCAACTCCGGTTCCACCATGCTCAACCGGCGCTCGATTTCCCATTGGTCACGCGCGTCGATCCCCCACTCGAATCCGCAGACCACCGACTGAGGAATGGCCTCCAGCCGCCGGGTGGCGTCCGACGGAGTGACCGGGAAGCCTCGCCCTTCAAAAGAGACCTCGGCCAGTGACGGGGTCAACAGGAGCCTGCGCAGCGAGCCAAACAGGGTCGGCATAATGTCCTCCTCACTTCGCCGTCAACCGGAGGCTGACATTCGCCGCCGGCCCGACCAGTCAATGGTCATACGCGAAGTTTTTGGAAGCATCTCCGGAACTGCGGTATTTGAGTGGAATATCCGCTCGGTGGCGTACGGCCGACGCCGCGGAACGCATGGCGAAGCCCGGCGTGAACGACGCTTCACGCCGGGCTCGAAGGCTTTTACATCTCCCTTGACAAGGGAGGATTCAGGACCAGGGCGCCACCGGGTACCAAGGGATGATCTCCCGCCGGGCCAGCATCCGCACATCCCAGTACAGGAAGGTGAACACCCCGGCGATGATCAAGGCCGAGGCCGTCAGGACCGCGATCCGGCTCGGCTTCGCGGTCAGCCACCGCTGCAACCGGCCGCCGAAGGAGGCGAGGATCAGGAACAGCACCGCCATGATCACGATGTTGCCGATGGACTGCAGGGCGAAGGCCGCCGCGCCGTACAGCGGGTTGCCGCTCTCCGCCGCGTCCCGGAACATCTGCCGGAACAGCCCGAACGGGCGCCCGATCAGGAACCCGCCGATCAGCACGCCCATGAACACCATCGGCGCGTTCGGGAAACGCCTGGAGATCCGCGCGAACGGATCCGGCACGATGCCGAGGGCGGCCAGCCCCAGGTAGAACATCACCAGCCCGATCACGCCGAAGACCACCATCGACTGGATGCCGCGCGGGGACAGGGTTCCGGCGACGCTCTGCGCCTGCGAGAACTGCGGCATGCCGGTGCCGACGAACCCGACGATCGCACCGTAGACGGCCGATACCGCGATCATGCCGACCGAGAGCCACGCCAGCGGCTTCATCGCGTGGACCAGGCGGCCCCACCGGCTGCCGACGTTGCCCAGCATGGGCGTCACCGCGCCGAACGCGGCGATGTTGCAGGCCGTGAACGTGCCGGCTATCCCGGAGACGAACGCGAACACGATGCCGGCGCCGATGCCGGCGATCGGCGTCTCCTTCGCGTCATGCCCGAGCAGCGTGTTGGCGACGTTGTCGCCGATCGTCTGGTCGACGAACTCGGCCGACCAGACCACCGTCAGCAGGAAGCCGACAAGGCCGCTGATCAGTACGATCAGCCCCCGGCGGCGAGGGAAGTGCCCGCTGACGAAAGTGGATGTGGCCCCGGGCGTGGTTTCCGGCCCGGCAGGGTCGAGCGCCCCCTGCCGGTCTCGTTCAGTACGGTCGCGCACCATCGCTATCTCCTCGAAGAGAAGTCAGGAACGTCATCAGACGTAACTTCCATCGCAATCTCCTCAAAGGCAAGATACAAATAACATCACATGTAATTTCCCCACTTGAACCGTATTTTCGGTCAATGCGGAAACACCGAAGCGCGATACGACGGCCCTTCCCAGCGCACTCGCTCAGCGGGCCCAGGCACCGGCCCGCCAGGCGCCGGGGCCGGGCACGAGCGGCCACCGCTTGGACCGGGAACGATCGGCCCAGGCCGACGGGAACGGCGGGGAGGACGGAGACGACGGGGAATGCTCGGCCGGAGACGCCGGTAGAGCAGCGGGAGAGTCCACCGGAGCGGCCGGGGAAACGCGCGCGGCCAGGACCACGATGAGCGCCGCCAGTTCCTCAGGGGTCGGATTTCCGCGTATCACCTTCAAAAACGAATTCGTTTCCACTCCGCACCTCCATGTTGCGATTCGTCATGAGAGTCACACCCGAGCCCGGTCGAGCACAACTTCATGAATGCGAACCATCTTCATGAATGTGAGCCGTTTCATGGAACCGAGTCGTTTTCATAGAGGTGAGCCGCGCCGGAGCGGCCGGCGTTCCCCCTTCGCCACCCGCGACGGGGAAGCATTCCGCCGGCCGCTCTCGACCGCTTTTCAGTTTCCCGGAGCGGCCGGACGGGAGGGGTCGAGCGCCTTGCTCATGAACAGCGCGGTTTCGCCCTCCGACGGTGTGCCCTGGTAGAGGGTGGTGTCGAGACCGCACAGGGCGAACCCCATCCGCCGGTAGGCGCGGACGGCGGGCACGTTCACGCTCGACGTCTCCAGCCAGGCCGTCCGCGCTCCGTGGCGGCGGCCGTACGCACAGGCCCGCTCCATCAGCACCGCGCCGATGCCACGTCCACGGTGGGCAGGCGCCACGATGATCTCGTGGATGACCAGCCGGCGATGCCAGTCCTCCACGTCGGCGACGACGTAGCCGCAGACCTTCCCGTCGTCGACGGCGACCTCGACATGCCGGTCGAAGAGTGAGCCGCCGTCCTCCTCCTCTTCGGCGGGAAACTCCTTGACCAGCGGTGGCGAGACGGGCACCGGCCGCAGCATGAACGCCTCCGGCCCGGCGACGACCTCGTAAACGGTGTCGGTGGCGAAAGAGTCGTCGATCGCCTCGATCTGCTCCTCGTCCTCCGGCCCTGCCTGCCGATACACGATGGCCTGTTCGGGATTCACGTGCGCTCCATGTTCTCGCTTATTTGATCATCAAATGAGACGAACGTCCCCCGTCATGAATTCCCCGAGCGCGCCGAGCCTGGGCCGTGCCATCCGAGGCCGCGCCGTACACCCCGGATCCCTCACGTGGACTCAGGTGGCCACACCGGCCGGGATGGGCGTCATGAAAAGACCGTAAGCGGAGACCGTACGGCCCGCCCGCCCGATGATCCAGCTTGAAGACTATTGCACTTTCATGACAAAGCGCTGAAACTTTCTTTCTGTGACCATATGTCGAGCGGGCCGTGAGTGGCGGCTCGTCGCGGCAGGCCTGGGGACCCCAGCCCACGGTGCCGCGAAACGACTCGGCGTCCTCGGCCGAGTCACCGCTGCGGTTCTCGTCCTCCTACTCGCCGGCGTCGTCGCTCCCACGCCGGCGGCGGGGACATCCGGCGGCCTTGCCGCCTGTGCCACGAATCCGGCGATGCCGAAACGGCAACTCCGCGCGATGTGGATCGCCAGCGTGGTCAACATCGACTGGCCGAGCCAGACCGGCCTGAGCGTGTCGGCGCAGCAGGCCGAGTTCCGCTCCTGGCTGGACCTGGCTGCGCAGAAGAACATGAACGCCGTCGTCGTGCAGGTCCGGCCGACGGCCGACGCGTTCTGGCCGTCGCCCTACGAGCCGTGGTCGCAGTGGCTCACCGGCACCCAGGGCACGAACCCCGGTTACGATCCGCTGGCCTTCATGGTCAGCGAGGCGCATGCCCGCGACATCGAGTTCCACGCGTGGTTCAACCCGTACCGGATCGCCAACCACGACGATCCCAGCCGGCTGGTGCCGAGCCATCCGGCCCGGCAGAACCCCGGCTGGCGGTTCGCCTACGGCGGCAAGCTCTACTACAACCCGGGCATTCCCGCGGTCCGCGGCTTCATCGAAGACGCCATCATGGACGCGGTCACCCGTTACGACATCGACGGCGTGCACCTTGACGACTACTTCTACCCGTATCCCGTCAGCGGCCAGACGATTCCCGACGCTGCCGCCTACGCCGAGTACGGCGCTGATTTCGGCAACATCCACGACTGGCGGCGCAACAACGTCAACCTGCTCGTGCGGGAGATGGATCAGCGGATTCACACGGCCAAGCCATGGGCCGAGTTCGGCGTCAGCCCGTTCGGCATCTGGCGCAACGCCTCCACCGACCCGCTCGGCTCGCAAACCTCCGGTCTGCAGTCCTACGACGCCATCTACGCCGACAGCCGGCTCTGGGTGAGGCAGGGCTGGGTCGACTACATCGCGCCGCAGATCTACTGGCACATCGGATACCCCGCCGCCGACTACAAGGTGCTCACCGCATGGTGGTCCGACGTGGTCAGGGGTACCGACGTGCAGCTGTTCGTCGGGCAGGCCGCCTATCGTGCCGGAGCGACCGGCCAGGACCCGGCGTGGCAGCAACCCGACGAGCTCACCAACCACCTCTACGACAACCGGGGACATCCGGAAGTGCTCGGCGATGTCTTCTTCAGCGCGAAGGACGTTCGCGCCAACCGGATCGGAAGCATCGCCCGGCTGACGAGCGACCACTATTCCAGGCCCGCGCTGATACCGGCCTACGGCACCGCGCCCGCGCCGGCCGCACCGTCGATCACGTCGGCGACCCGCGTCACCAACGGGGTCGCGCTCTCATGGCAACGCGGTGGCTCGATCACCCCGGTCTCGTACGCGGTCTATCGGGTCAACGACTCTCCGGCGACAGACCCGTGCTTCTTCGCCGACGCCCGCAACCTGCTCAAGACGACCCGCGGGACGTCCTTCACCGACACCACCGCCGCGGCCACCGGCACCTACACCTACTACGTGACGGCCATGGACCGGACGCACCACGAAAGCGCGCCGAGCGCAGGCCGCGTGGTCACCTCCGGCGGCTCGTTCAGCGTCGTGATCGACAACGGCGACGCCGGCTTCACCGCCGGCTCCAACTGGGGCACCTCCAGTTTCTCGTCGCAGCGCTACGGCGGCGACTACCGGTTCGCCGACCCTGTCACGTCAAGCGATTCCGCGTGGTTCCGGACCGCCGTCCCCAGCGCCGGCGGCTACCGGATCGAGGTCTGGTACCCGGCGAACTCCGGCTACAACAGCTCGACGCCGTTCATCGTGGCGACCAGCGGCGGCAATCAGGTGATCAACGTCGACCAGCGCGTCAACGGCGGGCAGTGGCGCAGCCTCGGCACGTTCACACTCTCGGCCGGCACCTACAACGTCGTCGGAGTGAGCCGCTGGACCGCCACCAGCGGCTACGTCATCGCCGACGCCGTCCGCATCACGAAGCTCTAGCATGCCCCACCTGAAACGCGACCCGGCCGATCCGTCCAACGGTGCTGAAATCACCGGCCGAGGCACGGTTCTTCATCAAGCCGGCGCTGACCCCGGTGGCGGTGTCCGCTTCTCCTTGCCGTGGGCGGCGGGCTCCGGCCACCCGTCGGCGCCCGGGGTCTCGTGGTGA
This sequence comes from Streptosporangium sp. NPDC000396, assembly GCF_042898655.1. Taxonomy (NCBI): domain Bacteria; kingdom Bacillati; phylum Actinomycetota; class Actinomycetes; order Streptosporangiales; family Streptosporangiaceae; genus Streptosporangium; species Streptosporangium sp. NPDC000396. The sequence goes on from NZ_JBIAZA010000007.1 coordinate 341,233, forward strand.
TGGTGATGGTGACGCCGTCGGTGACTACTCACCGACGGCGGACAGTCCGAGAAAGTCAACAGCCTGCGACCAGGCCTCCTGGCTGTGCTCGGCCGAATAGTGGGGATTTCCCGGGTCGCAGAAGCCATGGGCGCAGTCGTACAACCGCGTCACCACCTCGTCCCGGTCTGCCAGGCGGTCGGCCAGCACGCGTCCGGAGAAACTGGCCTCTCGTTCGGCGATCACCACCAGGCAGCCACCGGCCGGACGCGCGTCCAAGTGATCCCTGATTCGCGAGCCGTAGAAACACACTGTGCCGTCCAGCACTCCCGCACCGGCGGCCAGCCACGCCGCCGTGGCACCGACACTGAACCCCACGCATTGCACCCGGCGGTAACCGCCTCGCAGCTCGCGAACGTATCGCCGCAGAGCCTGGCCCATGCCCTCCACACCCAGCTGCAGCATGAAGTCCTGGTATGCCTGAGACTCCTGGTCCCGCGTATATGCGGTCGGTGCCGGCCTGAGGTCGGGGGCGAACACGTCACACCGGTAACGGCGCAGTGCCTGAGCGACGCCGGCGATGTGCTCGTTCACACCGTAGATCTCATGCGCGACCACGATCGCGGTGTCATGGTCGTCCGGCAGTCGTTCAGCCATGACGGCAAGCTCCTCTTTCGGGGGCGACCGCCTTCAAGGGCGATCCGAGAGCTCATTATGAAGAGCCGCTCCCGTGAGCCGGTGACACCCCCTCGGAGAACCGGGATTCCGCACCGCCTTACCCGGTCACGCCGTACGCTGCAGGTCGTGAGGCATGTTCCAGCCTCCGGCGAGCCGGGAGGGGTGGACGTTGTCACCACCGCCGAAGAACTCGCAGAACTTCATGATGAGCGGATCCCACCTGAGCGGGTCGATGTAGTGCGTCCCCGGGATGATCAGCTCTTCCTCGACGTGGGTGCGCACGACTTCGACCTGGAAGGCGGTGGCATGCGGCGTGGGAGCGCCGAACGGGTGTGTCCCGATGACCCTGCACTCCAGCTGGATGGGGCATTCGGCCACGCGGGACGCCCCGACCAGGTCCGAGGGCTGCTCGGTCAGCCCCGCGATCGAGAACTTGTCCGGTTCGTACCGGTAGCCCTGCTGTATCTTGTGCGGCGGCACCACCGGCGCCCCGGTGGTCAGCGCGAGCCGGTCGACGGCGTCGACCATCGCCGAGGAGGGCAGGTTGAGCACGCATTCGCGCTCGCGCAACAGATTGGCCGTCGTCTGCGCGCTGTTGCCCAGGCCCAGCATGCAGCACTGGCCCAGCCACCAGGCGGAGGATATGGGCGCGAGGTTCGCGGTGCCGTCCTCGTTGCGGGAGCCGATCAGCACCACGGGCGTTCCGAAGTACATCACCTTCAGATCGAGGGCCTTGTGCACCGATACGTCCTTACATGAGTCCTTACCGTTTTGATCGGGATCGACTCTGACGGATCGGCCCGCGATCCGCTGGCGATGATCGGACCTCTCACCGAAGGCGTTCTCAGCCGGGATCGTTCTGTCCGGAGAACGCGAGTGCGAGCCGCTCCGTGGCGTCGGAAAGCCGGTGCTTCGACCGATCGTCGGGCCAGGTGGAGAAACCGTCGTCCGCCCAGCGGGGCACGACGTGGAAATGCAGGTGGAACACCGACTGCTCGGAGCCCGGCCCGCTGGCGTTGAGGATGTTCACGCCCCCCGCGCCCAGTTCGGTCCGGATCATCCTGGCGAGGCGCTGGACAAGCTCCATGGTGGCGGCCAGCAGCTCGGGCGGGATGTCGAAGATGTCTTCGTGGTGCGAGGTGGGCACCACGAGGGTGTGACCGGGTGCCATCGGGTCGAGGGGCGCGAACGCGCAGGCGAGCGATTCGCGCACCACCCACTGAGCCGTCCCTTGGCGGATGAGGTCGCAGAAGACGCATGGCACTGATCAACCTTGGCAGCGCGGTCACGCAAGCCGCAACATACGACCGCGGATCATCGGTTTCCCCAACACCCGTCGCCGGTACGGCATCTCCGGCCAACCACCACCGACCATCTCCTCATCCTCGCGGGAGAGCGTGCCGCCCGCAGGGCGCCATCGCGGCGGGAACGGCCGCGGCGGGGAACGTCTCGCCGCGGCCGTCACGAAAGCCTCGAAGGAGGTGGGCTCAGGAAGTCGGAGTGGGGGACGGGGTGGGGGTCGTGGTGCCTGTCGGCGTGGGGACCGGCGTCGTCGGCGGAGGGGACGTCGGGGGTGTCGTAGGCGTCGTCGGCGCGTCCGTGGGGGTCGGGGGTGGGGTAGGCGTCGTCGGCATGTCGGTGGGTGTCGGAGCGGGCGGGGTGGTGGGAGGAACCGTGGGCGTCGGGGTCGGCGGGGTGGGGCAGGGAGTGGGGGTGCGCCACTTGGCACCCGGCCGCCACTGCTTGGAGAACCACCAGCCGCGCCAGAAGCTCTTGCGAGGCTTCGACAGGTCGAAGACATAGGCGGCCGTCGCCGTCTCGCCCACGGTCGTGGCGGTCACCGAGACCCAGTCACCCTGCCTGACCTCGTTGTCCCGCCGGCCTGCCAGGGTCCAGGTGGAGTCGTCGATCGTGTACGCCTTCTCGAAGCCGTCCTGGCTTTTCACAGTGATCGAGTCCTCGGCCAGGGCGATCGCCTCCCCGGTCTGGGAGAACACCGTGAAACCGCAACCGTCCTTCCCCGGCACGGTGAACTCGCCGTGCAGCGTGCCGGGGAACACCAGCGGGGGCACGTGAGGCGCCGTCGTGGCGGTGGGGGTCGGGGTGGGAGTCGGGGTCGGGGTCTCGGTGGGATCCGGGGTCGGGGTCGGGGTCGAGGTCGGGGTCTCGGTAGGCGTCTCGGTCACCGTCGCGGTGGGAGTCGGCGTCTCCGCCTCCGTCGGAACGGGCGCCGGCGTTGCCGCCGACGCCGCGGACACCCCGGCACCGCCCGAAGCCACCAGGACGACGGCGGTGGCGAAGATCAGCGGGCGTGAGATGGGGCGCGAGATGCCCCGGCGTGACCCGCCTGGTCCGTTCGACGTCGCCTCGTTTGGTTTGTCAGGGTTTGCTGGCGTCACCATGTCCTCCATCGGGCTTGATCAGGAACCAACGGCAGCACTGAAGGAGTGCTTGTGCCTGCCCCGCCGAGACCGAGGACCACTGTCCGGCCGTGATCCTCTCACGAGGCGCGGAAAGACTGCCCCCTTCGGGAGGACCCATGCGGGCGAGATTCGCGGCCAATGCCGGATATAGGATCTTTCAGCAGCTCATCGCCATGTTTCGCTGATTCGAATACGGCAGAAGTGAGTCGCCCCGGGCTCGGCGAAGGCTCGAACTCCCCCAGTCGAATGATCCTGGCGACGGATTCCCGCGAGCCGTGACCCAAGCCACCGCAACAGCCGCCACAACGCGATGAGCATCGAGTCGTGCGCTTCGAGCAACCGTCGCAGCCTGGCGATGTGCCCGTATCGGTCCTCGACCTCGTATACGGCCCGGTACACGCGGATTCCGCCCGTCATACGGGGTTGTGGCGACGTGAGTTCGGAGGACGGCGTCGCCACGCCTGCTGAGGCGAATGTCGCAGCGCCCGAGCCCGCTACCGGAGCCCGGCCGCGAGAGAGCCGTGAGCTCTCAGGAGACTACAGCGGTGCCGGCGCCGGAAGCCGGTCGAGGATCCAGGTGCAGAGTTCTTCGGTGATCAGCGTGTGCTCCTCGTTCTCGGTCGCGCACAGGAACTCGTCCAGCTCGCTTTCCTTCGCAGGCAGGCTGCTGATGTCGGCGTACACGTCGTCCTGGGTGTCGAGATCGCGGATCGCCACGGCGCTGACCGCGGGGACGAAGCAGACGGAGCGGTAGTACACCTCGGCCTGACCGTACTTGTTCAGCGCGTCGGCCAGTATGCCGAAGGACTCCAGCGTCCCGCCCGGCGCGCCGTCCATCTCGGGCAGCCCGTTGGTGTAGACGTCCCTGGTCCCGCCGAAGATGCTTCTGAGCGCGGCCACCTGCTGGTCGTCCCCGGCGGACTGGGTGTAGAGCACGGTGCCGTTGAACACCAGGCCGGTGCACTTGAGCGCTTCGACGCCGGGTGGGACATCATTGGCGGAGCCGTTCCCCGAGCCGTTGGCGACCCCTATCTTCTTCGGAATGCTCGGCCACGAACCGACCTCATCCAACTTCTCGAGGAAGGTGGTGCGCAGCGCGTCTTCCTGCGGCTCGCTGCCGGCCTCGGAGATGTGCCATCGCAGGAGCTGACGCGCGGCCGGGCTGTTGATCTGGTTGGAGAAGGCCGGGTTGCCCGCCCTGATGAAGTGCGCGAACGCCTGCAGGGAGATCGGGATCCACGCGCCCCGGTGAGGGCTGTCATAGGAGACATAGAGGTCCGTCTGGTGGTCGATGCCGTCGTGCTCCAGCTTGGCCAGGGCGTATCGGGTGACCAGGCCGCCCATGCTGAAACCGCCGACGGTGAGCCGTGTTTTCCCGTACCGCTCCGCGAGCGTCTGGGAGATGGCGGCGATCGCGGTCTGCGCGTTGTCCAGGATCGACGCGCTGCGCTCGGCGAAACCGAGGATGACGAGATCGCGACCACGGCGGCGCAGCTCGCTGACGAGAGGGTAGGCCCCTCGCTCCAGGAACTCCCAGGACTCATGGAGATTGGACGGGCCGCTGTTGAAACCGTCGGCCAGGATAACCGGATTGACCAGGCACTGGTTCCCTTCTCCGTAGTACACCCAGGCGGTGCCGCCGGGAAGCTCCCACACCCTGTCCGGCGTGGGCGCCGGCGCGGATACCTCCAGCGGCGCGATCAGCCCGATGGGTCCGACGGCCTGCTCCGCCTTTGCTGCCTGCTCTTCGCTCATCCGCTTCCCTCTCTAGTGCGTGCCGGTGATCCGGCAGCGTCGCCGGACCACTGCAAGCATTACGGATCGTGATGGATTGAACGCTAAACGGCACTCCAAAGAACGAATAGGGATTGATTTCCGACGTAGATCGACTAGATGACGTGTGCCCTTCTTGCAGCGGAAGTGCGCCTACCTCGCGGAAGTGCGCCTGCCCCGCGGCTCCCGGCCGTCCACCGGCGTATCGCCGTCTGCGACCCGTTGGGGCCTGGGTGGCCGGAGGGGAACGAGCGGGTGGGGCGGCTTGAGGCCGCCGCGCGGTCGGCGCCTCTCCCGCGCTGAGGTCTTCAGCCGCGCACGTATCTGACGGCCTCAGCCGCGCGCGTATCTGGCGGCCATGGCGTGGAAGACCGCCTTGGGCTCCCACCTGGTCGCATCCAGCATCCTGACGACACCGTAGGAACCGAGGTCGGCGGCGCCCTGGAGGGAGTATCCGGCGAAGGTGAACCAGAAGGCGGCGGCCACACCCTCCTTCTCGAAGATGTCCATCAGCTCCTCGAAGTAGCGGACCTGCTCGCCCTCATCCGGCTGCGCCCCCTCCGGCACCAGGAAGGCGGAGCCGCCCTGCTCGGCCGCGCCCCGGTAGGCGCAGGTGCCGAACTCGGTGACGGCCACGGGCTTGCCGTGCCCGAAGTGGGCACGCACCTCCGCCGCGAAGTGGTCGGCGTTATAGGCGGCGCGGTAGGCGTCCACCCCCACCAGGTCGAACGGGGTCCAGTCGACGGACTCCCACGGAGCCGAGGCGTAGGTGATCGGGCCGCCGAACAGCGACCGCACGGTTTCGGCCGACTCGGCGAGGAACGCGTTGAACCGGCCCATGGCCGTGTCCAGTGTCTCCAGCCAGGCCAGGTCGGCCATCATGGCGTTCATGCGCGCCGTGTAGGTGTCGCCGGGCAGGTAGCCGTGGCCGAAGGTGGAGTACTCACAGCCGGTCACCAGCACCACCTCGGCCCCGCCGCGCCGTAGCGTCTCCGCGCGCTCGGCGCAGTCGGCGTACAGGGCGAGCGTGTCCTGGGCGGGCAGGTCCACGGGGAAGGGGGCGAACCAGATCTCCAGCCCCGCCTCGGCGGCCGCCTGGGCGGCGACGCTCAGCCGGGCGGGGTCACCGCCGGATACGCGGACGGCCTGGCAGTGCAGGTCGTCGGCGATGACGCGCATCTCGCGCCGCACGGTCGCGGCGTCGAACAGCTTGCGGGTGAGGCACTCTCCCGGCAGGAATCCGGTGTCATAGTTGATGCCCTTTTTCACGATATTTCCCTTCTTGGTGTGAACCTGTGGTTCGGCAGGCCGAAGGCGACCTCAATGACGCGAGAATGACGCGAGAATGACGCGAGCCACCATCCCCGGGCCCCGCCGCGCCCACGGCACGGCGGTTGCCGGAGGTGATGCTCAGAGGTGCGCCTGGCATGGGCCAGGAGTCAGCGGAACCGGTCCGCGTTCTCGATCGCCCAGTCGTCGTAGGTACGCAGCGGGCGGCCGATGATCTCCCGCACGGACGGTCGCTGATCGAGCGTCCATTGGGTGAGTTCGGCCCGTCGCGCGCCGTACTCCTCAAGGGCGTACAGCGTCACATCGATGCCGCTGTCGGGCCAGCCGCGAGATCGCCAGTTCGCGCGGCTGATGGAGGGCGTCAGCTCGACGGCGCCGATATCGCGGCCGATGGCCCTGGCGATGCTCAGCACACGCGAACGCGTGCTGAGGGGCAGGCCGACCGCCTCAAGGATGCCTCCGACGTGGTCGTCATCGCGCAGTGCCGACACCGCGACGGCGGCAAGGTCGTCTTCGTGGATGAACGGATAGTGGCCCTCGTCCAGGAACGCCTCCCGGACGGCCAGCTCGGTCTTGACGGTGTCCGGCCAGTCCGATCCCGTGGCGGGATAGGTGCCTTCGAGGATGGATCCCATCACCGCCGACGGGCGAATGTGGGTCCACTCGATCCCCGAGCGCTCGACGGCCCTTTCTATGGCCAGCCAGAACCACGTCTCCGGTGGATACGCCTCCTCGTACTCCGGCCCGTGCGAGGACAGCACGACGATCCGCCGGACACCGGCCGCCCGCGCGAGAGCCAGCGCGTCCTGCACCGTCGAGGGCTGGGCACCGGCGAGGAAGATGCCGTCGACGCCGGTGAACGCCTCGGCGCACTCCAACGGCCGGGTGATGGACCCCTGGACAAGCTCGACCGCATCGGGCCAGTCGTCCAGTTGGCCGGGCTCGGCGATCACGCGCACTCGATCGCCGGCGGCGAGCAACTGCCGCGCCAGGCTCCGTCCGACGATCCCGGTCGGGCTGCTGCCCGCGTCTTTCCGCGCGCCGACAACGGTCAGCAGCCGCAGCTCTCCGGCTTCCCGCGCTTTGCTGATCCGCTTGATTTCACCCATGGCAAGACCCTCCAACATGTCAGCGGAGATCTTGCGCCTTGACCGGCGGCCGGGCATGCGCTTCGGCGTTGCCCCCACGGCCACCAGGAGAAGGGTGCGGATCTGAGATCATCAACCCTAGCAGCAACACAGGGATCGACTGTCAACGACTGTGCATCAGAAAAGCCTTGCCAAGATGCAGATCAGGCCGGCCGAGGTGGAGGTCTGGCCGGTCAGCGTAGTGGTCTTGAAGCCGTGCTCTTCCATGAACGGCACCACCCTGGCGGCGATCTCCCTCGCCTGCCCCGCCCCGGGCGGCTCCCAGAACAGATGAAGACTCCCGCCAGGAGCCAGCCAGCGCCGGAGGGCGGTGAGTTCCCTCTTCGAGGAACGCGCCCAGAACAGGTTGACGTTGACCGAGAAGATCTTGTCGAAGGAGTCGTCGGCGAACTCGGCGTTCTCCAGCGCCGCCACCAGAAAGCTCGCCTTGCGAGCCGCCACGTTCTCGCTGTTGCGCCGTATGGCCGCCTCGACGGCTTTGTCCGACCGGTCGATGGCGGTGAAGGAGCCCTCCTTGAGACGGTCGAGGACAAGCACGGCCGCGACGCCGCGACCGCATCCGATCTCCAGTACGCGATCGGACGGCACGAGATCCAGCGTCTCCACCGCCCACGACAAACGCTCGGGTACGGATTTTCCGGCCATGGTCACAACGTACCCCGGCTCCCGGAGATCCGGCGGAGACCGAATGCCCGGTCGCCGTGGACCAGGGGGCGGTGAGTGCCCGCGAGCAATCGTTCGCAGGCGCCGAGCAGACGTTGCCGCTGCGTCCGCGCCCGCTCGGCGAACCCTCGCTGTTCGGCGGCGTACTCGGCTCGCCCTTCGGGCGTCTCGATCCGGATCGGCCGATAACCGAGCGGGCTCAGGTCGTACGGGCTGGCCCGCATGTCCACGGCGCGGATGTCACGGGCCAGCACGAAGCAGTCGGCGACCAGCTCACCGCTCACCAGCGGTGACAGCTTGTGCGCCCATTTATACAGGTCCATGTTGGCGTGCAGGCAGCCCGGCTGCTCCAGCTCCCGCTGGCGCTGCCGTGTCGGCTGCAGCACGTTGAGCGGGCGCGCTTCGGGGGTGAAGAAGCGGAACGCGTCAAAATGGCTGCACCGCACGCCTCGTTGCTCCACGATCTCCGCGATCGCCTCCCCGCTGAGCCGCAGCGGCCAGGCGCCGTGCCGTACCTCCGCGGTCTTGTAGACCATCGCCCACTCGTGCAGGCCGAAGCAGCCCAGATACGCCGGTCGTGCCGCGGTGGCGGCCAGCAGCTGCGCGATCCATTCGACGGTGGACCTGCGCCTGTCCATCAGCGCCGCGGTGTCGAGCGTGGCCCCCTCGGAGGTGTCGAGGTAGTCGCGGCCGAAGTCGCGTGCCCCCTTCAGCAGCACCCCCGCGCCCGGGTGCCACCGCCGCAGTTGCGCCGGCCGATGCCCGTAGTAGGTGAACAGGAAGTCCTCGACGGGATGGATCTCGCCCCTCGCCCTGCGCGCCAGGTGCGGCGCCGTCCATGCCTCAACCCGTTGCCGGTGGGCCTCCGCCCGAGCCTGCCACACCTCCTGCTCCAGAACATCCACCGTTGAATGGTATGCGTGAAAGGTCGAGCCGTACGCGGCGGTCCGCCGTGATGCTCACACCGGCATGTCCTTCCGAATCCCGCGGCAAAAGCCACGGCGCGGGATCAGGTCAGACGGCACCCGGCCGGATCGCCGAAGTACCAACCGGCCAGAGCCGTCCTGCGGCAGAACACTCATGGCCTCACGAGGTGAGGACGGTCCTGCCTTGCGGATTCTCCGGCATGTTCCAGGAAGGTGCGGACCTCCTCCGCCTCCGGAACACCGAGCTCCCCGTAGAGGCCGAGAGCCACCTGCCCATGCTCACGAGCCTGCTCTGGGTGCCCGAGTGCGAGGTGGGCGCGTGCCAGCCCATCGTGAGCACGCGCCTGCTCCGGCCGGTTGCGCGTCAGGTTGGCGAGCGTGAGCGAGGCCGCGTGCCCCTCGACCGCCCGAGCCGGGTCGCCCGCCGCCTCGGCCAGCCCGTTGAGTGCGGCCGCCTCGTCGGTGGTGTTGCCGAGCTTGCGGTAGAGAGCCGCGGCCTGCTCGTGGCGGGCGCGTGCCTGAGCGAGCTCGCCCTGGTGCCGGAGGACGACGCCGAGGTGGTTGAGGATCATCGCCTCTCCGGCCGGGTTGCCGATCTTGCGGTGAAGCGCCAGTGCCAGGTCGAGATGGCGCCGGGCCTCCTCCGGGCGGCCGGCCCGGTCAAGGACAAGGGCGAGGATGCCGAGCACATGGGCCTCGCCCCAGGTGTCGACGCCGATCCGGGTGAGGTCGAGTGCCTGCTTGAGGTACTGCTCCGCCTGCGGGTCCTGCCGCCGGCGCAGGGCCACGTTGCCCAGGGTGAGCAGTGCCCGAGCCCGTTCGTCGGCCTCCTCGCACGCGTCGAGGGCCTGGTGAGCGTACTCCTCTGCGCGCTCGTACTCGCCGAGCCGCCAGTAGGTCCACGCCAGGTCGGTGAGCGCTCGCTCCTCGAACTCACGGTGGCCGAGCTTGCGGCTGCGCTGGAGCGTCAGGGTGTGGAGCGTGAGCGCGTCGTCGTGGTGCGCCTGCCCGTCGAGGTAGGGGCGCATCACCAGGGACAGCATGCCCAGGCAGATCTCGGGCCCGTGGACGGCGGTCGCGATGATGTTGGAGCGCTCGGCGTCGAGCCAGGCGATCGCCTCCGCGGCGTCACGGATGGGCGCGATCGGGGCGGCCGGCTGGGGGATGCCCTCCCGCTGGCTGACGCTGTGCGGGAAGAGCCGGTCCATCGCCGCGCGGGAGCGGTGCAGGTAGTGGGCGAGCAGCCGCATGACGGCGCCGTCGTCCTCGGCGATCGAACGGGCGTGCTCGCGGAGCAGGTCGTGGAAGGTGTATCGGCCCGGTTCGAGCTGCAGGAGCATGTGGGCGTCGAGGAGGCCTTCGAGGAGCTCCTCCGCCTCGTCCTCCGAGATCCCCGCCAGCGCGGCCGCGCCGTACGGGTCGATGTCGCGACCGGGCACCAGCCCGAGCAGGCGGAACATGCGCTGCTCGGCCTCATCGAGTTGCTCGTAGGAGAGGGCGAAGGCCGCCGACACCCCGTCCAGGAGCCGGCGACGGTCCCGCAGCCGGCCCGCCAGGTAGGACACGCTCCAGCGCGGGCGGTGCTGGAGGCGGGCGGCCGAGATCCGGATGGCGAGCGGGAGGTGCCCGCACAGCTGCAGCACCTCGCGTACGGCGTCCGGCTCGTGGTGAGCGCGTTCGCCCACGATCCGCTCGAACAGCTCGGCGGCGTCCTCCTCGCCCAGCACGTCGACCGACAGCGCGTGGGCGCCGTCCAGGTCGACGAGCCGCCGCCTGCTGGTGATCAGGACGAGGGTGTCGGAGTGCCCCGGCAGCAGGGGGCGCACGTGCTCGGCGTCGAAGGCGTTGTCGAGTACGGCGAGCACGCGGCGATCGGCCAGCTCGGCGCGCCAGAGGGCGCTCCGCTCGGCCAGTGTGACCGGGATGCGGTCGGCGGGCACCCCGAGCTGGCGGAGGAGGACCTCCAGCGCGGCAGTGGCGTCGACCGGCTCCCGGCCTGCGGTGTGGGCCTGCAGGTCGATGAAGAGCTGGCCGTCCGGATGGTGGGCGGCCAGCCGATGGGCCACGTGGACGGCGAGCGTGGTCTTGCCGATCCCGGCCATGCCGTCGATCGTGACGACCGCCGACCCGCGATGCTCGTCCACGAGCCGCTCCAGCTCGGCGGTCCGTCCGGAGAAATCGGGAATGTCGTAGGGCAGGAAGGTGGAGCGACGCGGCGGGCCGGAAACCACCGGCGCCGCGTCGGCCAAGTGCAACGCCGGATCATCCGCCAGGACCGCCCGCTCCAGCTCGGTGAAGGCGTGCCCGGGATCCAGCCCCTGCTCGTCCGCGAGAGCCGTACGGTAAGAACGCGCCGCGGCCAGGGCGTCGGCCTGCCGCCCCGCCCGGTGCAGGGCCAGGACGAGGTGGCCGTTGAGCTTCTCGCGGAGCGGGTTGGCGGTCACCTGGGCGGCGAGTTCGTCGAGCAGATCGCCGTGCCGCCCGGCGGCGAGCTCGCCCTCCACCAGGCGCTCGTACACCGACAGCCGCCGGTCGTTCCAGAGCTCCCGGACGCCGGTGACGTAGTGCGCGTGCACGTCCTCCAGCGCCTCGCCGCTCCACAGATCCAGGGCCTTGCGCAGCTCACCGGCGGCTGCCAGCTCGGTGAACTCCTGCGCGTCGACCTGCCCGGCCTCCGGCTGCGCGACGTAGCCGCCGGCACGCGTCTCAAGGAGCCGTACGGCTCCCGCACCACGCAGCACCTTGCGGATCGCGGTGATCGAAGCGTGGATCTGCGATCGGGCGGTGTCGGGCTGGTCGTAGCCCCACATCGCGTCGATCAGCCGCTCGATGCTGATCACCCGGCCGGCATTGAGCAGGAGGTAGCCCAGAACAGCCCGGTGACGTGGGGCGATGCCCATCAGCGGCGCGTCGTCGACGACCACCTGGACGGGACCCAGAAGGGTGAAGCGCAGCATCGTCCTCCGATCACCGTCGCATCGTGCGCGCATAGCGAATGTATCAATCCGGCCAGCCACTCTGATCTCACCCCAACCGAGACGACCGAGACGAAGGAAACACCATGGAAGCCCGGATGAAGAACCCCGCCACGATCATCCCCGCCGCCCAGAAGCCGATCATGGAGCTCATCAAGGCCGCGCAGTCGCAGGGCCTCCCCCAGGAGCTCATGGAGATGATCCACCTGCGGGTCAGCCAGATCAACGGCTGCAGCTTCTGCGTCGACTACGGCCTGAAGAACCTGCGCAAGCTCGGCGAGAGCGACGAGCGCATCGGCCTGGTGGCCGCCTGGCGCGAGGCCCCGTACTACACCGACGCCGAACGGGCCGCGCTGGAGCTGGCCGAGGCCGCCACCCGGCTGGCCGACCGCACCGACGCCGTCCCCGACGAGATCTGGGACACCGCCGCCGACCACTTCGACGAGCAGCAGCTGGCCTCGATCCTGCTGATGACCGCCGTCACCAACCTCTTCAACCG